>JAAKFV010000044.1 GCA_011064875.1 Candidatus Anoxychlamydiales bacterium | reverse complement strand
AATAGATTCTATGCCTCGCCAAGCTATCTATACACTCGCTAGCAGAGGAGGGGATTTAGAAAAAAAACAAGACATAGTACAAAACTATAAAGGTCAATCAAAACAAGAAATATTATCTGTGATAAGAAAACTATTTCCTCTATCTCATGATGATAAAAGACAGCCAAATATTGCAGATCAAGCAATTACAACTCTTAGAAGATTAAAATCTCTTTTTTCACATCCTTTATTTAAACCAAATAATGCTCAAAAAAAAGAAATTTTAGATATTATTGCGAGACTTAAAAAACTATAAGAGTTGCAAGGGTTAAAATAGATTTTTATTAGTAATTATCTTTGAAGTTATCTAATAACTTACAGTAGCTGTTAGATAAATTTTAGAATTTTTGTTATTCAAAACTTTTAAAATCGGATATCCCCAATCAAATCTAGCTAAAAAATTGTTACTTATCGTATATCTAATACCAGCTCCAATAGATAGTAGAGAATGTCCTTTATTGTTTATATCTTTATGATCAGCTCCATATCCAAAATCAGAAAAACCAACTAGAATCAATTCATCTTTTGCTTTCTTTAACTTGTATCTTAAAATACTATAAGGACTAGATCTAATTTCACCAGTTATTAAAATTGCGTTATCTCTTGTAACTAATCTATTTTCATATCCTCTAATAGTATCTTGACCACCAAGATCAAATTGTTCTGACGGTAAAAGATTTGCAGATGATGTTTGAGCTCTTAATATTGCATGTACCTTCCACTGTTTATAAAAAGAATATGCATAATCTAAAACCATTCTAAAATATACATATTTTACAATAGCTCCAGGATGCAGAGCATTATATCGATTGTCTGTTTGATGAGTTAACCATTTGACAGGGGAAATGTATAACTCATTTAAATTATATAAATTATGAGCAAACGAATTTAACATAACTTTATACCCAAGGATAAATTGGGTAAGATCAGCAGCATTGGAAATAGTTACTTTTGTAATCTCTTGAACTGCCGTTATATTATTATTTGAAGTTTTATAATCAAAGCCTGAAACAAATACTTGTTGCAAGGGAAGATATACCTTACCAATCGGTTTTTCAACTCTCACACTTACTTGAGAAGATTTTCCTTTAGAAGTTAAACCAACTAAATTTGGTTTGGTTTTGGAATATGCTCCGAAAACAATTAAAGAAAATTTCTGATAGTTCATTGTGTAATTGCCGGTATAAGCAATAAACTTTTTAAAATCATCAGAAGCTATATATTGAAAAGAAAACATATGATTATAACTAAATAAATTACCAAGATTAAAACCTACAAAATATCGATTTTCATCTGAAAATTTTGTGCCGCTATTATCTCCGCCCCCATATATCCTCCATGGCTTAATGTCTTCAATAAATATCTCAACATCTGTTTTGTGTTTTTTATCCGACGGTTTTAATATTGCGTTTGCATTTAAAAATGGATTTTTATTTATCAAATAAATATCTGTTAATAATGTATCGGTATTAATATAGTCTTTTGGTTCGAATCTAAGAGTGTTTAAAATTTTTCTAGATGATACATGTTTATTATTTTTGACATAAATTTTATCTATTTTGCTCTCTAATATTATTATTTGCAGAACTTTATCGGATATATTTTGCTTGGGAATCAAAACAGTAACAACAGGCCGATCATAATATTTATAATATGCGATAATTTCTTTTTTGATCGCATATATTACTTCTTTTGTTAAAGCTCTATTTAAATATACCGCTTTTAATTTTTCTTTAAGCTCATTAACATTTCCAGGAACATCAACATTATCTATTACTACGCCTTGAATATTTTCAGTATCTATTTTTAAATCTTCTAAGGATCCAATCAAAACAATACCTTTTAAAGTATCGACAAGAATTCCAGATCTGTTATCAGTTTGTTCATCTAAAGAATCATCCGTATTAGATTCTAGATCTTGCTGAGCTTCTGATTGGTTACTATCTTGATCACCTAAATCTAAAACATTATTTTTTTTTCCGAAAAA
The DNA here is from genome assembly GCA_011064875.1 of Candidatus Anoxychlamydiales bacterium. Taxonomy (GTDB): domain Bacteria; phylum Chlamydiota; class Chlamydiia; order Chlamydiales; family SM23-39; genus JAAKFX01. Next base: position 10,981 of record JAAKFV010000044.1, on the reverse strand, counting down.
TAATTTTTCATAATCATATTCATTTGTAAAACAATTACCGAGAACAAAAAAAATAAATACTGATAAAAAAAATTTAATCATTAGAGATATTAAAATGATTAGTCATACATTGGAAGCGTAACATTATATTTATTTATGAACAATGGATACTTGTAGTTTGGATAAATATTATAAATAGGGACATAAAATTCTTTTATTGGTAAGTGTTTAGATGGCACTTTAAATTCATAGAATTGTGTTTCTAAAACAGCAAATTCCTTTTCTTCTAATATTTGATTCACCTCTGCGCTGATAAAACTCAATAGATTCAAAGCATTAGGGCTTACACCATTAATTTTATAAAATATTGTAAAAGGAGAGCCCAACGCTCCAGAGTAAGAGCTAAAATAGGTATTATAAACTTGATTTTGCAGCGGATTATTTTGCGATAACTCTGCGCCATTTATTTTGCCTTGAACACTATTTTGAGAAGGTGATGCAGTAAATATGCCTACCGTTCCTCCTGAAGTATTTATATAAGAATCTCCTCCCAATAAAAATCTACCAGGACCAATACCTGGAGGAGTTGGCTGTTGTTGATCTATAACCAAAGTGACGCTTCCTGATCCAGTATTATTAATAAATGAATTGGAGAACAATTTCACATCATTTTGAGAAATAACTTCAATGTTTCCAGAAGTTGTTGTTATATAAGAAAAATTCGATGGAGTTTCTCCATTGATGGCAATATTTCTGCAAGCAACATCGATATTTCCAGCGCCGGAAATAAAACTATTTCCTCCTTCAGCACAATAAATTAAAATAGATCCTGTTACATTTAAATCTATGGCACCTAGAGTATTTATTCTTGAATCTCCTTCGCTTCCTGAAATTATGCTAAAATTGCTATTAGATGTTAATGTTGTAAGTCCTGTTCCCATATTATCTATTATTGAACGATCTAACAATATTAAATCTCCCGAGCCAGATGTTCCAGTTGTTATCGTTAGAGGTTTTATCCCTGAAGATAATATAATATGTCCATGGATATCTAATAATAAAGATTCTGTAGTTGTAATGCTTAATAGTCCTCCTGTGCTTCTAACAAATGCACCTGTAGTATCTGATGTTCCAGTAAGTGACATATTTCTACAGCTTAGAGTTGTTTGTGCTGCCCCTCTGATTGTAGCAGCGCCTTCGTCTGTAGCGGTAACTCTTAAATCTTCGACGACAATCAGGCTTAAACTAGAAGTAGCTCCTGCTGTTGTAAGAGTTACCCCACCTTCATAACCTGATTGAATAAAAGCATTGCTTCCAACATCTATTGTCACATCGCCAGTTCCAGCGTTACTTATGTCAGCACTATTCAATAGTTTTAAATCACCGTCTTGTCCAGTTCCAGGATTAATATCTATTATTAGATTGCCCGTTCCAGCAGAAATGGTAATTTTGGCGTTATGCTCCATTAAAACATCATCGGCAGCTGTAATTGTTAGATTGCCCGATGAAGCACTTATCTGAGCATTATTTGTCAAAGTAGTTCCCCCTCTTAAGATATAATGCCTAGCACCAATTACAGCTGTATCTGTAGCGGTTATTTGAGCTGCTCCATTATCTGATCCAATCAATAGTAAATTTTCACCAGCATTTACGTTTAAAGTTGAATTTGAAATTATACTAGCGCTTCCTGCTGTTCCAGCTAACAGTGATATTCTATTTCCAGAGTCAACATCAACATTTGCAACGGATTGATTTCTGATAAAGGATCCTGCCCCTATAGTTAACTCTCCCATTCCAGTAGAATTTGCATCTATAGTAACAGCTCCAGGTGCGCCTGTGCCTAAGTGATCTATAAAACTATTATCAGAAAGTTCGATGTTCGTTGATGTTGAGGAAACCGATAAAGTTCCAGATGTTGTTGTTATCGATGCATCAGGTCCAGAATTAATTCCTCTTAAAAATACATTTGTACCTGTGATTGCAGTATTGCCCCTACCTACTAATGAAGCATTTCGATTTGTATCTGTTCCAACTGGAGCGGTTATGGAAACTTGACCGGCTGTTGCTGTGAGAGTTAATGCTGATTTACTATCTATACTTGAAAATCCTCCACCGCCTTGAACAGTTATAGCTGCACTTGCAGCAGTAACGATAAGCGCCGCGCTAGGGGTAACAGCTCCGGAGCCATTCGTTATCAAATTATAAATTTGCGCACTACCTGTTTGAAGTCCAGCATCTAAAGAAAGACCGCCTCCAAGAGTTAAAGTTAAATTATCTACTTTTGCTGTTCCCACAGTAGTCAAAGGAAGAGAGGTTCCCGTTCCTGAAAAAGCTCCAATAATATTTCCATGAAAATCTGCAGCTGTAGAAATCGTATTCATTAGAACATTTCCACTATTATTTGTTGTGATTGTCATTTGATCTATTTCAATATCGCCAGATCCATTATTGGTTCCAATCACTCTAGCTCCAATGCTTGACTCAGAAGAATCGTTGGCTGAAAGAACAATATTGTTATTGCTTGTCACAGCAATATCTATAGGCGTTATAATATCTTTTATGGTAACAGTAGCAGCATTAGCAAAGGCTTTATGACCAATGCTTGCAAAACTCTCATCGAATGTTCCAGCTGTTAATTTAATATCAGCTGATGATGTACTAGTCATTGCAACCGTTACATTTCCCCTATATGTATCTGCAGTAGTAGTAGATTTTCCACCATGACCAATCATAGCATATGACTGATCAGCATCAACAGAACCTTGAAGTAAGATTTGTCCATTTATTTCTGTAACTGAGATATCGCCCCTTGCTGTTGTAATAGTAATAGCGCCTGTATCTTCTCTAATATGACCAATTTGTGCAAAACAATTAGAGCTTGTTCCTCCTAATAACTGAAGGCTATTTAGGGTATTAGCATTTCCAGATATCGTTATATCCCCAGCTCTAGTTCCTCCAGCGCCACCAGCCCTACCATCTCCATGACCGATTGCAGCATAGCAATTAGTAAAAGATCCTCCTTGAACTAAAAGATCTCCATCCACATTAATAGTAATATCTCCATCGATAGTTCCTGTTTCAAAACCGATTTGTGAAAACTCATTATTAGCATTTCCTCCAAGAACTGTTAAATCTCCTGCAATTGTTAAAGTGGTTGTTCCATTATTACAACCTAGCTGAGAGGAAGATGTCCCTGTTCCAACTATCAAATCTCCCGATGTTGTTGTAACCGAAATACCACTAGTTGAAGGTGTCGTAGTATCATCATATTTTACTAAATTTGTAATGGTAACATTATTTTTTGCTGAAATTGCGAGTGATGCCGCATCAGCTAATGTAATAGTATCTGCGATAGTAACATTGCCAGTCGTTAAACTAGCTCCTCCTGATGCATCAATAGTAAGTGTTCCTGTAGAATTAAATGTTATAGGAGCATCTATACTTATAAGACCATCATTTATATTTGAAGGGTCAATTTCCATAGTAAAATTACCTGTAGAACCTGCAGCGAATTGAATAGGCGCATTTACATCTATTGTCGGACTTACCCCTACGCTAGCAGTATCTCCCGCTGTAAACTTCAAATTACTCGTGTAAGCCGATGTCACACTTATAGCTCCATTTACTATAATATCAGCAAAAGCATTGAAAGTTAAATCATTGTTAGTAGTCCCATCTAATACGAAAACGGTTGTACCTATGGTCGTACCAACATCTGCATCAACAGTGATAGTACCAATTCCCGCAGCTGCCCCCGCTGTTGAATCTAATACAATATTGTTGGCAGGTAGAAGAATATTTAAAAGCCCCCCAATTCCCCCTCCTGTGGAGAGTAACAACACTCCAGGATCGGGATCCGCCCATACTGTATTGGTAGGACTTGCTCCATCCTCATTCATATTTGAGTTAGCTCCTCCAACATTCGAAATCGTAATGTTTGCTGGATCAAAAAGAAGAGTTCCGGTCTTTCCATTAGGCGCTAATGTTGTAACTAGACCTCTGGGTTCTAAATAACCTTTTGAAGATATTTCAACAAATCCACCATCACCAAAAGTATGTCCTCCTTCAGCTGAAATTTTTCCATAAAACACCGTTGCATTATTACTCCAAAGAATAATTTTTCCACCATTTCCATCATCTAAACAATCGGCATAAATCTTTGCATTTTTTTCTACAAATGTTTTATCGGCATTAAAAATATTTGGATTATTTCCTTTATAATCTCCTCCTAATAAAATTGTGCCTCCTCCTTTTTTACCAGATACATTAATTTCAGCATCTTCATAAACTCTAACACCCTTTCCTAAAAGAAAAACATCTCCACCTGTTTCATCTTTATTTTGAGCTGTGATCTTCCCAGTATCGAAAATATCACCTTCTTGGGCAACCAAATAAACTTTTCCATCAATCTCTTCAGTTCCTAAGGCATCGATCCAGCCTTCATTATTAATAGCAGCGGAATAAGGGTTGCCATCAGTTGATAATTTTACTTCAGCTGCTTTAATTATTCCTTTTTGATCAATTTTAGATGAGCTCTCTTCTGATATTTGAATAACTAATTTTTTTTGATTATCTGGCATTAATAATATTTTTTTAGCAGCAGAGAGATTAACCTCCCCAGTTTTAGCTGAAATCTCGCCTTCATTTATTATGCTATGAGCTAAAACAATCACATCTCCATCAAATGCATTAATTTTTCCGATATTGATAACGCTACTCTCATTTGGATTTGTAAAAACAATCTCTGATCCGGCTAAAAATTGCTTGTTGTCTAAATCAAGCGTCGAAGCTAAAAAACCCGCCACATTTATCAAGCCACCACTATCGATAAAAATTCCATTTTTGTTGATTAAATAAATAACGCCATTAGATTCTAATAAACCACTTATCTTACTAATATCTTGACCAATTACTCGATTTAAAACAGCTGCCTGAGAAGACGGCAGGCTAAATTTTGTAATTTCATTTTGATCAATAGAAAAACTATCCCAATTGATAATAGCTTTATCAGAGGCTTCTATATGGAGATGATTTGAAGATGAAGAAAAATTTATATCTCCTGAAATTACTTGAGGATTTTGAGGATTAGCGAATAATAAAATAGGTAAAATTATTAACAATTTTATATATTTCATAAAAAAATAAGATCTTCCTTCCTCTATAATTTTAAATATAACACGCGCGTTATATAGTAAAGAAAAAGCTTCGATCTTTTTTTTATATTTTAGTTAATTATATTTTTGAATAATCTTTGAAATTATTTTACGATTTTTTTCTTTTGGCTTTATTAAAGGAAGTCTAAAATAGGCTTTACATTTATTTAAAACGTTAAGAGCATACTTTACGCAGATAGGATTTGTTTGTAAAAACATGGAATCTATCAAATCTTTATGCTCATCATACAGATTTTGAGCTTTTTCAAAATCCCCATTTAAACAAAGATCATTAATTTTTTTGAACTCTTTAGGAATAACATTTGCAACAACGGAAATAACACCTTTAGCACCTAATTTTATCATATCTATTGTTAAAGGATCATCGCCAGATAAAACATCAAAACGGGTTTTACCTATCAATTCTTTTGCAATTTCCAAAGAGCCAGACGCTTCCTTAATAGCTACAATTTGATCTATTTTTTGAAGTTTTATAAATGAGTCTATCGATAGTTTTGTTCCTGTTCTACCAGGATGATGATATAAAATGATTGGAAGTTTTTCTTTTGCAATTTCTTCAAAATGTTTTATCAGACCTTCAATTGGGGGTTTGTTATAATAAGGAATTACAACCAAAACTCCATCTACACCTATTTCTTTTGCTCTTCTTGTTAAAAACTTTGATTTCTCAGTTGAATAAGTACCAGTTCCTGCAATTATTTTTGTTTTGCCTTTAGCTAATTTGAGGGCTATTTTAAAGATCCGAAATTTTTCATCATCTAAAAGAGTTGGACTCTCGCCTGTTGTACCCGAGAGTACTATAGCATCTGTTTTGGCATCTAGATGCCACTTAATTAGGTCTTTTAGAGAACTTTCATCTAAAGATCCATCTTCTTTAAAAGGCGTAACTAATGCTACCATTGAACCCTTAAACATCGAAAACATCCCCCCAATTTAGTTTTTCTATTATTTTATCTCTTTTTTTACCTTTTCTTGAAACCTTTTCATTCAAAACTTTTCCATCTTTGCAAAGAGTAAAAGAAATATCTTGTTTTGTTTTTTTTACAAATCTGAGTATTCTAGCTTTTGGATATTTTACTTTTTCTTTTGTAGCTATGACATATGAAAATTTCTCATCTTCATATCCAAGAGTTCCACCTTTTAAATATTTATGGATTTTTGATCTTTTAACTCTTACATAAAAATGACACCAATCATTTTTTGGCATTGGGCATTTTAAAGTGTTTGGGCAAGGAGCTATTAGATTACATCCTTTTTTAATTAAAAAATCTCGAATATATTTAATGTTTTTAAATCCATATTTAGTTCCAGGCTCTATAAAAACAATTACTTTTGATTTTGAAAAAACCCATCTTTTTATAATTTTATCAATTTGAAAATTTTTTAACTCATTTGCAACATATGAGAGCATTAGAAGATCAAAATCATAATTTTTTACTCTTAATATATCGTTTTTCCCGAAAGTTACTTTCTTCGATATTCCTTTCACATTTTTTAATAGCTCTTTTGCATAAAAAATCATTTTTTCATCTTTTTCAACTAAGAATGTTCTTGGAAAATCTGTTTTTAATTTTCCGTTTTCTGAAGTAAAAATAGAAAGTAAAGCCCAGAGAGTAGCCCCGGAACCCGAGCCTAAATCCAAAACTGATTTTATGCTTATTTTTGGGGTAATATTTTTTATTTCATTCAACGAGTACTCTATAGCTTTTGTGGTTGCCGGCATTCGAGATGCAATATATGAGAGCCTCTCTTTATCAGATGAAAAAAAATTGTGTTTTTGTTTTTTATATTTTTTAGAGAGCTCTAAATTAATTGTTTTTAGCTCTTTTAGAGAAACGTTTTCAAAAAGTGCGTTTATGGAATCAAAAAGCTGTTTTGGAGTTTCATTCATTAAAATGTCATTTTATAGTAAGTTTACAGCGCTCAATATATTTACTCAAGATTAACAAATGTCATTTTGAAGTAAAATTACAAACCAACCCTGCTCCACACCAAGCCTCTTACTATAAGACGCTTGTAAAAAATAACCCTCGTCGTTTTTTGATAAAATGCCATTTACCCGATTATGAAAAGGCTATCTTGCTTGTGAATCATTTACTCTGTAATAAAAAATTTAGAGCTTTATTAAAATTATTTTTGATCAGATATAGAAAGTAATTTTTCTTTTTCAAACGTGGTTTTGCCAATATATGTAAAATTTTCTACTATCTGACCATCTATAGGGCTATAAATAAAAGCTTTTTTCTTCTCATTTTTAACTCTGGCCAGTTCAGCTAAAAACATATTAATTTTAGCTTTTTGTATCTTAAATAATAATTGATTTTTTTCTAATTTTTTTAGATTAGAATGCACTTCTTTTAGATCAAATTTATCATCTTTTTTAGAATTCAAATAGGTTTCTAAAGCTTTTTCTTCTTCAAATTTTAAAAGATTTAACTTTTCATTTTCATAATCAATTTTTGTTTTGATATGTTTTATTTTTGTTTTGATTTCTGTTATATCAAATTCAAGAAGCAGGTCTTGTTTTTTTACAAAATCTTTCTCTTTGAAATGTATTTTTGATATTTTTTGATTATCTAAAGCAGCAATATCTATATATTTTGTAGAGATAACCTCGTTCATTTCTTTAGGTTTCGTACTTTTAACATAAAAATATCTTAAAAATGCTAAAGATAAGATTATAAGAAAGATAAAAAGAGTTTTAATTATCTTGGTTTTGTTTTTTTTCGCCATTTTTTGCATCACTTATATTGTTATAAGCCAAATTTAATTTTTTTTGAACTTCTATCAAAGTCTCAAAGCTTGTTTTTGCTTTTGTAAAGTTAAGCTTTAGCTCTGATAAATCTTTTTTTATTTTCTTTATCGATTTTTCATTTTGTTTTTTTTCTAAATAAGAAGAAAGCACATCCTTTAGAGGTTTTTTCTCGGAGTATTTTTTTTCTTCTGCTATTTTTTCTTTTTCATTTGCTTGGGTATTTGTCATTATATCTTTCTCCTTTATCAAAGATTAAAAAATAATTTTTAAACTTTTGCTTTAAAATAAATAATTCCAGCAATCAAGCTTGCAAATGCTGCTACCAAAAATGGTAAATATATGTGAACTCGATCAAAAAGTCCACCAATAATTGGAGAGATGGCCATTGCAGAGGCTTGCATCGACTGGCTTATACCCATAATTTTCCCTTGCATTCTCTCCGGAGCTCTATTCGATATAACTGTTGTACAAAGAGGCCAAGCAAGACCTCCTATTACCACACATGCCCCTAAAATTAAGATAACACCAGATACATCTTTAGGAAATGCAACAAGACCACATAAAACTGTAAAGATCAAAAATGCTACATCTAAAATTCTTAAGGGGGAAAACCATTTAGATAACAGCTTATTTAAGGGCCAAGATCCAATCGCCCAGCATATCCCCATAAAAGCTGCTAAATCTCCTATTTGAGAATTAGTAAAATGAAATTTTTTAATAACTAAAACGGGGGAGAATTGGAAAACAATAGTCCAGGCAAAAACAAATAAAAAATATATTACATATATTGTTTTAATATTTTTAGTTTTTAAAGCTTTTTGAATGTTATGCATCCCTTCTAAAAAATCGAATTTTACATAGTGTCTTTTATCTTTAGGTTCTCTAAATGCAAAAACGATAAAGAAAAAATTTATAAATGATAAAACAGCAGCAATAGCGAGTGGTATAGCCGGCGTAAACAGAGTTGAAATCGTCGAATCTGAAAATTTTCCTCCAATAAAAGCTCCAATAATAAATGAAAATCCCGCTAAAACTGATAAAAACCCAAAATTTTTAGCCTTTGCTTTTTCAGTTAAAGATAAATCTGAAATTGCAGCTAAACAAACAGATAGATTACCAGAAAAGATTCCAGTTACAATTCTTCCAATAAAAAGCCAAACTAAATTACTTTCATGGATACTCCATGCACTAATTAGATATCCTACACATGTTAAAATAATAGATAAAACTAAAGCTTTTTTTCTACCAGACCTATCTGCAAACTCACCAAGCAAGGGAGCCCCAAAAAATTGAGCAAAAGGAAATGCAGCTAAAAAAACACCTAAAAGAGTTGTTCTTGCGGCAAAAGAAACGTCTGCTGAAAAAACAAGATTTTGAGGATCTAAAAACAGCGGTGCAAAAATTGGAAAAACAATAGACCATCCTAAATTATCTACAAAAAACGTAAATAAAATAGAAAAAAAAGAAAATCTTCTCTTAGCAGTTGTTTTCATTGAACCTCTCTTAAACTAGGATAATGATTTTTTCTTATCACTTCAAGCTATTTGCCAATCAATTGGTTTAATATTATTTTTAATTAAGAATTCATTAGTTTTAGAAAAGTGTTTGCAGCCAAAAAATCCAGCAACTGAATAAAAAGATGGATGCGCTGCTGTTAAAATTAAATGATGTGTATTTTCTCTATCAATAAAAGCATTAAATAACTTTTCTTTTGCAGACTTTCCCCAGAGTAAAAAAATAATAGGTTTTTTACTCTTTGATAAAATATCAATTACCTTATCTGTAAAAATCTCCCAACCTTTTCCATAATGTGATTTTGGCGAAGACTCTCTAACGGTTAAAGTTGCATTCAATAATAAAACTCCTTGTTTAGCCCAATGAGTTAATTCACCCATTATAGGCATTTTGATTCCAACATCTTTAATCTGCTCTTGAAATATATTTTTTAAAGATGGTGGAGAATTTATTCCTTTTGGCACGCTAAAAGATAAACCGTGAGCTTGGCCTTTTCCATGATAGGGATCTTGACCTACGATTACCACTTTTACTTTGTCATATGGCGTTTGACAAAAAGCATTAAATATCAGATCTTTTGGAGGATAAATTATTTGATTTGATTCAATTTCTGATATCAAAAATTTTTGTAAATTTTTCATATACTCTTTTTCAAATTCTCCAGCTAAAACTTTAGCCCAGCTCTTTTCCATAAAAAAATCTTTTGAATCCATCTAAGTCCCTTGAAATTATATGTAAAAATTATACAAAATTTTCTAATAATTGACACCTACTTATAGAAGAGTTAAAATTTTTGTAAAAATTTTTAAAAAATTTCTGGGTGTGGCGCAGCTTGGCTAGCGTGCTTGTCTGGGGGGCAAGAGGTCGGAGGTTCAAGAAAAACCACCCAGATTTAGGTTATGAACAGACTGTTGAAAACTATTATATAAAATTGTTTATAAGTGTGTTGATAACTCTCAATTTGTTTAAAACTAAGAGTTATGATCAAGGCGTTGACAAGTTATGAACATCCGTTTTTACTAGACAAAAGATAGGACTTATAAACAAATCCACACTCTCTTAATAATAAGATAAATATTTATAAGATATCTTCTTTCTTTAGATATTTGAAATAAGCTATCATTGTAAATTGATTAATCAAAGCTTTGAAATATGATATTTGATATAGACAACTTTTTTGAAATAGAAAAGTTTTCTCATAAAAGAATTTTTGAAAATATAAAACATCTTTGGACTCCTTTAGAAGTTTTAAAAGCTTATTTAAAAAATATCTTTTTAAATGGTAACAATAAAAATATTCAAATCCCCTCTACTTGTTATATTGAAAATCCTGAGCTTGTCTTTATCGGAGAAAATACTTTAATTGAACCTTACGTATATATTAAGGGCCCTTGCATTATTGGAGCGAACTCTGAAATCAGACAAGGAGCGTATATTAGAGAAAATGTAATTACCGGAAAAAATTGTATAATAGGACATGCTACTGAAATAAAAAATTCTATTTTATTAGTCGATGTATCAGCTGCTCACTTTGCTTATATTGGAGATAGCATAATAG
>JAAKFV010000043.1 GCA_011064875.1 Candidatus Anoxychlamydiales bacterium | reverse complement strand
AGATAAATAGAGATAGTTGTAGTGAGAGATTTAACTTAAGAGTTGTAAGCTTTCCATAAATAATGCTCATAGCAAAAAAACTAAAAATAAAAAATACTACAACTGGAATAAATTTTTTCGTAGCATCGATTGGAGAAAATGCATATAGAATCTTTTTTTGTAAAAGAGTAAATACAAAAAAAGCAATAAAACCACTAATTAGTGGAGTTACTATCCAACTAAGAGCAATAGACAACACAAGTAGCCAATCGACAGAATGAACACCACCTATAATAGCGCCAAATCCTATTACAGCTCCAATTATAGCGTGAGTTGTAGATACAGGAAGTTTAAAATATGATGCTAAATTTAACCAAACGCTAGTTGCAAAAAGAGCAGAGATCATTCCCAAAATAAAAATAATCATATCACCAGAAAAAACTTCAGGATTTATAATCCCAGATTGTATGGTCTTAGAGACATTACCTCCTAAAAAATACGCTCCTAAAAACTCAAAAATACCTGCTAAAACAACTGCTTTTTTTAAAGTTAAAGCTTTTGATCCAACTGATGTAGAAACAGCGTTTGCAACATCGTTAGCTCCGATGTTCCAAGCCATATAAAGGCCAATTAAAAGTGTAAAATATTCTAAAAATTTAAGTTCCATTATTTTAGCTCTAAAATCATCCGAATTTTATTTCCTAGTTTTTCAGCAATATTAGAAATTTCTCCAACCTCTTTTAAAATGGTGCTCCAAAGATTAAAAGTAGAATATGAAAACTTATCGGTGAGTGAATATAACTTTTTTAAAAGATTGTAGCCAAAAATATCGAGTTCATGTTCTTTAAATGCTAAATCTTCTATCATCTTCTTTACTTTCTCAGCTTCAATTCCTCCAAAAGATGACTCAATTAATACATCAAATTCTTTGATCACTTCATGAGCTAGGATAAAAGATTCAATATTTTTTTTATAAAACTCTTCAAATCCTTCTAAATCTTCAAAATGTTTTAACTCTTTTAGGGTTACTACAACAGCGATGTCTTCAGCTTTATCAGCAAAGGAATCTTGCAGAGATAAAATATCTAAAAATGAAAATCTATCAATAGGTAGAAATAAACTTTTGGGAAGATGGTTTCGAATATCGTTTTTTGTAAGATCGGCTACATGTTCTTTTTTTGAAATACTTTTTTTGATCTCTAATACTTTTTCATAATTTTTTTTCTTCAATGACACAAAAAGATCATCTAATAAAAGCACACAATCAGATACCTTTTCCATATGGCTTTGAAGTGGTGCAAAAGGAGATCTTCCAAATAATTTAGCAATAGAAAACATGTAAAGAACCTATTTTTTTTATTTATATTAGCTTTTAGAACTTTATTCTAGAAGAAAAAGTTTAAATCGAAATTTTAAATTTTGAAAATGCAATATGAAAACCTAGCTATATTTTGATTTTTTATCAAAAAAAAATGATTTACTTTGAAAATAATTTTTTATTTTTTTAAATTAAAATATAGCTAAAATTAGGAGTCTTAAATGAAGAAAGCTATGAAAAGAATTGCTATCTTTGGTACTCATGGTGCTGCCAAAACAACCTTGGTATATAAACTTGCAACTTATTATAAAATGAATGACAAAAATGTAACAGTTATTCATGAAACAGCAAGACAAAGTCCTTTTCCAATAAATATGGATACGGTATATCAAACAACTCTTTTTGTTGTAGCATCGCAACTTCAAAAAGAGCTGCAAGCTGAAGCTCAAGGTTTTGAGTTTGCAATATCTGATAGAGCTCTATCTGATGCATTTATCTATATAAATCATCTGAAAAGAGGAAATACTTTAACAAAATCTTTAGAAGATTTTTGTTTTGAATGGCTCAGACAATATCATGTTTTAGTTTATTTAGAGCCAACTGAGGGGTATGCTATTACTCAAGATGGCGTAAGAGCTAGTGATGAAAAATATCAGCTAGCTATTAGAGAGGATTTTCGCAGACAAGTTGATAAGATGCAGAAAAAATTTGATAATAAATTAAATATTATCAATGCTGAATCTAATCAAATTTTTGATGAAAATCAATGCACAAATTTAATTGAACAAATAAATAGGAGTATAAATGAGCAAGTTAAACATGTTCATATGGTTTAATACAGCGGTTGCTATCATCGGAACAATTTTGAATGCAAAACAACTTCGTTTTGGATTTATTCTTTGGATGTTAACAAATGGTGTTTTTGTAGTTTATAATTTATATATTAATTCATACCAACAAGCAGCGCTATTTAGTGTCTATTTTGGGTTAGCTGTATATGCCTGGATAAGCTGGGGCAAAGGCGCAAAGAAAGTAGCTACAGAAACCAGTTAATTTAAAAGATTTTTGAAATTTCTTCTAGGCTAACTCTTTTATAGTAGCCAAAAGGGATATTATCTAATTTTAAATTGCCAATTCTCACTCTTTGTAGTTCAAACAAGGTGAGATTGGCTTTTTGTATAAAAACCTTAATTTCTCTTTTCTTTCCTTCCATCACCATTATTCTCATGGTTTTTCTAGAAGTTTTTATAACTTTTTTAGGTTTTACGAATTTGTTTTCTACAAATGTTCCCTTTGAGATTTTTTTTAGATGAGTATCCAAAAGATTTTCTTTTACTTTTACAAAATACTCTTTTTCTAAATTAGAAGATGGATGAATAACCTTATTTGCAAAATCTCCATCATTTGTAACAACTAAAAGACCAGTTGTATCTTTATCTAATCTTCCAACAGTAAAAAGTCTTACCCCATAATCTTTAAAAAGATCTATAACTAAATATTCCTTAGACTTTTTAGTGCTTGATTTTCTCTTCTTATGAAGTTTTTGAGTGTTTTTTGAACTGCTATTTGGGTTTATTTGATTAGAGCAAATAAATCCTTTTGGTTTATTCAAAATAAAATAATATTTTTTTTCCTCTTTGATAACTTTGTCATTTACTTTAACAGTATCTACTTCGGGATCGATTAAAGTTTGAGGTAAGATTGTAATTTTTCCATTAACCTTTACACTCTTTGATAGAATTACATCTTCAACTTTTCTTCTAGATGCAATACCAGAGTGTGCTAAAAATTTATTTAATCTTATTTTGTCCATAAAAATAAAAAACTCATTTTGAAAAGCTATTATAGCTTATCTTTTAAACTAAATGCTACTTAAATAAGTTTTTTATTTAAGGCAGTTATTTGCAGATATTAAAATTTTTGTTAATATTAAATAATATTTAATAGGAGATATTTTTATGGCAAAAACAAAATTAATTTTAATGCGCCACGGCGAGAGTGTTTGGAATAAAAAAAATTTATTTACAGGCTGGGTAGATGTTCCTCTTTCAGATAAAGGTATTGAAGAAGCAATAGAAGGCGGCAAAAAAATTAAAGATATTCCTATAGATATTATCTTTATGTCGACGCTCATTAGAGCTCAAATGACAGGTTTTTTAGCAATGCAGCAGCATTCAACAACTAAAACTTTAGTTGTAAATCACGAAAAAGGAAAATTATTTGATTGGGGAAATATTTTTAATGACAAAACCAAAGAAGATACTATTGAAGTTTATTTTTCTTGGCATCTAAACGAGAGAATGTATGGTGAGCTTCAAGGCAATAACAAAGATGAAATGAGAGCTAAATTTGGGAAAGAGCAAGTTCATATCTGGCGAAGAAGTTTCGATGTAGCTCCTAAAAATGGAGAAAGTTTAAAGATGACATCTGAAAGAACGCTTCCTTATTTTAAAGATGTTATTTTGCCTCACTTAGATAAAAATAAAAACGTTTTTATCGCAGCTCATGGAAATTCACTTAGATCAATAGTTATGTTTTTAGATAAACTATCAGGCGATGAAGTTGTGAAATTAGAGATTCCAACAGGGGAGCCCATTATTTATGAATATGAGAACAAAAATTTTATAAGAACAACGAAAATTTAAGAAATATTCAAAGTTTCTACTCTATCTCTTTTCTTTTTCTTTTACTTGGGCTCCGTTTTCTAGCCTTCTCTAATAATAAATCTCCATCTTCTTTTCTCTTTTTTTCTCTACGTTTAGATTTTTCAGTAGCAGAACTGTTTGATCTTTTTCGTTTAGGAGCTACTACGGATCTATCTAATGAGAATAGCGCAGCAGAGGCTTCCTTTCTTCTATAATCTTCAACTTCTTTAGAAATGTCTTGTGCCGTTATTATACTTTGTAAAGTCTCTTTAACTTCTACTATTGATCTATTAAAAACATTATGCAGTAATGAAAAGATTTCACGTGATTCAGAAGAAACTGATTCATTCGATGATAATAAATTCAAAATTTTTACTATAAATTGTATATTAGAAATACTTTGAATTCGTGTACCGTTAATTTTTTCCCCAGATAATTTTTTGTAAACTCTATAGAAGAGAGGTTTTTTAGAAATATAGCGAAGCTTCAATATGGATTTTAGAGTTGGGTTGTCAAGAGCAATCAATTCTATATATGGTGATTTATTTATCATCTTTTTTAGAGTATTAATTGCTTTTACAGTTTTGCGATCACCATTTTCTGGAATATTTTTGAAAACTTGTATCAGTAAATCAAATGTTTGTTTTGTGTCTATCTCCTGAAAAACAGATTCAGTAAAAGTTTCAGAAGTTTCTTGGAGCCTCTGTTCACCTTCGATTTGAGGATCACAAAATGGATATGAACTGCTAGCTTCGGAAGGAATAATTGGAGGAAGACGATGTTTTGCCAAGAGAGCTTCAAATGCATCTGCTGCTATTCGAGGGAAGGGGTTAGACGGCCATGCAAATGATTCTGCTACTGGATTTGTTGATGAAGGTGGCACATCCGAAGTCATTACGGTTTCAAGATAATTTTTAGTTTCACTGCCAAGGTTTGGGGATTCTTCGAGAGTTTTTATTTTGCCTTCAATAATTTTAAGATTATCTTCAGTAGTGTTTAAATTACTTTCAAAGGCATTTAAAGTTTCATGAATTTCATCAAATTTTTTTGTAATTACTGCCCAAGTCGTTTCTAATAATTCTACAGTACTATGTATATCGGCAGTTGGTTTTAAGGGATTTCCCCGATGATAACCATTTGGTAGAGGTTGACTGCTACTAGACATAACTTATTATCTCCTAATATTCTTGTGTTTTTTTTATTATTGTTAATAAATAAGTAATTATTTGTTATATTTTAATATAAATTAATAATAAATTCAATTGATTTAACAGCTTATTATAAAGTAAATTAAAAAGTAAGCCTAAGCTGTTAAATTATAAGAATTTAATCTTGCTTTAAGTCTTCTTCATGGCAAATTGATTAAAATTATTTATTTATAAAAATGTAAAGCTATTTATAGAGAAAACACCAATTATTTTTTTAAATATGAGTTTTTTCAGCAATAATTTAGAAATCTTATGAATTTGCACTAGCTTTAAATTGAAATCTAACCCCATTTTCATCTAAATCACTAATTTCTTCAACATCTACATCCTCATTAGGAGTAGAATCAATTTCCATTTCTGCTGCTGATTCTATATAAAAATCAAGATCGGATGAATCTGATTCTGATTCTTCTTGCTCTTCTTTTCTTTTTGCAGCTTCTACTTCTCTTTCATTAGATTTATCAATATCTCTCAAAAGCTTTTCTAGTTCATTTGCTTTTCTAGTTCTTCTTTTTTTTGGCACTAAAGGTGCAGTAGCTTTTATTTTGGGTTTTAGAGTTTTTGTTTTAGTGACTCTTTTTCTTTTTGGTGCACTACTTGAAGAAGTTGCTTGTCTTGGAGTAATAGATTTCTCTTGTGACAAATACTCTTCTATTTTTTTTAGTATTTCATTTTTAGGGATTAGAGCTAGCGGTCAAATCATATAAAAACTAAATACTGAATAGAATAGGTTTCAAAATTTATATTATTTTTTAAAGAACTTTTGGATCTCCAAAAAGGATTTTCCTTTTGTTTCAGGCACTTTTTTGATTGAGAAAATTAAAGCTAAAAAACAAATGCACGCAAAAAATAAAAAAGTCGAGCCCTGTCCAAAATTATGAACTAAAGATAAAAAGCTAGTAGCAACTAAATAATTGCTTACCCAGTTTACAAAGGTAGCAATACCATTTGCCTTTCCTCTGATATGCATAGGATAAATCTCAGAGTTGATAAGCCAGCTAACAGAGCCTAGCCCTATCGCAAAGGAGCTAGTAAATCCCATGAGTGATATCATCACAAAAATTGGAAGATTTGTAGGATTAATAAAAAAAGATGCGCTTAGTATTAATAAAAAAATCATCATACCGAGCGTTGATGAGATTAGAAGTGGTCTTCTGCCGACTTTATCAATTAGCCAAATAGATATTAATGTAGCAAAAATATTTATAGCTGTTATAGATGCAACAAAGATCATGGCAAAATGAGGAGTTTCAATACCTGATGATAAAAAGATTTTAGGAGCATAATAAGTTACTATATTAATGCCGGTTATCTGTCTAAAAATATTTAGAGTTATACCTATGATAAAAGCAGATCTTACAGATGGAGAAAAAAGATCAGATAATTTTGTCTTTGATATTTTTTTTGTGTTATCTTGAGTAGAATTTTTTAGAATTTCACTATCTGTTATATCATATCTTACTTTTTTTAAAATTTCTATTGCTTTGGGCCTTTGATTATTATTGGCTAAAAAAGAAGGAGTTTCCGGAATGAAAAAAAGAAGTATAAACATGATAAAAGCAAAGATAAGCCCAGTTAAAAATATAGCTTGCCAGTGAAAATTTTTTAAAAAGAAATAAGCAAAAATATTAGATAGTAAAATACCTAAAACTAAAAAAAGTTGATTAATAGATACTAGCCTTCCTCTATATTTTGGATCGGAAAGTTCTGCAATGTAAATAGGAATAACAGCTGAAAAAATACCAATTGAAAAACCAATTAAAGCTCTAGATGTAAAAAAAACAAAAATATTTTTTGTAATAACGAAAACTATAGTTCCAATAAATAGGGCTAAAATAGCGTAAAAAAGAGTTTTTTTTCTGCCAATTCGATCTGATAGGGAGCCTCCTATATAAGCGCCAATTATCGCTCCAATTAAAATAAAACTAACTAAAACTTGTTGCTGAACTATAGATAAATTAAACTCTTTTGCAATAAATATTAAAGCTCCAGATATCGCAGCAGTATGATAACCAAATAAAAAACCTCCAATAGAGGCAACTAGGGCATAAAAAAGGGAATTTAATAAATATTTTTTAGTTCTCATTTGCTAATAATATCGCCCGCTGCAAAAGTGAGCATCTCTTTAGTAGGCATATATAGATTTAATTTTCCCTCTGAGCTAATTGAGTGCAAAATTCCTTTATACTCTTTTTGACCATCAAAAAATGTAATTTTTTCGCCCTTATATAAAAGAAGATTTTCAAATTTTTCATAAAATGGCTCAAAGCCTTTTTCATTGAAAAGTTTTAAATTATTTGAAAAAACAATTTTTAGATCATCTAAAAGCTTTTGTTTATCCCAATCTCTTTTTGTTTCAACTTTTAATGACGTTGCTTTTTGATCTATTTTACTTAAAAATTTTTCATCTGCATTTACATTTATCCCAATGCCTAAAAAAATATCAGCAAATTCATTTTTTGTCTGAATTTCACAGAGCATTCCAGCTAATTTTTTATCATCTAACATAACATCGTTTGGCCATTTTATTTTTGGATCTAAATTATTGTCTCTTAAAACTTTTGCTAAACTAAGCGCTAAAATATGAGCTATGCTAACTAGATGTAAACATTTTGAATCTAGCTGAAAATAAAATGTTATATTTAAATTATCACCCTCTGGCGATAACCACTCTCGATTAAATCTACCTTTTCCTTTTGTTTGGGTCTCTGCAGAGATACAAGTAATCTTTGATTTATCAAATTTAGCTACATTTTTTTTAGCCCACTCTTGTGTAGAATCTACCGTTTTTAAAAAAATATCATCAAACTCCATATAAAAAACTCTTTTTTGTTAAAGTAAATAATATTAAAAAAAATAAACATTAGTGGCTAGAGTTTTTAAAATATGTGGGACCATAGATACCTAAAAAATATAGATTTTAGACAGATTTTTATAATTTTACTCTTGATGGGGATATCCTTGCTTGTTATCTCTTCTATGACAATGGAACAAAACGAAAATGTGTTTCTTACAGGATATGTTAAAAATCAGATCCAATGGTTTGTTTTAGGTTGGATTGTTTTTTTATTTTTTGCGGGCTTTGATTATAGAAAATTTTATGAGTGGACTTGGATTTTATATATTTTGATGATTTTTTTACTGCTCGGACTTTATTTTGCAGCGCCAATTCAAAGAGTACACAGATGGTACAGAATACCTTTTATCGGTATGAATATCCAACCCTCTGAACATGCTAAACTAATAGTTGTTTTTACTCTCGGCTGGTTTTTAGAAAAACAAAAAAATCAAACTATGAACGCATCTAGTACTTTTTATCTGCTTTTAATAGTTTTAATTCCTTTTTTACTGATTTTAAAACAGCCAGATCTTGGAACCGCGCTCGTTTTATATCCTATAACTTTAGCTATGTGCTACTTTGGAAATGTTAATAAAAAACTTATCTATACTATGTCAAGTATTGGCTTAGTTACGCTTGTTTTTGTTGCATTAATTTTTAGTGAAATAATCTCTCATGAAAGGATGAAACCCTTTTTTACAACCTTTTTGAAAGAGTATCAATATGAAAGGTTTAACCCAAATACTTATCATCAAAGGGCTGCTCAAACTTCTATTGCAATAGGGGGATTTAAAGGTTCCGGCTGGAAAAAAAGTGAGTTTTCTTCTCAAAAATGGCTGCCAGCTGCCCATACAGATTCAGTATTCGCATCATTTGGTGAAGAATTTGGAATAATTTCTCTGATTTTTCTTTTATTTATATTTTATCTTTTGATACATATTAGTTTTCAGGTAGTATCAAAAGCAAAGGACTACTATGCAAGATTGCTTGCCTCAGGCATTGGGGTTTATTTAGCAATGCATATTATTGTAAATATTGCAATGATGTGTGGATTTTTACCAATATCAGGTGTGCCACTGATATTGCTTTCATACGGAGGTAATTCTGTATTGACAACGATGGCAGCATTAGGAATATTACAAAGTATTTATAGCAGGAGATTTAGGTTTTGAAATTTAAACACTATTTTATATTTGAGCCCAAAGCTTGGGTAGGCGAAGGGATTATAACTTTAAATATGGTTGAAGAAAGACTAAATTTTTTCACAAAGTGGACTGTTAAAGAACCTGATTTTGCTGGAAAAATTATCTCAGTTCAAGAATTGCAAATTAGTGGTATTTCTGAAAACATGCGAAATGAGCTGACCTTTTTTGATTTTACTGACGATAAATTTTCAGTTGAAATGGAAAATTTAAATATCGGAAAAGTTGTCGGTGCAGGCGTTTTTGATGAAAAAATGATTGCTTGGGAATTTAGAGAAAATGATTTAAGTTTCGAAGGTTATGAGACTTACCATCTTCAACAAGATGGTGGATATCTTATGCATGCAGAATATGTGACATCCGATCAATTTCGTACTCAAATAGATGGAAAACTTTGGCTACCTCCTAAAAATGAATCTAAAGATGAAGAAAATGAAGAAGAAGAGCAAGAAGAGGAATAAGGATTCATGAAAAATGTATTTTTCTTTTTATCGATAGCATTTTTATCTTTTTGGGGATGCGCTTCTGGCTCAAAAGTAATGACAGCTGAAGAGTTTTCTGAAATTTCTGTTGGACAAACCTCAGATGACATACAAAAAAAACATGGAAAACCTTACTCTATCAAGCGTTTAGGGGATAATGAAGTTGAATATACTTATATAGAAAGATTACCAATGGGAAAAAGAGTCTTGAGAGAAACACACTATTTAATCATTTTAAAAAATGGAAAAGTTACATCTACTCAAGTAAGAACATTTAATAGACCTGTCTATGAAAGAAATAGCTATGAGATGCAAACGTCTTATAAAGGTGATGATGAAAAAGAGGCTAATAAAGAAGCAACTTAATTTGCTTACTACGTAGCCGCTTTAATTTTAATATCTACCCCAGCAGCAACGGGAAGTACTTTTAACTTATCTATAGTATCAGGTGTAGGATTCAAAATATCTAAAAGTCTTAAATGTGTTCTAGATTCAAATTGCTCTCTAGATTTTTTATCAACGTGTGGAGATCTAAGAACTGTAAATATCTCTTTTTTAGTAGGTAAAGGAATAGGGCCTACAACTCTAGCACCTGTTCTTTTTGCTGTATCTACTATATCTTTAGTTGCTCTATCTAAAAG
The DNA here is from genome assembly GCA_011064875.1 of Candidatus Anoxychlamydiales bacterium. Taxonomy (GTDB): domain Bacteria; phylum Chlamydiota; class Chlamydiia; order Chlamydiales; family SM23-39; genus JAAKFX01. The sequence goes on along the minus strand of JAAKFV010000043.1, from coordinate 2,776 downwards.
ACGTTGATCATATGCCTTTAGGCGAATTCTAATTTTATTTTTTGGTTGTTTTGCCATAAATTTTTTCCTATTTTTTCATAATTTGTTCTTGTATTTTTGCTGGAACTTTTTCAAAGTGTGACGGTTCCATGGTATATGTTGCTCTTCCAGAAGATAAAGATCTTAGCTGAGTTGAATAACCAAACATTTCAGATAGAGGCACTTCAGCTGTTATAACCAAAACTTTCTTTTGCATATCTTGGCCTAAAATTTTTCCTCTTCTTTTGTTTAAATCTCCTATGATATCACCCAAATAATCTTCAGGTGTTGTTGCCACAACTTTCATGATAGGCTCTAAAATCACAGGACTTGCTTGTTTTGCCCCATCTCTTATAGCCATTGATGCACAAATTTTAAATGCCATCTCAGAAGAATCAACTTCATGATAAGATCCAAATACAATTGTAACTTTAGTATCTACTAAATTGTAACCTGCTAGTACTCCAGTAGCTAAACCTTCTATAATTCCTTTTGTAGCTGCAGGAATGTATTCTTTTGGAATTACACCACCAACAATTTTATTGACGACTTCATTACCTTTTCCAGCTTCATTTGGTTCTAGCTCTAATACAACATGAGCATATTGACCCCTGCCACCTGATTGCTTAATAAATTTATGCTCGATTTTGGTAGGTTTAGTAATAGTTTCTTTATAAGAGACTTGAGGTTTACCAACATTTGCATCAACCTTAAATTCTCTGAACATTCTATCTCTTAAAATCTCTAAATGAAGCTCTCCCATTCCAGAAATGATAGTCTGTCCTGTCTCTTCATTTGATCTAACTTTAAATGTAGGGTCCTCTTCAGATAAAGATGCTAAAGCAACTGATAGTTTTTCTCTATCAGCTTTAGATTTAGGTTCGATCGCCATTGAAATCACAGGTTCTGGGAATTCCATTTTTTCTAATATAAGGGGATTATCTTCTGTACAAAGAGTGTCACCAGTTGTTGTGTTTTTTAAACCAATGCAAGCTGCTATATCTCCTGTGAAAAAAGCATCTTTGTCTTTTCTTTGATTAGCATGCATTTCTAAAAGACGAGAGACTCTTTCTTTTTTATCTTTGGTGGTGTTGATAATAGATGTGCCTTTTTCTAAAACTCCACTATAAACCCTTACAAATGTCAATCTTCCAACATAAGGATCTGTTACAATTTTAAATGCTAAAGCTGATAAAGGTGAATCATCAGATGGTTTTATCGACATCTCTTCATCAGTTTCTAGGTTTATCCCTTTAACATCTCCTCGATCTAATGGCGATGGCATCCAATGTACCACTGCATCTAAAATCTGTTGAACTCCCTTATTTTTGAAAGCTGTTCCACAAAGCACTGGATTAATTTTGTTTTCAATAACACCTTTTCTAATGACTGCATGGATTTCATCTTCTGTTAAAGAATCAGGATTTTCTAAAACTTTGATCATGAACTCTTCATTAGATTCATCAATTGTTGCTAGCTCATCTAAAAGTTTAGATCTCATCTCTTTTGATTTTTCTTTTAAATCATCTGGGATTTCTTGGATTTCATATTCAGCGCCGAGCGTTTCTTCTTTAAATATGTAGGCTTTCATTGTAATTAAATCGACCATTCCTTTGAAATCAGCTTCAGCTCCAATAGGACAGTGAACTGGAATTGCATTAGCTCCTAATTTATCTATCATAGATTCAACAGCAGAGAAGAAATCAGCGCCGGTTCTATCCATTTTATTTACAAACGCAATTGTTGGAACTCCATATGTATTTGCTTGTCTCCAAACTGTTTCAGATTGAGGTTGAACGCCGGCAACTCCGCAAAAAACTGCTATAGAGCCATCTAATACTCTAAGAGATCTTTCCACCTCAACTGTAAAGTCAACGTGCCCGGGAGTGTCGATTATATTTATTTTGCAATCTTTCCAATAAACTGTAGTCGCAGCTGATGTAATTGTAATTCCTCTTTCCTTTTCTTGCTCCATAAAGTCCATAGTTGCAGCTCCTTCATGCACTTCACCAATTTTATGAAGCCTGCCTGAATAGTATAAGATACGCTCTGTAGTCGTTGTTTTTCCAGCATCGATATGAGCCATAATACCGATGTTTCTAACGTTTGTAAGTTTATCTTTATCTGGTCTTTTTGCCATTTGTTTTTTCCTTTAATTATTTACCATTTGTAATGAGCAAATGCTTTGTTAGCCTCTGCCATTTTATGAGTATCGTCTTTTTTCTTGATTGTAGATCCCTGATTGTTATAACAATCAGATAGTTCGGTCGCAAGTCCATCTTTCATACTTCTACCAACTTTTGCTTTAGCAAACGTGATTATCCATCTAGTTGCTAAGGCTTCTCTTCTTTCTGGTGCGATCTCAATAGGTACTTGATATGTAGCTCCACCAATTCTTCTTGATTTAATCTCTAAAGAAGGTTTTGCATTCTCTAAAGCTTTTTCAAAAGTCTCTAATGGATTATCAGAATTTACCTTTTTCGCTAAGCTCTCAATCGCTTGATACACAATCTTTCTAGCGATAGTTTTTTTTCCGTCTAACATTACTTTGTTTATAAATTTTGCAACAGTAAAGCTTTTATACATTGGATCTGGGTCAAACTTTCTTTTTTCAGCTCGGCGTCTTCTCATTTTTTTTCCTATTTTTTTAAATTTTATCTTTTTTATGGCAAGAAGACCCTTTCCTTTAGGGAAGGGATGAATTGCCAATATTAAAAAATGCTGGCTTTAATGCTTTTAAAGCCTCCGCCAGCTAGAG
>JAAKFV010000042.1 GCA_011064875.1 Candidatus Anoxychlamydiales bacterium | reverse complement strand
ACGTATTGAAAATTGCTCAAGGAAAAATGGATAAAAATGAGATCGCTATTTGGTTGAAATCTAAATCTAAATAATTTTTTCTATCACATCAAAAATTACAAGGGACTTAAAATTCCATGCATGCAATCCCGCGAAAGGTTCTAGTCCGGCTTCTAGCATTTTTTTTGATTACCTAAAATTATTAGCGATGCAAAGAATGTTATAGAATTATTTCCAGAGTTTTAAAAGTTTGGTTTATTAAAAAACATCCCCCAAGTCAATAGATGTAAGCTTCTTGTTATTAGCGTCTTAATGTATTTTTTTTTAATAAATCTTTAATTTAAAAGATGACTCGAATTGAATCATAAAAATTTAGGGCAAATATCTGATCACAAGTAATTGGCTTCAAGTTTTCTATAAATGATTTTTAGGATAGAATTTACCCTAAAAGTAAAGATTTAGGGAATATATTATCCAATAACAACAAAATTACCAAATTCAAATAGCTGGCATTAAGGGATTTGTGAAAAATGATAATGTAGTTACAATTTTTATGCCAAATATTGCATGATTAGTATCAAAATAGAAAGAGAAGAAAAATGTATAAAAGATTTTTTGATCCACCTAAGCATAGTTATTTTCTTTTTGGTCCTCGTGGAACCGGTAAATCAACATGGTTAAAAAAACACTATCCAGATGCTTTTTTTGTTGATTTGATTGAACCAGCAACTTTTAGATTATATTCAGCTGCACCTGAAAGACTTCGTCAAGTTTTAATAGAAAAACCAAATAAAAAAATAATAGTTATCGATGAAGTTCAAAAAGCTCCAGATATTTTAAATGTTGTTCATTCCATGATTGAAGAAAAAAAAGGATATCAATTTATTTTAACAGGATCTAGCGCTAGAAAATTAAAAAAATACGGAGTTAATCTTTTAGGAGGTAGAGCTCTTTTAAAACATATGCCTCCTTTTTTTGCTAAAGAGATAGAAGATATATTTGATTTAGAAAAAAATATAAAATTTGGAATGCTTCCAATTGTTTTAGATTCTGAAATATCTGAAGAGATATTGAAAGCATATGTAGGTATCTATCTTAAAGAAGAAGTGCAATCAGAAGGAATAGTAAGAAATGTAGGGGATTTTGCGAGATTTTTAGAAACTATGAGTTTTTCTCATGCATCCATAATAAATGCATCGAATATTTCAAGAGAAGCTCAAATAGCTAGAAAAACTGTAGATAGTTATCTGATGATCTTAGAAGATCTATTATTGTCTTTTCACCTTCAGGTTTTTCGAAGAAAAGCTAAAAAAGATTTAATTAATCATCCTAAATTTTATTTTTTTGACTCAGGGGTATATTGTTCAATTCGGCCTAAAAATTTTTATGATCATGAAAGTGAAATTCATGGCGCTGCATTAGAAGGTTTAGTAGCTCAGCATCTAAAAGCTTGGCTAGATGCTCAACTAGAAAAATATCAACTAAATTTTTGGAGAACAAGCTCAAAAGTTGAAGTTGATTTTATTTTATCAGGTCCTAATTGTCTTTTAGCTATTGAAGTGAAAAATGGAAAAGTTTTGCATCCAAAAGATTTTAGAGGTCTTAAAATATTTAAAGAGGATTATCCTGAAGCTCAAACTTTATTGTTATATCGTGGAAAACAAAAATATAAAGAAAAAGGAATTCTTTGCATACCAATCGATGAGTTTCTTTTAGAAATTGATCCTCAAGTTCTTTTTTGGAAATTATTATAAAAAATAAGAAAATATAAATTGTTTGAAAGTCATGAAGGAACTTAAAATCCTTTGGGAACAATTCCGTGCCGGTTCGAGTCCGGCTTCGAGTAAACTTTATTATCAAGTGTTTATATCAATACTTTCTTTTTCTGTTTTCTCTTCTAATAAATACATTAGTTTGTCAGTTTTTTCTAAATTGCCAGATACATTGTAGCCAATCGGTTTTTCTTGAGCTAATTTTTTATTGAAATTCAAAATTACGCTTGTAAAGGCTCATAATCTCTTTGAGTACACTGGTATTTTTCCAAATAAAAGCAGGTACAATAGGTTAAACATCCCCAAAATGATGCGTTCAATAGACCATAAACAAAAGGATAATTTAAATCGTAAGTTGTTGCTACACCGATTGCACCACTCCCAGCAAGCAAACAACAAAATATTGTAGACACAGCTGCGCATATTTTACGTAAGATTGATGTTTTAGGACTATTATTTTTTATTAATGATTTTGATTCATCTGAAGGAAGGGAAATTCTAGTTTCAGTGGGGGGTGATACAGATGCCATACTTATACCTCTTGATTAATAAACGTTTAAAAATTTATAATAATAGTGACATATTCATTTTGCGTTGACAAATAGACTAAGATTATTGACTTTTTCTACCTTTACCCATATTATTTTTTTTTATTAATTTATAGTACTTTTAAAACCATGGAGGTTATATGTCAGTTCCAGCAACTTCAAGAGAAGCAATTCGAGGATCCGATGCGGAGATCGCATGGAATCCAGAACCAGTAAAATCTACTTTAAAAGCAGCATTTCACCCTTGTATTAAAGCAATAGTTGAGGCTAGTGCAACAAGTGTTAAAGTAGCAACAGATCAAGCATGTTCAGGTATACCAGGTCCAGTTAAAGATTGGGCAACGGAAGCTTCTGTTCAAGAAGTATCAAAGCGTGCTAATAAAGCTTTGGATCAATCTGTTGATTCTATTTATCAGACTCCAGATTCTTGTGGTTCTCGAATTATAACTTATTTTAAATAGTTGATTTAAACATTAAGCTCCTGAATTTTATAATTCAGGAGCTATCTTTTAAAAATTACTAATCTCAATATTTTTTCGATCAAGATACAGAATCCAAAAATCTTTTTTATCCTCCAAAGCCATGGTTATAGCAAAAGCAAGTCTTGTAAATGTCCTAAATTCTTCTTCATATTACTTATTAATATGATAATGAAAAAAAATAAGAAACTAAAGTTCATCTCTATCTCTCTAATTCCAACGAATTAAAGAAACATTATAATAAGGAAATGTGGAGGGAATTGAAAAAGGACACAGCAAATCTCTCAAATAACAAAAAAATCGAATCATGAAATTGCTTTTTTTAATCCTAGGATGTTAAAAGAAATATTCCTTACACTTTATCTACAAGCTCTAAAACCTCATTTGTTAAATTAGAATTTTTCATGCTTGTAGTTATAGTTATAATTAAATCTTATGTTCTGTTTTAATCAAAACTGATATTATCTATACAATTACACAGCCTTCATCATAAGGTCTATTGTTCAAAAGATTATCTATCATGAGTTTTTGATCTACGAACCATAAATGACCATGAGTTTCTCGATATAACGTTTTTTCCATGTAATCCTTAACATCTTCAGCTATGTCAACAGTACAAAGGTGTTCCTGTCCTCTAACTTTAATAAGAATTGGCAGTTTTTCAACATGAAAGCTAATCGTGTCATTCAAAAAATCAAAACTAGCTTTTGCTACAGCCACAACATTATCGAAATTCCTTCCATTAATATTATATGTATCGGTAGGTAATAAGGATAAGGCCTGCCATGAGTCTGGCGTTGTTCTTTTATGAATATAGTTTGTTATATCTAAGGGGGTTTTTTCAAAAAATTTAATTCCGATAATAGCTATAGATACCTTCGCTTTTGAGAAGATATACTCTGGATTTATATATGAATTTGGAGAAAACCCAGTAAAAAAATCTCCATGATGATGTATGTCGTGAAGACTATGACCGGTGCCTTTTTCAAGGGGACTCTTTTCAGTATGTTCAATTTGTAATTCTACGCCAGCTATACTCAACATTTTTCTATCCCAAGTATAGCAATTATGGCCATCAACAAGATTACCAGAGGCTGTTTTCTTAGGTGAACACTGTCCCATAAGGTTCAAATAAACTGTAATTTCTCCTGCCATTTGCTTTGCTTTTTCACCCTCTATTTCAACAATCATTTCCACAACCTTTTTTGCAGATCTGCTCCAAGTTTCTGTTTGGTGTTTAATATCTTTACGATACTTAGAAAAATCAGTTACTATTTCTGATAGAACTTTTCCGGTTTTTTCCTTTTTCTTTTCCTTATCCTGAACTAGATGTGTTTTTATCATAATATAAATTCCATTGTCTACCACTTCAATCAAAAGCACAGCATGTCCAGCCCAAGCAGAAGGGTTTCTATTACACTTACAAGCATAAATCTCAGGGTTTTTTTTACACCTACTACTACGAATCCAACTAACCATAGTAATAGCCCAATTATTATTATCTAATTGAATATGGGGATCTAATTGACTTTTAAATCCGATTGTAAAAGTAACATCACCATTTTTCTCTATCTGAGGGCTATCCTTTCTTTTCAAACGCTCTATTGTTTCTTCTGCAGTTAATCCTTTTTTATTAATGTATCCTTGTTTTGAATTTTCTCCAGTTATAGGATGACTAACTAGATAGTTTAGATCCTCACCATTTCTAATAATACGGATTAGTTTACCTTCAACAAGCCACCATGGATCAGACAATACTTCAAATTCTTCAAGAAGTGGTTTAGATCCCATATATGCGAAGGGATTCAAATAACTCAATAAGCTAGAAACTGACATACTTAATTTCCTCTTAATTTTAATAAGATAGAAATTTAATTAAGGTTGCTTTTATATGCAAGAAAAATTGCTAGTAGGCAATATAATAATGTCCCTTTTCTAGCTGAAATGTTCACTTTCTTAAGGTTAATATAAATCAATCTGTTGATTCAATTTATTGAATTAAAGATTTTTTTGATTCTTGCACTGTCCTTTGTATAATTTTAATGTCAAGATTCAAATTTTATACATCAACCAGTCTTTTGATAACCAAAAACCCTCTGATTAACTTTCATTTGGCGGCAGGAAAAGATCCTTTGTTTGTCTTCGCAATCCGTAGTTAGCCTCAAAACGGCCCGGAAAAGTCCCAAATTCTTTTTTGTATTGTGCTTTGGTATAATATTTAAAAATATTACAAAACTCAAATTCCCCTTCTTCCTCTCTCCAATCCCAACGAGTTATGGAAACATTGCGAAAGTTAAAGCATTTAAAAAAAACTCTCAAAACGTACAGAACTCTAGTCAAAAAGTTGCGGTTATTTAATCGTCGGTCATTGGCATCATAAAGCTGATCTATTTTTCTTGATATGAGAGAACCTATACTTCTTTCTTCCTGGCTATATTCAAATTTATGTTCTTGAACCAACTTGATTACACGCGTTGCGAGAGCATCAATATGCGCTGTTCCTTTAACACGAATGCCTCCAATCAACATTGAAATTGTTATATAACGGCTTCCCCAAAAAGAAATGTTTTCCTGCGTGTTACATACAAGTTTCAAGAAATTATTGTTTAAAGTGGATTTTTGTATAATTTGAGCAAAATTTGTTGCTCGTAGTGCATCCGCATCTACAGCAAAACCTCTAATTGGACCTGGTAAAGATGGAGATACTTGATTTGCTCTTTTAACAGATTTTACTGGTTTTGGATCCCGTGGGATCTCCGCATCGGCCCCTCGAATTGCTTCTCTTGAAGTTGAAGAAACTGACATAATATAGTTTTCCTTGATTTTTTTTTATCGAGAATATTATGAAAAGCAATATAAATCAATCGGTAGTATTTTTTTGTGGGCGCAACATGATAATGTCACTACTAAAACTTTTTTGAAATGTCACTATTGATGTTATAATCTTCCAAACTCTTTCAAAACTGGAGTAAATATGGAGATTATAAAAATGAGTTCAAAAGAACTGGAAAGAGGTGAGGTAATAGCAAAGGTTTTAGATGGGATGTTAAGTTATAAAAAAGCAAAAGAGCAATTAGCTCTTAGTTTTAGGCAAACATATCGACTATGTAAAAAATATAGAGAGAATGGTTTGCAAGGCTTAGCTCATCAAAATCGTGGAAGATCAAGTAATAGAAAAATCAGCCCTAGAACTGGAAATATAGTACTAGAGCTGATCAATAAACATTATCCTGACTTTGGCCCTCAACTCATCAAAGAACAATTGGAAGAACGCCACCATTTACGTTTTAGCCGTGAAAGGATCAGGCGTTTAATGATAAAAGAAAATCTTTGGAAAGTAAATAGAAGAAAAACTTTATCTGTATATCAAAGAAGATGCAGGAGATCTCAAGAGGGTGAATTAATACAGATCGATGGCAGTTATGAAAAATGGTTTGAAGATAGATCCGAAAAGTGCTGTTTAATCAACATGGTTGATGATGCTACCGGAAAGCTTCAAGAATTATACTTCGTAAAACATGAAAGCACAGAAAGCTATTTGAAATGCATGAATCGATACATAAAAAGACACGGCATATTAGCATTATATTCAGACAGGCATACTATTTTCAAGTCTCCTAAATCTGAATTAAGGCATTTAACACATTTTGGTAAGGCTATGAAAGAGCTCGATATAGAATTAATATTTGCTAATACACCTCAAGCTAAAGGCCGTGTAGAAAGATCTCATGGGACTCTACAAGATAGATTGATTAAGCTAATGCGTTTAGAAAATATTTCTTCTATTGAAGAAGGCAATCAATACTTAGAAAAATTTAGAATTGATTATAATAAACGTTTTGGAAGGGCTCCTCAAGATCTTAAAGATGGACACAAAGAACTGCCTATAAATATTAAATTAGAGAATGTTTTATGTGTAAAAGAAGAAAGAAAAATATCCAAAAACTTAACTTTTCATTATCAACACAAAACCTATCAAATAATACAAAAAAACAACGGCAGGAGGCTTATGGGAAAGCCCGTTTTAATCTACGATATTAATGATAAATTAATAGTCGAGTGCCATGGAGAGCAATATGAATACACCATATATGAAGAAAGGCCCTACGCTATAAAAGTAATGGATAGAAAAAGACTAGAAGCGTTTTTAGATAAGAAAAAAGCAATGACTATAAAAGAGAGAATTAGAAAAAAAATATCTATAAACTTTTAATTTTAAAAGTCTCCCCCCATGGGGGGAGACATAATGTAAACCAACCAATGATGAGAGAGTGTATGATATCAAATAAGTGACATTTCTATTTTGCTAAAGATAGTGACATATTCATTTTGCGTTGACAATTTTTTTCAAAAATTTTGATAGTTTATGGGACTGTTGCATTCTGAAAGACAATAAAATGCAAAAATGTCTGTTATTAGAGCGTATCTTGGTGAATTACCAGCAAGTTGTCTGATATGCTTAGAAAGTGAAGACGATAAAATTTCAAATTTATATATTAAAAGTATTTAAATAGCAGCTTTACCTATTCAATTTTTAAATCGCCTTCTAATAGCTTGTGATTTAGATCTGTAATAAACCGTTTACAAACTTCTTGTAAATTAAGCTCTAATGTTTTGGCGCAGATTGAAGTTTGAACGATCCAATTTACTCCATGACTTTTTTTTGTCGCATATACTTTATGAAAAATCACATTATCATCACGTTTTAAAGATATATCTATTTTCATGCGACCATGATATATGAAATATGTGCTAGCAAAAGCATGGAGCAATTTTCCTTCAATCAAATAATTAGCATCAGAGCCTTTTTCATCAATAATGTAACCAGCATTTGAAAGTTCAAGCTTTAGAGCATTTGTTACCCAATCAGGTACATTATCATTCGTAGCAATTTTTACAATAGGCATTCCATAAAGATTTCTTAAAGCTCCTATAGTCTTTTTATTTGTTCTTTGATCATCGATAGTTGTTACCTGCAAAGCTATGTTATTTGTTTCACACTTGTTTATTGCAGGTGTATATCCTAGATGTATCATGCTTGTACATCCTGAAAGAAAGATAATAAAAAGAGATATTATAGGTAGTGGCCATTTCATATAAAATTTTCCTTTGATTGATGAATAAATATAGATACTCTATTTATTTTTTTGAATGATTTTTTTCTTCAATTTTTTCAGAAATTAAAGATTAATAATATACAGATTTTGCATCACGAGAACCACAGTCTGGGCATTTATAACCATTATAAGGAGCTGGAGAAAATATTCTTCCACAATTATTACATTCCTAGATTTCTTCATCTCCTGCTTTTGTTTTCATTTTTATATTCTGAGATGCTTTTTTTAAGTAATAGCCTTGCTCATCACAATAAATATTGTTTAGCGGAATAACAGAATGATCCAAATATAAAAAAATTCCAGCCTCTCTAAAAGATAAATTTTTATGTGATATGTAAATTTTTTCGTTTTTTATATTTTGTAGATTATAATTATTTTCGGATGTTATTGTATTAGACAAAGCTATTAATTTAGTGGTTAACATAGCATTTAATACTAAAAAACAAATTACTTTTTTCATGAAACATGCTCCAAATTTTAAAAAGTTCGCTATATATTTATTAAAATTTGTTTTTATCTCAAGCCTTTTGTTGTTTTTAGTTTGGTTCAATGCAAAAGAAACAAACATTAACTTAAGTAAGTTAACCAGAAAAGACAAAAATGACTTGAATGTTTTTTTAGAATATCTCTTGTTAAGAGAAGAAGGAATTTATGTTCTTTTTGGAAGTAAACCTATTGTCTCGTCCAACTTATGTATAATTTCAAGAGAAAGATTGAGAGAAAATTTTGAAAATATTCCTGCAACAATTAAAGAAAAAGCAAATCGTTGCAAAATAAAATTAAAATTCGAAATCGAAGGATGGGAAAAAGTCCAAAAACATTTTAAAATCAAAGATAAGTATTTACTATTCTTTAAAAAGCATGAAGACGCAGGAATAGCAGATGTATATTTTGTAAATAAAGCTAACTTAATATCTGTTTTAAACGAATATTACGATATATTTAAAAAAAGAATCGATTTTGATTTCGATCCATTCACTATAATTAATGAATTTAATGAAGAAAATTCAAAATTTTGGTCCTTAGTAAAAAAAGATATTGTTTTACAAGGATTAATTTTTGGATATGGAAAAACTAATTCGGTATTATTTGAACAGTGGTTAAAAACAGATCAAACAAACAAACAAACAATTGTAAATCTCGGATTTTCTATCGCGAACAATCATATAATGGATGCTAATATAAAGGTTAACTATCAAGACTTCCCTCTTCCCGTCTTTAGAAGCTTTCCTAATGATCTAACTTTAGAAAAATATAAAAAAGAAAGACAGAAAATCATTTCTTTATATAGAGGAAGAGAGCCATTAAAAGTAACTCTTGAAAAGTTATGCGAATAATTTAAGGATTATTGAAAAAAGTTTCGTTTTATATCAATGGATATTTTTTTGTATGGCAAAGAATATGTGAAAATCAGATTTTAGGATTGCTAGAGCTTTCGAGATTATTTTGAATATACAAGTGCTTTTTTAATAGCCTTCCCTACAAGAAACTCAAGCCCATATCCAATCACTACACCGAAAATTAAACCAGCCCAACTAGCTATTACTAGGCCTATAAGACCTCCGGCTAGGATTGCCAATGATTTGGTTAGGAATCTTGAGGATTCGAGGTATTTTTTAAAATTATTTTTTACACTTTTCATTTTATACTCCATTATTATTTAGTGTGTTATGCATATTTAAAGATTTATGTTATTAACATAATAATTATATAAAAAATTTTATTATAAATCAATAGTAATAATAATTTTAATATCCTGCATAAGGCACTAGTAATTAGTGATTTATGATACTGCGCAGTTAGTTTGTTTAAAAGCAAAAAATTCTTAACTTTTTTCGAATTCAATATTTATTTAGGGTTTGTCAGAAACAAAGGATTTAAGAATGATTGCACGTCAATCATTTATAAAAAATCATATAAAATATTACAATTATTTCTATATAGTAAATTTATAAAATTAAAATTTTATTTTTACATATTTATCGTCTGGGTAGGCTCATATAGATAATAAACTCGTTAGTTAATTAAAATTTAATTATTAATAATAAATATTTAATTATCAATTAATTATAATAATTTTTTGCAATTTTATAACTTTTTATTTGAATTTTAATTACGTAGTTGTTAGAATATGCTTAATTTTGTTACAATAAGCATAAATAATAGGAGTTAATATGAAAAAAATAATAATTTTTTTAAAATCAATAAAATTAAATATAAAAAATATTAAATTAAAACATGTTTTAGCAATTTTAGGAATCACATGTTTAATGATTGCAGGAACATTTACAGGATTAGTTATTCATGGAGTTCTAGGGGGATCTTTTGGTATGATTTTAGGATATGTTGTTGGTAGATCTCTTTTTACACATGTATTGAATGTAGATAAAAAAAAATTAAATGTAAATAAATTCAATAAATAAGTAAAATTTAAAAAGTTGGGATAAATTATGAATGCATGTAAATCAAAAATTAAATATTTGGATGCTTCTCAATTATTAAAAAATCAAAATAATCTAGTAATCGCCCCTTTAGCCCCATCTGTTTTTAATTCTTCACTTACAAATATAAAAGAAAAAAAATCATTAGCCATATTACTCCCTTATGATCCTTCAAGTAAAATTAAAAATGGTTTGATAAAAGGCTTAGAAGAATATCGAATGCTTTTGAATGTACTTCAAGCAGCTATTTTAGAATATAATGCAGGAAATTTAGAAAAATTTGATCCTCTTGTAGGAGAAAATGCTTGTCAAATTAGAGCAGTTAAAATGGCCATATTATCTGCTAAAAATTTGATAGATTTTTCTCAAATTGAAAGTCAAGTCAAAGAAAAAAGTAAAATAATTGAATTATTGCTATCACAGAAGAATATAAATTTACTAATGCAAACTAAAATGACTTTAAAAGAAATATTAGAAAGAGAAAGCCTTATTATTCAACTAACTTCTGATGAATTATTTGTTTTAAAATCTTTCATATTAACAGAATCAAAGATTTCTCAATCATCTGATAAAATATTTTATATTCAAAAAAAACTTTTTTGCAAAACTGCCCATTTATATTTAAATGAAGATTCTTATTTTAAATTATCTAAAATAGAAAAAATTCATCCAAAAATTTTAAAAAGATATGGAGATGTTTCTTCAAAATTTACAGAGAAGATTGTTAGAAGAACAAGAAAATTGTTATCTAAAGAGTCTATTGATTTTCTTAAAGAAATAATTATAAATAACAATGATAAATCATTAAAAAATATGCTGTTACAAAGATTTACAACTAGGCATTTAAATTATTATTGCTTACCTATGTTTTGGAGTTATAAAACTATATTTCTAATTTTACAAAAAGAAAAAATACCAATAATTATTCACGCAAAATTTATTGATAAAAAAAATAATGATTTTAAAGTTATTGATGAAGAATATCTTATATATGAAAATCATAATGATTTAAATATTTATACTTATTCTGCAAAATCAAATAATCTTTCCAATTTGAATAGTTCTGCGATAGTTATTCAAGGAATAGTGTATCAAAATTATGATAAAAATTTTAAAAATAATTGGAAAAAATTAATGATAAAATCTTCAATCAAAAATATGATTTTGGCTGGAGCTGCTGATCATAGACAATATCCAAATCCAGAATATGATTATTTAATAAATGAGTTAAAAAATGAAGAATATGAGTATTACAAAACTTTAGCGAATGAAAAAGGTTTTTCTTTAATAAATCCTTCAACATTTTTTATCCAGCATGTATATGCATCCTCAAGTTTAGTATTAAAATGAAAAAATAATATAATTTTAATATTTTATTTATTTCTTAGTGATTATCTTTTTTAATGACCAGATACTTTCTTCAATAAAAATAGCTGATATAAAAAATAAAATACTCAATCCCGTTGAAGACAATATAATATAAGATTCTTTATTTTTATTGATTTCTAATATAGTAGCTGCTATACAAGAAATTAACCAAGTAGCATTTCCGATCCTACGAATTATTATTTTAGACTGCTTTTTAAGAATAATATCCAATAAAAAAGTTAAAATAAGGATTATTCCAAGATTTGCAATATAATAATTAGCTAAATTTATCAAGACCTGCATAGGATAAGTTATTTGAATAAAAGTATATGCAGCGGCTCCAACTAAACCAATAATTGCATATTCTTTTGAGCCTACAAATTTTGGAACTAAAGCTTCCCAACTAGCAGAGGCAAAATAGATATTTACTGTAATATTAGATATTGTAACTAGAACTACAAATGAACAAATAAATATTTTAAATAATAATTTCAAATCTACAAAATTCGAAAAAATGAGAAAAGAAGAATTATCAATATTTAACCAAATACTAGAAAATTGAAAGAAAGTATAAAAGAAGGCCATAAGAGTTAAAGCAAAATATGAATCAGCTAATGAACGAGAATGTCTAAAAAAAGTTGGCAAATTTATTGTTCCAGGTAATAAATAAATTATAATTAATATAATAGCAGAAAAGGAGATTCCAAAGTTTTTTAAAATAATTACATTATTTTCTGATATAATTAAAGCAACAAGTTGATAAATTATTAAAATTGGTAAGCAAATAACAGCTATCCATTTTATAACTTTTAAACCTCCTATAGCTAATAGAGCTCCTACAAGGCCTATAGCTGCTCCAGTTCGAATAGAAAATGTATTATGGGTTATAGAGTCAAGTTGAAAGATACTGTTTATAGAACTTGTAGCAACTTTTAATTGAAAAACATACCAACTTAAAAATGCTAATATTAGAAATAGTGCTGAAACAATTGCACTAGGTTTGCCTAATACTTTATTGATATTTTCTATTGAATTTGTTCTATTTTTACTAGACATTGAAATTACACCAATTCCAATTAACCATAAAAATATATTGCCAATACAAACTGATCCCATTACTATTTCTGGGGGATAACTTTTTGATAATTGCCAACCTAAAATCAGTCCCCATAAGCCAATAGAACCAGATTGGATACTTGCTAGTATCCAAAAATTTTGTCTAATATCATGAATAGATTTATCAGTTTTTTTAATTTTTTTCATTTATCTTTTTGGAGCTAACTTTATTATATTTTTTTTTATAAAATATCTAGAAGATGCAATATAACTACTGAAATTAATTGAAAAATTTTTTAAGCAATAAAGTTTAATTAAAGAAGGTCTTTGGATAGCTAATTTCCAAAAATTTTGTTGAGGATCAGTATTGTTTTTCATTAAATGTTCCTTTTATTTTTTTTTGTTAGATAAATTAACATAAAAAAAACTAGTAATTTTTTTTAAAGTAAAAAGAACGGTAATTGTTAAAATAATCACACCAAATGCTAAAATAATAGCAAAAATTTTCTGAGAAATAACATTATAAAATTGTAAAATATTTATTATTGTAGCTGCAAACCAAGCTGTAAAATAAGTAATGTGCTCAAATGAAGAGGGTGTTTTTTTTACAAATAATTTAATTAGATATCCAATACAAAATACAAAAGATAAATTTACTAATGCGAAACCAGACATTTCCGCTAAAAAATTCCTTTGTACACGACAAAAAATAATTTGATAAAAAAAACTCGCTAATATGTAAACTTATCTCCTTCATCAACGACAACTTAGGAGAATCAGATGAAACATA
>JAAKFV010000041.1 GCA_011064875.1 Candidatus Anoxychlamydiales bacterium | reverse complement strand
GATCAATACCTCAGTTTTGAAAACAGGCCTAAAAACATTGAACTTAAAGAATTAGATTATTTGAAAAAAAATTATTTTTATGCACAAAAAGTCTATCAACCAGGCTCGGATACAATTATTTCCATACCTACATATACTACTGGAAAAAAAATATTAAACTCTCAAGCATTAGGATTTAATCATCTTAAATTGAATTTTGCAGATGAAAGTAGTTCATTTTGGCATCAAGAAGCAAATATTTTTTCAAAATTATATTCTATGAACATTAACTCAGCTGTTGTTGGATTTTTTCATCCATATGAAAGAATTTTCAATAATTATTGCATAGAAAAATATTCTTTTTTTAATAAAAAAATTTTAGATCCCTTTTATCAGATCGCTGCATTTTATTTAGCGGGACCTTTAAATAAATTAACTTTTAATAAGATAAAATTTTTAAAAAAATTTAAGTTTTTTTTCGACGCAACATGGCAAACAAATCAATATATGGGAGTTAAACAAAACGCTCTAAATATAATAAAAAATAAAGATATCAATTTTTGTTTCATTCATTTTTCTATACCACATCTTCCCGGAATTTACTCTAAAAAAAATGAAAAAATATCTCAAAAATCCGGTACTTATTCCGAAAATTTAATCTTGATGGATAAAACTATTAAACAGATAAGAAAAGAACTCCAAAAATCAAAGCTTTGGGAAGCTTGCACTTTAATCTTAACATCTGATCATTGGCTGAGAAACCATTTCTGGCAAACTACCCATATAAAATTAACTAAAGAAGAAATGGCTTTATGTGCTCTCAGAAATGAAGCATTAGTTCCCCTAATAATTAAAATGCCTCATCAAAAAAAAGCTATTTCATATGATAAGCCATTTAATGCTATTTCTCTTCATAACCTAGTATTAGATATATATAATGATAAAGTATCCAATGAAATAGATTTAGTGAACTGGTTTGATAATCTAGATGATAGCTTAAAAAAACCTTATGAAAACATCACATATTGATATTTTTAAAATAAGAGAGATAGATTAACCGTAATCTCAAAGATTTTCCTTTTGCTTCAAAGATATAATCTTCAATTTCATTTTTTTTCATTTTAGAAAATTTAAAAATTTCTTTATCTGTGAGACGAAATAAAACAGCTCTAGATTTTTTTTTGCACTTAAAAATTTTAAATAATTTTTTTGAAGTTTTTTTGAGCTTTCTTCTTACAAGAAAAAGTCTAATAAGACCGAAAGTAATAAGAGATAAAACAAAAAAACCAAAAAGCATAGAAACATAAGAAAAAAAATTAAAATTTGATAAAAGCCAAGAAATTTGAGAAATAAAATAGCCCCCCATTAAAGAAAAAAATAAAAAAACTTCTTTTTCAGATCTAATAATTGGTCCTAATACTTTTCTAAAGATATTTGTAGCTGTCATATAAGAGAAAATCTCTTCAGTTTTTGGCTCATCAAATGCTACTCTTATTGAATGCACAGCTTCATGCGCTAAAATCTCATCTAATGTATATATAAATAGATAGGGTTTATGTCGTAGAATCTTTCTGAATTGCAGAACTGGAATTTTAATTTTTTTATTTTTAACTTCAACTATCCATGTCGCTGCTGCTTGAAAAAAATGAAGGTTTTTATCGCTATAAAATAGCGCTAAATCAGAGCACGTTACATCAAAAAGATTCAAAAGCTGAGCTCTTGTCCAGTTCCACCTCGGCTTTAAAATCTTAGAATCTAAATCAAAAGGCTCAACTTGCTTTTCACTTTCAAAAAAAGATTTAGGGGTTTTTGCTAATTTTTTTGAAAGATCAACTCTTTTTAAAAAAATTTCTTCATCTTCTATAGGACCAGGTATAAATCCTTCTTTATTTAGTCTAAGCAATTCTTCATCTGAAATCATAAATTATTACAAATTTTAAGAGTTTTACTTTAACAAAAATACAAATTAATCTACATTTTAATCTATCCTTTATAAAAAGTAATATATTGACAGCTATCTAAAAAAATTGTTAGATGCGAATAAAGCTTAGGAAACAATAGATGACAAAACCATTAATTATTGTAGAGTCTCCAGCAAAAATAAAAACTTTAAAAAAATTTTTAGGAGCAAAATATAATTTTGCATCTTCGGTGGGACATATAAGAGATCTTCCTGAAAAAGAGTTCGGTATAGATGTAGAACATAATTTTGAACCTAAATATGTAAATCTTCCAACAAAAAAAGATGTTATAAAGAAATTAAAAGATTCAGCAAAAAAATCTGATATTGTTTATCTATGCCCCGATCCTGATAGAGAAGGAGAAGCTATAGCTTGGCATGTAGCTGCAATTTTACCAAAAAGCACAAAGCTTAAAAGAGTAACTTTTAATTCTATTACAAAAACAGCTGTTCTAGAAGCATTAAAACATCCTAGAAAAATTGATCTAGCTCTAGTAGACGCTCAACAAGCTAGAAGATTGCTCGATAGAATAGTTGGATATAAAATCTCTCCTATTTTATCAAAAACTATAAAAAGAGGGAAAGGAACATCAGCTGGTAGAGTTCAATCTGTAGCTTTAAAATTAGTTGTTGAAAGAGAGATTCAAATTAGAAATTTTAAACCTATTGAATACTGGAAAATTCTAACTAAGTTAAATACTAAATCAAAAGAAAAACCATTCGAAGCTTTTTTATATAGCGTTGATGGCAAAAGAGTTGAAAAGGAAAAAACCGATAAAAAAGATGTCTTTTTAATCTCTAATGAAAAAACAGCAAAAGCTATAGTTGATAAACTTGAGAAAGCTACATATAAAGTCTCAAAAATTGAGAAAAAAGAGAAAAAACGATACCCAACTCCTCCCTTTATTACATCAACCCTGCAGCAAGAAGCTTCTAGGCATTTTGGCTTTTCAGCAAATAGAACTATGGGAGTCGCTCAAAGCCTTTATGAAGGAGTTGATTTAAAATCTAAAGGTTTTGAAGGTTTAATCACTTACATGAGAACAGATTCTGTAAGCATAGCTACAGAAGCTCTACTAGGAGCTAGAGCATATATAAAAAATAAATATGGAAATGATTTTTTACCTGAGAGTGCAATCCGATATAAAAGCAAAAAATCAGCTCAAGAAGCGCATGAAGCGATTAGACCTACTAATCTATACCTCACTCCCGATGAAATAAAAGAACTTTTAACTTTAGATCAATACAAGCTATATTCACTTATTTGGAAAAGATTTATCGCATCTCAAATGAAACCTGCTATCTACGATACTGTATCTTGTGATATTGAAACTGATAAAAAAATAATCTTAAGAGCTACTGGCTCAAACATTAAATTTGCTGGATTTTTAAAAGTTTACGTTGAAAAGAAAGATATTTCAGAAGAAGAAGAAGAAATAAAGTTGCTTCCTCATCTAGAAGAAGGAAAAACTCTTCTTTTAAAAGATATTATCTCAGATCAATCATTTACAAAACCACCAGCTAGATTTACTGAAGCATCGCTTGTTAAAGAGCTTGAAAAATCAGGTGTTGGAAGGCCATCTACTTATGCTGCTATTATGAATAAAATTCAAAATAGAGAATATACAACAAAAGAAAGACTTACCCTAAAACCAACTCAGCTCGGAGAACTTATTATTCAACTATTAGAACAAAACTTTGCTCCGATAATTAGTGTTGGATTCACAGCTGCAATGGAAGATGATTTGGAGCTTGTCGCTGAAAATAAACGTAACTGGCAAAGCTTGATTAAAGAGTTTTATAATGCATTCATACCAATGGTTGAAAAAGCTCAAAAAGAAACAATTATTCCAAAGATCGAAACTTCAAGAAAGTGTCCAAAATGCAAATCTCCCCTACAAAAAATTTGGTCTAAAAACAAATATTTTTATGGATGTTCTAAATATCCTGATTGCGATTTTACTTCAGCTATAGAGCTTATGGATTTTAAAAAAGATGATTATGAAGAAGGTTTTGACTGGGATCAACCTTGTCCAAAATGCAAATCTAAAATGAATCTAAAATATGGTAAATTTGGAGCGTTTTTAGGTTGCTCAAATTATCCGAAATGTCAAGGTATTGTAAATATTCCTAAAAAAGGTGAAACATTTTTAAAACCTGAAGATAGACCAAAGTGTCCAGCTCTTGGGTGCGATGGTAAAATTGTGATGAGAAGATCAAGAAGAGGGAAAATATTTTATTCTTGCACAAACTTTCCAGAGTGTGATGTTATTGTAAATGATTTAGATGATTTAGAAAAAAAATATGATGCAAATCATCCTAAAACTGCTCATCAAAAAAGAGAACCTTTTTATAAAAAAGGAAAAAAGGGATCTAACTTATTTGAAGTATCTAAAGATTTAGAGAAAATTGTAAAAGGAAAAAAATTATCTAGATCTGATATCTTGAAAAATGTATGGAAATATATAAAATCTAAAAAGCTTCAAGATAAAAAAAATAAAAGACAGATCAATCCCGATAAAAATTTATCAAAAATTTTTGATAAACCAATCGATATGATGCAATTATCTACTCATCTAAATAAGCATATGAAAAGAAGTGATAGTTAATTCATTAGAAAAAAGAAAAAAATCAAAATTTAATTTTTTGGTTCTCATCTTAATGCTCTTTTTAGTTGTTTTTCCAAAAGGTGGCATTAAATTTAAAAATATTCCTATTACTTGGGGATATCTATTTTTAGCAATAATTGCTTTAAGTACCCTTTTTAGAAAAAAATACTTCGTTAGAAAAGAACATATTTACTCTCTTATTGCTTTAGTTCCCTTTCAGATATTCTCTCTTTTATCTATGTATATAAATGGGATTCAAAGTTTTGGTTTTTTTATCTCCTTTTTAGTGAGTTTTTTATTTTTGCCTTTCATATTTTTCTTAGTTTTTTCTGAGTATATTGAAAATTTAGATCTAGAGTATTTTTTTAAAATTTTTAAAAGATCAATCCTATTTATTAGCGCATATGGAATTTTTCTTTTCTTTTACAGAGGAGTTTTTGGATCCCTATTTGAAATACCCCTTCTAACTGTTAACTGGCATGAAAAAGGTCTACTTGAAAATATAAAACATATAAATCATAGAGGTTTTTTTCTAAAACTTATCTCAACTTATAATAACGGCAATATCTATGGCATATGCCTTCTAATGGTTTTGCCTCTTTATAAATATTTAGAAAAAAGCAAATTCAAAAAAATATTAGTAAAACTATCCATAATTCTTACTCTTTCTAGAACAGTTTGGATAGGCTTTATTATTAGTGAATTTTTCTTCAATTTTTTCATAATTAATAACAAAAAAAAATCTCTCATTAAATTTTTAATATCGTCTCTTTGCTTTATTGCAATTCTTCTCATCTTTGCAAAATTTTATCTTCACAAACCTTTTAGTTGGTATTTTGATACAACTCTAGGAGGTAGGTTAATAGATAAGTCTTTTGAAATAAAATTTTTCTCTAGCTTGCCATTTATTCATATAGAAGAAATGGTCTATTTAAGCATCTTTAATACTTTTGGATTTTTGGGACTTTTATTTTTTATTATTGGAATGTGTTTTTCACTTTTTAACTATCTTTTTAAAAATATCAATGTAGTTAAATCCCCAATAGATTTATGCATTTTTTTTGGGCTTTTAACTTATTTGATTATTTCCATTTCAGATTCAGCAACCTTATATCTTCCCGTTATGGCTTTTTATTGGTTTCTATCTTCTTTTTTACAAACAAAGAAACTAATTTCACTCGAATTTTCTTAACTGTTTTTAGACAATCTTTATCAAGTACCTTCAGATAGAATAGCTATATATTTCCAATCTTAAAATACCTTCTTATTCAAGTATAATTGAATAAGCATCCTTAAACAGCTAACGATAAGTCGCTTGTATTTAAGAGCATTTTTCTCTTAAGCATTTTTAATATTTTCACATTCGTAAATTACTCTCAACTTTTAACTACATAAAACGCTAATTATAAACTGTTTAAATTAGGCGGGTACATTCTTAACACTTACTGTTAAAATAATCAACAATGTCTCTTTTATAATTTTTTCTTTGATTCTTGTTGTAGAAGCATTTTCTGTATTATCTGTTTCACTTTTTGAGATTTCCCTCTTTTCGCTAAAAAAATAGCATCTTTTGTTTCAACTAAGATAATATTTTCCAGTCCCATAGTAGAGATGAGTCTTTTTTTTGCAAAGATAAGTGAATTTTTTGTGTCTGAGGTAAAGACATTTCCTCTTAAAACATTTTTATTTTCATCTTTTTGCATAATATCATAAATACTTTCCCAAGATCCAACATCTGAAAAAGAAACATCTAATGGTTGAACTAAAATATTTTTAGTTTTTTCAATTAAAGCATAGTCAATTGAAATCTTTGGCATTGAAAAGAAATTTTTCAGCAATTTTTCAAATGACATTTCATAATATTTATATAAATCTGGGCTATGATTTTTTATTTCTCTTTCAAAATTTTTTTCAGTAAATAAAAATATGCCAGCATTCCATAAATATTTTTCTGATAAGAAAAATTCTTTTGCTTTTTCAAAAGATGGTTTTTCTATAAAACTATTTACTTCATCTAAATTATCAGCTCGTTTTTTACCAATTTTTATGTAGCCAAATCCTGTCTCTATTTTATGTGGGCGGATACCAAAAATTATAATATCATCTAATCTAAGTTTGTTTAGATTTTCTATATAAGTTAAAAATTTATCTTTTGGAAAAATCAAATGGTCTGATGGTAAAAAAAGTAGCTTAGTGTTTTCATCTATTGATCCACTATCTTTTAAAGATTTTATAGTAAATAAAATAGCCCCAGCGGTGCTCTTTTGATCCGGCTCTATTAGTATTTTTATTTTTTTTTGATAATTTATCTCAGAAATTTGTTCCTTTACCATCTTTTTAAAACTTTTATTTATAACCACAATGATTTCATCAACAAATTGAAAATTTTTAAATCTTAAAAGTGTTTTTTGAAATAAAGATTCATGATCTAAAAATTTTAAAAATTGTTTTGGAAAACTTTTGTTAGATATTGGCCAGAGTCTTTTACCACTACCCCCTGCTAGTATTATGGCCTTCATAAAATTCTTTTTTGATTTTTTATTTGTTAACATTTAAAAATTGTACTCTTTTACTTTCTCATTAACATATCCATTAAATTCTGTTTTGAATCTTTCTTCTGAAAATTTCTCTGCATGCTTTCGAATAAAAGGAAGATCAAACTCTTTTCTTTCAAATCTTTCAACTGCTTCAATTATGCTTTCAATAGTTTGCTCATTAAAAAATATCCCTGTTTTATCCTCTATTACAGTCTCATTAACACCACCTTTTGATAACGCTATTACAGGTGTTGCAGAGGCCATAGCTTCTATCGGTAAAATTCCAAAGTCTTCAATAGCTGCAAATACAAATGCTTTTGCTTCTTTCATATACTTTTTCAAAATTTCATCTTCTTGATATCCTAATATCTCAATATTTTTAGATTTAAAAACTTTTGATTTAATTTTTTTCATATCAGGTCCATCTCCAATAACCACTAATTTCTTATCTGGCATTTTTGAAAAAGCTTCAACTATTAGATCTATTTTTTTATATGGAACAAATCTAGATGCAGTAAAATAAAAGTCATCTTTTTTATAGCACGGGTCAAAAAAGTTAATATCAACAGGTGGATAAATAACCTTGGCTTCTTTGTTATAAAGCTTTTTTATTCTTTTTGCTATGAACTTAGAATTTGCAATAAATTCATCAACTCTTGAAGCAGAAGTTACATCCCAGATCCTTAAATAGTGAAGTATCATTTGAGCAAGTCTTCCTTTTATCCCTTTTTTCAAATTAGATTCATGTAGATATTGAAAATATAAATCCCAAGCATATCTCATTGGAGTATGACAATAACAGATATGAAGCTGATCAAATCTAGTTATCACTCCTTTTGCAACGCAGTGCGATGATGATAAAATAACATCATATTCAGATAGATCAAACTGCTCTATCGCAAAAGGAAATAACATTAAATATTTTTGATATAATTTTTTAGAAAATGGCATCTTTTGGATAAAAGATGTTTTGATTTTTTTATCTTCAAAAAAAGAGTTTTTTAAATTTTTAGGATTTTTCAAAAGAGTATAAATATCAGATGGATAAAGTTCATGCATAAGCTTTAATACTTTTTCTGAGCCCGCTACAGATACCAACCAATCATGAACTATTACAGTTTTCATAAAAGTTTTTTAATTTGCTCGATATGTTTATTTATAAAGTTATCATTTGTTGTAAAATATTTTACTCTTTTTAAGCCCTTTTGTATAAGCTCTTTTCTAAAATCTTTATCCTCTATCATTTTTTTCATCCCATTAAAGATAGATTTATGGTCTAAAGGCTCTATATATAGAGCGGCACTTAAACAAACCTCTGGTATAGAGGCTCTATTAGATGCAATAACAGGGCATTTCATGCTCATAGCCTCTAAAGGAGGATACCCAAATCCCTCATAATAAGAAGGAAACACTAAAGCAATAGCTTTTTCATAAATACTCGCGAGATCTTCATCTTTTAAATCAGAAATTATCTTTATTTTCTTAGATAGTGTTTTATTTCTATCTAAAATTTCTTGGATATCTATTGAATTTTTAAGATTTTTACTTCTTCCGACAATCACCAAATAAACATCTGGATATTCTTTTTCCATTTCTTCATAAGCTTTTATAAGATTTAACAAATTTTTATGAGACTTTAAGCTTCCTACAAATAAAAAATATTTTTTAGGGATTTTATATTTATCTATTTTTTTCTTATTTTTTTTTAGATCGGTTATCTTAGTCTTGTTTAGAAAAATTGGATTTAAAGTATTATAAATCACTTCAATTTTATCTGGTTTTGCTTTTGTGTATTTCAAAATTTCAGATTTTGAAAAATTTGAAACCGTGATTATTTTGTCTGATTGCATGGCAGCTTTATGAATAAAAAACTTGGCATATATTTTTTCTAAAAATTTTAGTTTTGAAAAAAAAGCTAAATGATAAACATCGTGAATTGTAACTAATCTTTTTTTTGCTCTAATCGGAAATATCGGAATATTAAAATGAGGTGAAAAAAAAAGATCACATTTAGGTATTTTAAAAGGAAGTAAAATTTGCTCTTTAATTGAATAAATAGGAGCATCTAAAAATATCAGTTCAAAGTTTTTAGAAAGCCATTTGTAGGCCTCTAACTTTTTTTCTTTAACTTTAGAATTAACAATCAAAAAGATTTTAAATTTTTCTTTTTCTAAAACTTTTTCTTTTAAATTTTTGAGTATTGATTTTAGATAAGTACCAATCCCAGCACTCTCTATCATCCTTGCATCGATACATATTTTTTTCATCTAAATCACTTCTCTATCGCAAGTTTCGCAATATGTTTTCCAATAGAAAGACAAGCAGTGGCTGCTGGCGATGGAGCATTTAAAACATGAATTTGATTTTCTTCTTTTTCAATAGCAAAATCATCAACTAATTTACCTTTCCTGTCTATTGCTTGAGCTCTAATTCCAGCCTTGCCAGGTGTAATATCATTAATACCAATCTGAGGCAACATCTTTTGCATAGATTTCAAAAATGCCCTTTTACTAAAAGATCTATACATCTCAAAAAGTCCCATTTTCCAGTATTTAAATCCAACTTTTATAAAACCTTTATATAAAAGACTATCTACTAGATCTTTCATACTAACATCTGTTTTCGTATAACCCTCTCTTGCAAAAGCAAAAACAGCATTAGGCCCAGCATGGACTGTATCATTTATCATCCTAGTTAAGTGAACTCCTAAAAATGGAAATTTCGGATCAGGAACAAGATATACTAAAGCATTTATTAAATCTTTTTTTTCATCCACAATATCATAATACTCCCCTCTAAATGGAATAATTTTTAAAGGTAATTTTTTATTCGGCATTGCCATTTTAGCAATTCTATCTGAAAACAAACCTGCACAATTTATTAACTTTTTAGTTTTGAATGTTCTATTTTGAGTAATAACTAGAAATTCACCATTTTCTTTTTTTATATTTTTAACTTTTTGATTTAAAAAAAATTGTCCACCCAATTTTTCAATTTGTTCTTTTAATTTATTTGAAATTTTTAAAAAGTCACCAATTGCGCAACTCGGAACATTTAAAGCTTTTATAGCTCTAACATTAGGTTCTATCTCTTTTAATCTCTCTTTTGAAATAATCTCTAATCCTTCAACCTTATTTGCCTTTCCTTTTTTCTCTAATTCATAAAGGGCCTTGAGTTCTTTTTCTTCTGTCGCTACGATTACTTTTCCACATTTTTTAGTTAAAATTCCAAACTCTTTACAAAAATCTAAAAGCTCTTTTCTGCCAGCTAAGCAATTCTTTGCTTTTAAAGATCCCGGCTTATAATAAAGCCCTGAATGGATAACACCACTATTTCGGCCTGTTTGATGTTGGGAAATTTCATTTTCTTTCTCTAGAATTATAAGGCTAACATTTTTTTGTTTTTTTAAAATTTGATATGCAGATGCAAGTCCTACTATCCCAGCTCCAATTATTAAAAAATCTACTTTTTCCATAACTTTTAACCAAATTATTTTACTGATTTAAACTTTAATC
Source organism: Candidatus Anoxychlamydiales bacterium (assembly GCA_011064875.1). GTDB lineage: Bacteria > Chlamydiota > Chlamydiia > Chlamydiales > SM23-39 > JAAKFX01. The sequence goes on along the minus strand of JAAKFV010000041.1, from coordinate 3,869 downwards.
TTTTTGATTAAATCATATTAACAAATAGCTATTTTTTAATAACCTCACTTTGTAAATAAACGAAATAATAACTTATGAGATCTATCCCAGGTGAAATTAAAAGGATGAGGAACATCTGTTAGAAGTTTAGTATCCAGAATTTCAAAACCTTGAGAAGTTAAATAATTCTCCCATTCACTAAGTGTTTTTACATTACAATGAGGTTCGTAAACTCCAGGACCTCCCCAAGTAGCGGCAGAACAAAAACAAAGAGTTTTTTCGTTCATATGTTTTTTAATATTGTCAAGGACGGTATGAAAACGCTCATGTTGAATATGCTCAAAATGTTCAAAACTAATCACAAAATCAAAAATAATTCTATTTTTATTTCCATCAACAAATTCTAAGTCTTCATCTGTTCTAGCTATAAAGTGATGTTTAGATTTTACGTAAGGAGATTTATAAGTTTTTTTATTTCCATCTGTCGTTACAATAACTAATGTCGGATCGAATTGACGTAAAAAATATGCTAAACTTCCTGCTCCAGATCCTAACTCTAAAATTGTCTTAAAATTATTTTTTTTTATGAAATTATTATAAAGATAACTAGCCAAATCAGAATATGTATTATGTTTATCTTTTGCAAACCAAAGACCGTCGTGATGTTGATATCCAGGAACTTTCTCTTTAACTTCAATACCTTTGTTTTTCTTATTAAGTTGATTTATTGTTAAATCTATGCTTTTTTTATTAACTTGATCTGTTTTTGGATCATTTGAGCAACTTGAACAAAAAATGATAAATAATGATATTAATAAATTCTTCATTTTAAAACTCCTAAGCAGTAAAATTAAAAAAAAATTGTACTTAAAAAGTACTTTATTTAGAAATGTTTTTTATTAAAAAAAACATAAACAAATCAGAGCTTTGAGATCAAAAGTTTTTCCTTATTTTCAGAAAACCATTTTGCAGTATCTTGCAATCCTTCATCTAAGCTTTTCATTTTAAAACCAGGAAGAATCTCGCGCAATTTATTAACAACTAATATCTTGGATTTAGCTCCCACATATTTTGAAATATCATAAAAAATTTTATTTTCATCATACCTAACAATATTTGAAATTTTAGATGCAAATTCTCTAATAGAAAAATCCTTTCCTGATCCAATATTTATTAAAGTATTATTTTGAGATTCAACAAGCTTTAACATTATATCTATAAAATCATCAACATGCACAAGCTCTCTTTTTTGAAAACCATCTCCCCAAAGAGCAACTTTTTCATCATACAAAGATCCTCTTATTATTTTTCTCATCAAATCAAAAACAAAATGCATTTGCCTGCCATCTAAATGATATTCAGGGCCATAAAGTGTTGATGGAATTAAATATAAATAATTTAGACCATATTGTTTATTCAATGCCATCAAGCCAGTGAGAAGCATTCTTTTTGTCATTGCATAGGTAAAAAGGCTATCGATCGGTTTTCCTTTTAAATAATTTTCTTCAACATGAGGAAGATCAGGATCATAGCTACAGCTCGTTCCCATAGCGATCATTTTTGCTTGAGGCTGAAATTTGTGCCACCAACTCAAAATATTAGTGCTCATCTTTTGATTTATAATCCACTGCTCTGCTGGATGACGAAGACAAAAATCTCCAGCCTGAGTCCATGCAGCTAAATGAAAAATCTGATCAAATTTTACATTGTTGAATTCATCTAATGTATTTTCTTTAGTCAAATCATTGCTTTTTGAATTAATTCCAATAACTTCATTTCCAAGACTTTTTAGTTTTTTATGTAAAAATTTTCCTAAAAAACCGCTAGCACCTGTAATTAATATTTTCATAATTTTTTTATCGCTTTTTTTAATTTTATTCTTTTGGATTAATGGGGAAATAAAACTCCACTCCTTTATTTATTAATTCTTGGTTATTTTTCAAAATTTCCTTTTTAAAATTCCAAGCTAAAACATAATAAACATCTGGAGGATTTTTTATTTCTTCTTCCATAATAATTGGTATATGTCTTCCTGGAGAGAATAAATTCTTTCTGAGATGGTTTTTTTCAACTAAATAAGGAATCGTATCTTTAGAAATCCCAAAATAATTTAAAAGTGTGTTTCCTTTAACCGGCGCTCCCATTGCATATATAGTTTTGCCCTCATTTTTTCTCATCTCTAAAAATTTGAGATTTTTCTCTTTTAGGGTTTCTATATTTTTTGCAAATATTTGATAGCTTTGTAATTCATTACATCTCGATTCTTCTTCTTTTTTGATGAGCTTCAAGAGCCGAGTTGATTTTTCTTTTTTTCCTCTGTGTGTAACTAACCCAATTATAGATCCTCCATGAATCGATGAAAAATATGCATCGAAAAGTGAAAGACCATGACGATTTAATAAAACTTCAATAGTTTTTAAAGTATAATACAAAAGATGTTCATGATAAATCTGATCAAAAGCTACATTTTCCATAATGTTTTTCATATACATAAACTGAACTACAAAAACTCCATCATCTTTTAAACATTTTTTTATACCTTGAGTTACCGAATGGAGCTCTTCTAAATGAAAAAACACACCTGCTGCATTTATAACATCAAATTTTTTATTAATTTTTTCTGCAGTCTCTAAATTAAAAAAAGCGTGTAGAGTAGGAATATTATTTTCATTAGCAATTTTAGAAACAGTTTTAGATGCGTCTATTCCTAAAACATCATAATGCAGCTCTTTATAACTTTTAAGTTGAGTTCCATCATTAGATCCAATATCTAAAACAGATTTATCCACCCTTTCTTTAAAAAATCTATCATCTACATCTTTTGCAACACCATCAAAATGCAACTTTAAAGATTTAGTAATACCAGATAAATATGTATGATCTGAATACATAACCTCTTTTTTTACAGTATAATCTAACTGCGATGTTTGACATCTTGTGCAATATAAAACCCTCAAAGGATAAAAAGGCTCAGATCCAATTTGATCTTTTGTAATAAAATGAAGCCCAACCGGTTGCTCTTTTAGATCAACCACCAACTTAAAATCTTTTGAATCGCATACTCTACATTTCATATAAAACTTTCTTGTTTAAATTTTTTCTAAAAGAAAACACTTTAACACAAATGGTGATTTTTGATAAATTTTTCCTAGTAAATGTAAAAAAATCCATCTATGAGCAAAACAAAAAGCACATCTAGAATGATAATCTCTCGAACTCCCGTTAGAATTAGCCTCTTTGGAGGGGGAACTGATTACCCAGCTTTTTATGAAAGACACTCCGGCATAGTTTTAGGAACAACAATAAATAAATACACCTATGTAAGTGTAAATACTCTTAGTGAATTTTTCGAACACAATATCAGAATCGGATACTCTAAAACAGAGCTTGTAAAAAAACCTGAAGAAATTGTTCACCCCTCGATTAGAGAATGTTTAATACATAAAAATATTTCAGGAAATCTAGATATTCACATCTTTTCTGATCTTCCTGCAAAAACAGGTCTTGGCTCTTCTTCTTCATTTACAGTCGGTTTTTTAAATGCTTTATATGCAATAGAAGGTACAAAAACTTCAAAACAACAATTAGCTTTAGAAGCTTGCCATGTAGAACAAAAGCTTATTAAAGAAAACGTTGGCTCTCAAGATCAGTTCCATGCAGCATATGGCGGTTTAAATGTTATCGAGTTCAATCCAAATCACATTAATGTTAGACCTGTGATCATCTCTTTAGAAAAATTACAACTTTTGGAAAATAGCTTAATAATTTTCTATACAGGACTTACTCGATTTGCATCAGATGTTGTAAAAGAACAAATTGATAAAACAAAAACCAAATCAAATGATACGTATCTATTGCAAATGAGAGATATGGTAAAAACTGCTGAAGAC
>JAAKFV010000040.1 GCA_011064875.1 Candidatus Anoxychlamydiales bacterium | reverse complement strand
AGATATTTCAACAAAACCGCCATCTCCATATTTTTTTCCACCTTTAGCTGTTACATTTCCGTAAAAACTATTTGTATCATTCGCCCAAAGAATTACTTTCCCACCATTTCCTTTTTGAGTAGCATCAGCATTTATTAAAGTATCTTTTGCTACAAAAACTGTTCTAGCATTTTTAATATCTGGATTTTTACCTTGAAAATCTCCACCAATTAAAACTTCACCACCACCGAATTCACCACTTGCATTTATTTTAGAATCGCTTTCTAAAAGAATATGTTCACCAAATATTTGAACCTGTCCACCTGTATTATTTTCATTAACTGCTGTTATTTTCCCTTGATGGTTGGTTATTCCTTTTTCTGCTTTTAAAATAACTTTGCCATCTTTTTTTTCAAAACCTGTAGCTTCGATAAGACCTTTTTGATTTATTGCAAATGCATTTAGATTATTATTTGAAGATTTGAGTTTAACTTCGATAGCTTTTATATTTCCTTCATTTGAAATAGATCCATCTATTTCAGGCTTTATTATTATATCTTTTTTACCATCTAAAATTAAAATTTTTGATGATGCTATTAAATTAACTTCACCTTTTTTAGCTGAAATTTTTCCTTTGTTTTCAATTGTTCTAGATAAGATAAAAATATCTTTAGAAACAGCTTTTATCGATCCAAAATTTTGAATTTTACCATCTTTATTAGATGAAAAATGAAAATCTTTGTTTTTTAGATAATCTTCTTTTGAAAGCTCTAAAGTAGATAACATTACTTCTTTAGCGCTAATAGAACCTCTAGGACCTATTAAAATTCCATTTTGATTTATTAGATAAAATTTTCCATCAGCTTTAATAGATCCGTAAATTTTAGAAATCTTATCTGTGACAACTCTGTTTAAAACTGAAAAATCTTTATTTTGTATAAATCGCATCGACTCATGTTCATCTAATGAAAAATCTTGCCAATCAATAATAGCTTTTGAACTTTTTTGATGAAAAATCATTTCATTACATGACTGCTCAATAGTGATATTGCCAAAAGATATTTTGTCTTTTATTGGAAGAGAAAAAATAAATGAAGGAATACATAGCAATAGATATAAAAATTGCACTAATGCAATTGCTCGCATGTAAAACATGATTTTTTCTTCCTCCAATATACTTTTAGATAAAAGATTTAATAGTTTTTTTAAAGAATTAAAAAGCAGTTTTGAACTTTGATTTTGGTTTTAATATAATTATATATATGCATATATAATTATAAAAAACTATTTTTCTTAACTATTTTTTTATAAAAATTTTAATTTTTTTAATATTGCAAGGAAACATAAGCATGAAGTCTGGAGTGCCATGATTTAGCAAAAAAAACTCTATTTGCTTTTTTTAACTGCACACCATAGTCTAGCTTTAATATTAAAGAATCATGAGCAACATAACGAAGAGCCGGTCCTACAGATGCTAATGTAGAAGTATTTTTATCAGAAACATTATCATTTACTTTTGATACAAATCCAACATCTGCAAAAGCTATAAATTGGAAATAGTGTTTATAATTTTTAGGATAACATATCTTTGGTGAGCGAAATTCATTTCTCGCATAAAAACCATAGTCACCATATACGGCATTTTCCTGATAACCTCTGACAGTATAAAAACCACCTATTGATATTTCCTCAGTTGGCAAAAGTTTATTCGTTGATGCTTGAGCAAAAAATTCTAATGCATATAAAAAATCCTTATAAATATTTATTGTTCTATCTAAATGAAGAGTAGCATAAAAATATGTCGCTCCTCTAGCATACCCCTCTTGCCTAAAATCAATATTATGGTTATGTTTAGTCATTCCACCGGGTGAAGCATATATGCTGAAAAGACAAGAAGAGATTCCGAATTTATCATAACCATTTTTAGAAAACTCAAAAACAAATTGTGAAATATCGATAAAATTATTAAAAACTTCAGATTTCAAAAAGGTCAAAAAGTTGTTTGTATGCTTAAAATCATATCCGAATATAAACTCACTAGTCGTATTTTTATTAAATTGAACAGGTACATGATATCTTGCCATAACAGTCCATGCTTTTCCTGTAATTTCATATTTTTCTGCTCTTTCAGGATTCGTTTTTACATATGATCCAATTACTTTTAAATATGTTGGACCAAAAACATCCATTATGTAATTTCCGGTAATTCCCCACCATTTATGAATGTTAGGAGCAAATTTAAATTCAAGATTGAGTTGATGATCCAAATTTAAAAAATTACCAAAATTAACTCCTGTAAAAAAGCGATTGGAAGTAGCTATCTCATTTCCTGTATTTTCATATCCAGCAAATATTTTAACTGGAACAATATCTTCTGTTAAAAGATGCAAATCTGTAAAACCTACACTATCCGATGGCTCTAAAACTAAGGAAACTTTTCTAAAAGGATTTCGATTAAAGGCAGATAAATATCTTCTTATTTTATCTAAATCAATCACTTCTGAGTGTTTCATGTTTAATCGATTTAAAATTCTTTTATTTGCAAAATACTTGCCCCCACAAGACGTTATCTCTCCAATGCGGGCAAATGTAACCAAAATCTGAATTTTCCCATCAGATACATCTTGATTCTCTAAAATTTTAACATCTACAAGAAAAGAGGTATTATCTTTAAAATATTTTAAAGCTCTATTTTTAATTTGATCTAGAGTTTGCATCGTTAAGCTTTTTTGCAAAAAATCTGAAAAATACCAATGAAAATATTCTTTATTTTTTATACAAATATCATCAATTTGTATTCCCTGTATATCTTTCAACTCATTATCGTCAATTAACTGAGTTTTACTCGTAAAAATTAAAGCTGTTATTTTATCTGAGAGCACTTCTTGTTTTGAATTTTGTAGATTTTTATTTGAAGTTATTTCTTTTTCTAACTCTTCATAAATATTTTGATCTTGAATAATCGAATCATTATTAATTTCTTGAGTTTCATTTAAGACAATGTTTTTATCTATAACTTCATTTGTCTCAATACTAGCTTCGCTATAGACATGAAATAATAAAAAAAAAGAAAAAAAAAGATAGTTTATTTTTTTCATATACAAGATCAATATAATTTAATTTTATAAGCTTTTTTTTTCTTTTCAAGTAAAAAATATCATTAAACTAATATATTACTTTACTGAAAAACTAACTTTGGTAAAATTCAAATTAAAAAAAAGAGATTATTTATGAAAAAATTTTCAATTACTGATTTAGATCTTAATAATAAAAAAGTTTTAATGAGGGTAGATTTTAATGTTCCTTTAACAGACGATGATAAAATTTCAGATGATACAAGGATTAAAGCAGCTCTTCAATCGATTAAATATGTTTTAGATAATGGAGCTTCATTAATACTTATGTCTCATTTGGGTAGACCCAAAGGAAAAAAAGATCCTAAACTGTCACTCAAAATTGTAGCTAAAAGACTCGGAGATCTTCTTCAAAAGGAAGTTAAAATGGCGCCGGATTCTATAGGTCCCGAAGTTGAGAATTTAGCAAAAGACCTAAAGCCTGGTGAAATTTTACTTTTAGAAAATTTAAGATTTCATGAAGCTGAAACAAAACCAGAAAAAGACCCAAACTTTGCAAAAAGTTTAGCCTCTTTGGGAGAGATTTATATAAATGATGCTTTTGGAACAGCTCACAGAAAACATTCATCTACATTTACGATCACTGAGTATTTTCCTAAAAAATCCTTAATGGGATTTTTATTAAAAAAGGAAATCTCTTTTTTAGGAAAAGCTATTAAAAATCCAAAAAGACCTTTTTATGCAATTATTGGGGGCAAAAAAATATCTACAAAAATTGGAGTGATAGATAGTTTAATCGATAAAGTAGATGGTATTTTTATTGGCGGAGCTATGACCTACACATTTTTAAAAGCTCTAAATTTAAGTGTTGGAAAATCTATATATGAAGAAGATTTTGTTAAAGAGGCTCAAAAAATAATGACAAAATGCGACGTTAAAAAAGTAAGGCTTTATCTTCCTTTAGATACTGTTGTAGCTGACGAATTTAAAAATGATGCAAAAACTCAAATCATAAATACTGATGAAAATATTCCAGATAATTTCGAAGGAATGGATATCGGCCCTAAAACAATTAAAGAATTTTCTAAACTTTTAAAAGATGGAAAAACCATTTTATGGAATGGTCCTCTTGGCGTTTTTGAATTTGATAATTTTGCGAAAGGTACAAATGAAATAGCAAAAGCGATCTCTAAAATTAATTGTATAAGTATTGTAGGTGGAGGAGATTCAATTGCAGCTATAAATAAACTAGGGCTCGGGGATAAATTTTCTCATTTATCTACAGGTGGTGGAGCATCTTTAGAATATATAGAGTTAGGGACATTACCTGGTATTGAAGCTTTGAGTGATAAAAAATAGTTTATATTAGTACCACATATTACATGTACATTTTGTGTATAGAGATATTATAAAACTAGATAAATTATTTTTAATTAATTTTTTTTATAAATTTAAAAATTTACTTTTTGAAAATTATAAAAAAAAACTAAGCCTTAATATTTTCTTTAAAAAAGAAAATTTTTTAATTTAAATTAATTTATATACACAAAAATAAAGAGTTTTTTTTCATTTTTCTTACTTTGCAAAATATCTCAAATTAGTTACAATGAACTCATCAAAGATTTCAAAAGGCGATCGGTGTCTCAAATAAAGCAAATCTTGCAATTAGCAAGAGTTGAAAAAAATCTTTTACAATTACTCCTTTATAGTTTTGCGTGCAAAAAAATAATTGGTAAAAATTAATGTCTACGACTTTTAAATTCGGTAAAGTCCGCTCTTTTTTATGGCCTATTCATTCTAGTGAACTGAAAAAATTCATACCAATGATTTTAATATTTTTCTTGATAGCCTTTAACTACAATGTTTTAAGGGCTGTTAAAGATACATTAGTAGTTACAGCACCATCTTCTGGAGCTGAGGCTATTCCATTTATTAAGGTATGGGCTATTTTACCCATGGCTCTTTTGATGACCTATATCTTTACGAAGCTTTCAAATAAATATTCTACTGAAAAAGTTTTTTATATCATGATGGGAATATTTTTAGGATTTTTCTCTTTATTTACCTTTATATTGTATCCACTTAGAGATCTTTTACAACCACATTCATTTGCTGATCAAATGCAAGGAACTCTCCCGCAAGGATTTAATGGTTTTATTGCCATGATCAGACATTGGACTTTAACCTCATTTTATGTCATGGCAGAGCTTTGGGGAACAGCTATTTTGAGCGTATGCTTTTGGGGTTTTGCAAATGAAGTTACAACGGTGCATGAGGCTAAAAGATTTTATTCACTTTTTGGGGTAGGCGCAAATATTGCAGGAATACTCTCTGGTGAAGTTGCTGTTCTTCTTTCAAGTAAAAGATTTTTTAGCTTTATTCCATATGGAAAAGATGCTTGGGAACAATCCGTTTTATTCATGGCTTTAACAGTTTTAGCTACAGGATTTTTAATAATTGGACTTTTTAGATATATAAGTAAAAAAGCAATAAATTTAGATGAACCGACAATTTCTCAAGTAAAAAAGCCAAGAGAAAAAATTTCTCTCAAAAAAAGTTTTTCTTATTTAGGTAGATCCAAATATTTACTTTTCATAGCTTTGATAGTTTTATCATATAATTTGACTACCCATATAGTAGAAGTTGTTTGGAAAAACCAAGTAAAATCTCTGTGTCCCAATCCTCAAGATTTCAATGCATATATGGGTCATGTAATGATCTATACTGGCCTCATAGCTACCCCTGTCGCCCTGTTTTTATCAGGTAATTTTTTAAGAAAATTTAGTTGGGCTTTTAGCGCACTTATTACTCCTTTAGTCGTTTTGATTACTGGGGTCTGTTTCTTTACATTCTTCTTATATAGGGACACGCCTTCAGCTCTAAAATTTGCTAGCTTTTTTGGCTCTACTCCTCTTATTTTGAGCGTCTTTTTCGGAACGATGCAAAATACACTGAGCCGTGCATCTAAATATACTCTTTTCGATGCAACAAAAGAGATCGCTTTTATTCCTTTAGATAAAGACGCTAGAAGAAAGGGTAAAGCTGCAATAGATGGTGTTGGTTCTAGATTAGGAAAATCCTCGGGATCTATTATAACACAAGGGTTTATAATCATATTTGCTACTTTGAGCGCTTCTGCTCCATATATAGCCTTTCTATTTTTAATTATATTAGGTGTATGGCTAATATCTGTTGTCGCCTTAGGAAAAAGATTTAACTCTTTAATGTCGCATAAAGAAAAAATTACACTTCAAGAAGAGCCTATGCAAGTTACAGACAAATTAAGTGAAAAAGAGTTAAAAAAATACTTTCCTTTTGCTAAGGCTAATAAAAAAGATAAAGTAAAAAAATAATTAATTATCAACAACTTAGTTACTTTATTTCAATTAGATTATAACTATTTTTAACTTTTCCCTTTTATTATAATTACATTTATATTAATTACAGAATTAGAACTCCAAAATAATTATATTATGTCACATATTATAGATTTTATTTTTGCAAATGCCCAAAATGCTCATTGGATCATCTTTGGCTCTCTTATCTTAGCTGGGTTCAACATTCCTATATCTGAAGATTTTATGATCATAATAAGCGCTATTTTGGCTGCAACTGTAGTCCCTGAGAATGTTTTTCTATTATTTGGAGCTGTTTTTGTAGGGGCTTATCTCTCTGATTGGATGGTTTATTGGATAGGCAGGCTTTTTGGAATAAAGCTATGGAAGATTAAATGGTTTAGAAAAACTTTGCCCAGAAGAAAGCTTGCAAAAGTAAAACTTTTTTATAAAAAATATGGATTTTTTACTCTTTTAATTGGAAGATTCATTCCATTTGGAGTTAGAAACTGTCTTTTTTTAACAGCTGGTATGACAAAGATGAAATTTGCAAAATTTGCAATTAGCGATGGAATTGCATGTTTTGTCTCAAATAGCGTACTTTTTTATATAGCTTTTACTCTTGGAAAAAACCATACAGCACTATTTAATTATCTAAAAAAAATTAATTTATTAATCTTTATTTTGTTTATTTTTACTATAATTGGTTTCATTTGGTACTATAAGAGAAAAAAGCGAAAACAAAAAACATGATAACCTTATCAAATGCTCTGTCTATTGTAAGGATCCCCTTAGCCCTGCTATTTTTTTGGCAAAATATCTATATTCGGATAATTGCTATAGTTTTAGCTATGTTTACAGATAGTATAGACGGCTATTTTGCAAGAAAATATAAATCAGCATCTAAATTTGGAGCTTATTTAGATCCTGCAATGGATAAATTTTTTGTCTACTTTGTTTTGGCTATTTTGCTATTAGAGAATCAAATTTTACTTTGGCAAGCCCTTGCCATGATTTCAAGAGATTTCGCACTAATTATTTTTGGCCTATATTTAGGTATCACAAAAAAATGGGCTTCTTATGAGGTTAAAGCTGTTCGATGGGGTAAGGTTACAACTGCCATGCAGTTTTGTGTATTGATAGGCGTAACGCTTAAGTTTTCGTTTTCTTGGTATATTTATTCATTATTTATAGTTTTGGGTGTTTTAGCGTTTATTGAGCTAATAGTGAGTAGCTTTTCTAAGAGAGCTACCTAAAAACCTGAATACAAGTAATAGATGTAATATATTTTTTCATTTGATATAAAAAACTGATCTATGATACAATTAACCTATAAAAAAAAGAAAACTTCTTAAATTATCTTTTAATCCCTAAATTTTTTCAAAAAAGCTAAAGAAAAATAAAAGATCAAAAAATTGATACTACAATTAAGACAAAAATAGTTATAATGAGAGATAAAAAATCAATCAGAGGAAATTTTCATGAAAATAGCTAGAGAATCCATATTTATTTCAGCTATTAGAGCTTTTTTTAATACATTACTTGGAACAGTTGGAGTTTTTGTAGCTTTAATTCCAAGTATTATACTTTTTGCAATTTTATCTACGCCAGATCAAAAGCAGGGAGCAAAAAATAAGTTAGAGATTTTACCAGATTTAAATGGCAATACAAAAATGTTATCACTGAGTACTCCGGCTATTTTGCAATTGGAGGTTCATGGAGTTATAGGAACAGCTCATTTAACGTCAAAAGATGTGAATTTTCAGTTAATTGAATCTAGAAAGGGTATTCTTAAAAACAATAGAGTTAAGGGGGTTTTACTACATATTAACTCACCTGGAGGAGCTGCTACTGATTCTGATGATATTTTCAGAAATATCCTAGCTTACAAAGAAAGATTCGATATTCCTGTATATGCATATGTTGATGGAATGTGTGCATCTGGTGGATTTTTTATAGCATGCGCAGCTGATCAAATCTATACATCTCCTTTTTCAATGATTGGATCTGTAGGGTCTTTAATGGGACCTTTTTTCAATTTCTACTCTATTATGGAAAAATATGGAGTTAAATCTTTAACAGTAACCGCTGGAAAAGACAAAGACATGATGAATCCGTTTAGAGAGTGGAAACAAAATGAGGATAAATCCATTCAAAAGATCAATGAATACATTTACGCAAAATTTGTAAACATAGTAGCAACCGCAAGAAATATAGATAGAGATAAGATTATAAATGAGTATGGAGCGAATGTTTTTGATTCAGATGAAGCCAAGGAAATTGGATATATAGATGTAGCAAACAGTTCATATGAAGTAGTTCTAAAAGCTCTTTTGGAAAAAGCAGATATTGATGAGAATAAAAATTATCAAGTAGTTAGCTTATATCCAAAAAAACTTTGGTATCAACCATTTTTAACTCAGACAAAATCAATTTTTAAATCTTTTTTAAAAGAGATTTTTTTTTCATCTAAATATATAAATGCCGAGTAGTATGGATAAAATTTTTATAATTGATGCTGTTAACTATCTTTTTAGATCGTATTATGCAATAGGACCTATGACCAATAAAAAGGGTGTATCTACCTCTGCATTATATGGATTTATAAGATCTGTAAAAAAATTGATTAATGATTTTTCTCCAGAACAAATTGTTTGTGTATTTGATGGACCAGATAATAGAGCTTCAAGACAAAAACTCTATTCTGAATATAAAATGCATAGAAAAAAAGCGCCGGATGATCTTTATCCTCAATTTGAAATGGCGTTTGATTATTGCGAGCTCGCTGGCATTCCTGCTTTGTGTATAGAAGGTGTTGAAGCTGACGATACTATGGCAACAATAGCTACTTGGGCAAAGAAAAAAGATTTTGAGACATATCTTTGTACAAGTGATAAAGATCTAATGCAGATGGTTGATGACAAAACTTTTGTATTAAATGCCCATAAAAATAATGAACTATTCGATGAGAAAAGAGTCGAAGAGTTTTTTGGAATAGAACCAAAACAGGTACTAGACTATTTAGCGATAGTTGGAGATCAATCAGATAACATTCCAGGAATTGAAGGCTTTGGTCCTAAAACAGCGACTACTCTTTTAAAAGAGTTTAATACATTAGATAGTATATTTAATAATTTAGAAAAAATTTCATCTGAGAGAAAAAGAGATATTTTAGTTCAAGAAAAGGAAAAAGCATATCTCAGTAAAAAATTAGCGACCTTGCATTTAAATGTTGATATTCCAAAAGACAAAGATTTTTATCTGTTAAAAGAGCCAAAAAAAGAACAATTAGAAGATTTTTATAAGGAGATGAATTTTTTATCTCTTTTAAGAGATGTTTCGGATCAAAAAAAAAACGAAGAAGAAAAGCTAGACTATCAACTAATAACCAGCGAAAAAGAGCTAACAGATCTAATAGAAAATCTAAAAAAAGAAAAAGAGATAGTAATTGATACAGAAACATCTGGATTGAACTATTTATTAGCAGATTTAGTAGGGGTTGGGCTCTCAGTAAAAAAGGAGCAAGCTTTTTATATTCCTTTAAATGGCGACATTGATAGAAAAATAGTTCTTACAAAATTAAAAGAGCTTATAGAAAACGAAAATATTTCATTTGTTGGTCACAACTTGAAATATGACTATCATATTCTTTTAAATAGTGGTATCGAGATAAAAAATATCTCTTTTGACACACTTTTAGCATCATATTTGATAAACCCACAAAACAGACGTCATAGTTTAGATATTTTATCGTTAGAGAAATTCAATTTCACAAAGACTCCGATCAAAGATTTAATAGGGACTGGTAAAAAACAGATTTCTATGAGAGATGTACCTATTGATAAAATTTCTAATTATTGCTCTCAAGATGTTGATTATACTTTTCGACTAAAAGAGCTTTTTGAAAAAGAAATTTTTGATAATAATTTAGAAAAAGTTTTGTATGACATTGAATTACCACTGCTCAAAGTTCTTGCAAAAATGGAAAGATTTGGTATTTTTGTAGATAAAGATATGCTATCTATTATGTCTGAAGAGATTCAAAAAAAACTTAAATTAATAGAAGGAGAGATTTTTTCTGAAGCGGGCAAAAAGTTTAACGTCAACTCTCCTAAACAACTTAGCGAAGTTTTATATGTTGATTTAGCAATAAAACCTCCTAAAAAAAAGGGTTCAACTTTTTCAACATCAGCAGATATTTTAGAAAAGTTAAAAGGAAAATCCCCTATTATCGATCACATATTAAGATTTAGAGCATATCAAAAACTTTTATCTACATACGTAGATGCAATTCCTAAACAGATAAACCCTCAAACAAATAGAGTACATTCAACTTTTTCTCAATCTACAACAGCAACAGGAAGGCTCGCTTCTACTAACCCAAATCTTCAAAATATTCCGATTAGATCTAAAGAAGGAAAAAAAATAAGAGAGGGTTTTAGACCTGAAAAAGATGGATGGGTTTATTTATCTTCTGATTACTCTCAAATAGAGCTAAAATTTTTAGCTCATTTTAGTGAAGATCCAAACTTACTTAAAGCATTTAATAATGGTGATGATATCCATACATTTACAGCGTCTTTAGTATACTCAGTGCCGATAGATGAGGTAACTAAAAAAATGAGAAGCAATGCTAAGGCTGTGAATTTTGGAATTATCTATGGCCAATCAGCTTTTGGACTCTCAGAACAAATTGGTATTACTATAAAAGAAGCTAAAGCTTTTATAGATACATATTTTGAAAGATATCCAAATATTTTGAAATATTTAGAGACCTGCAAAAAACTAGTTCACGAAAAGAAAATTGCGTATACAATAATCGGTAGACAAAGACCTATACATGAGATCGATAATAAAAATCCATTTATTAGAGCCGCAGCTGAGAGACTATCTATTAACACTCCTCTTCAAGGATCTGCTGCTGACTTAATTAAACTTGCAATGATAGAGATCGATAAAGAAATAACTAAAAGAAATTTAAAAGGATATATGATCCTTCAAATTCATGATGAACTTTTATTTGAATTGCCATTTGATGAGATCGAGATTTTTAAAAGTTTTGTTAAAGAAAAGATGGAAAATGTCTTCGATCTAAAAGTTCCTCTAACAGTTGATATTGAAATCGGTAAAAATTTAGCTGAGTGTTGATGTTAAAAAAAATTGTAATCACAGGAAATATCGCAGCAGGCAAATCAGAAGCTTTAAAAATTTTTAAAAAGCTTAGATCTTATACAGTAGATGCAGATACAATTGCGCATGATCTAATAGAGAATGATTTTGATATAAAAAAACAAGTTTTAGATCTTTTTGGCGAAAAAATACTAGAAAAAGGTAAAATAAATAGAAAAAAAATTGCAAAAATAGTCTTTTCAGATGAAAATAAATTAAAAAAGCTCGAAAAGATAATTCATCCAAAAATTTTAAATGAAATTGAAAAAGAGTATGAAAGAGTTAAAAACAAAAATTTTAATTTTTTTGTAGTGGAAATCCCCCTACTTTTTGAAATAGGTTATCAGGGCTTTTTTGATATAGTAGTAACCATAACTACAAAAGATATTATTGCAAAAAAAAGATATAAAGATAAAGATTATACACTTCGAAAACAAAGGCAACTGTCTGAAACAGATACAGCAAAACTATCAGATTTTGTAATCGAAAATAATCAAAGTTTATCTGATTTAGAAAAAAACATAAAAAAACTTTTAGTAACCTTCAAAAATTTTTAATAGGAGAAATCTTCCATGAATGAAGAAAAAGCTACTTCAACTAACTCTGAAAAGCAAATAAAAAAAGTAACAAAAGTATCCGAGCTTCAAAGAATGCATGTAGACCAACTACAAGAGTACGGCAGATCACTTGGCCTTCAAAACTTAGGATCTTTAACAAAATCCCAAGTAGTTTTTGAAATTGTAAAAACAATTTCAGCAAAACCTGAAGAGGTTTTATTTGCAGAAGGAGTTTTAGAAGTCTTGCCAGATGGTTTTGGTTTTTTAAGATCTCCTAACTATAACTACTTACCTTCAGCAGAAGATATTTATGTCTCTCCTGCACAAATCAGAAGATTTGGATTAAAAAAAGGAGACATATTGTACGGAACAATAAGAGCTCCTAAAGAAAAAGAAAAATACTTTGCTCTATTAAAAGTTGAATCTATCAATGAAAAAGCTCCAGAAATTTTAAAAGAGAGAGTTTTATTTGAAAACTTAACACCGCTTTATCCTGACAAAAGAATAATTATGGAAACCACAAAAGAAAAACTATCGACAAGAGTCTTGGATCTAGCTGCGCCAATTGGTAAAGGTCAAAGAGCAATGATCGTATCTCCTCCAAAAGCTGGAAAAACTGTTTTACTTCAAAACATTGCGAATTCAATCGAACAAAACAATCCTGAAATCTTTTTGATGGTTCTTTTAATAGATGAAAGACCTGAAGAAGTGACAGACATGATAAGAATCGTTAAAGGAGAAGTTATATCTTCTACCTTTGATGAACCGCCAGAGAGACACGTTCAAGTAGCTGACATGGTAATCGAAAAAGCGAAAAGACTAACGGAGACTGGAAAAGACGTAGTTATTTTATTAGATTCTTTAACTAGGCTTGCTAGAGCATACAATACCGTGCAACCACATAGTGGTAAAATCTTAACAGGTGGTATCGATGCTAATGCGCTGCATAAACCAAAAAGATTTTTTGGAGCAGCAAGAAACATAGAGCAAGGCGGATCACTCACTATTATTGCAACTGCTCTAGTCGATACCGGCTCTAGAATGGATGAAGTAATTTTTGAAGAGTTCAAGGGAACAGGAAACATGGAACTTGTCTTAGATAGAAGACTAGCTGAAAGACGTATCTTTCCTGCTATCGATGTCATTAAAAGTGGAACTAGAAAAGAAGAGCTTCTATATCATCCAGATGAGTTAGAAAAAATGTATCTACTTAGACAAGGACTTGCAGATCTTACTCCTGTTGACGCTATGAACTTACTATTATCTAGGCTAAAAAAAACAAATAACAATACTGAGTTTCTTTTATCTATGAAAGAATAAATATAAAAGTTAATATGAAGTTTAGGAGAGCTTTATAAAAATTTTGGTGTAAAAAAATATGCGCCTACTTTCTGTAGTTACATCTTTTATATTTATAATTTTTATTGGATCATGGATTTGGTTTAATTACCCAGAAGCTAGAGTCTATATCTATGATTTCATTTCTAGAAAAAAATTTAATACTTTAGAAGTTAGATATTCTGCAGAAAATATTATGGAGGCTCATAGACATGAGCTTTTAAAAGATGCATCTCATAGTTTTTTAGAGCCTGATCTAAAATTCCATCCATACCTTTTAATGGAAGTAAAATATAACCGCTCTCAAGACAAAACTGGAGAGGGAATAATTCTTTGGAGTTTAACAGATGGCGAGATGGTAATAAACACATCTACTTGGGATATGTCTCATGGTTTTAAAGACTGTATTAGAGCAGGAGCTGACAAAGATGATTTCAAAATTATAAATACTTTAGTATCTAGAGGGGGTTTATTAGATAGAGAGACTCTCTCAAAAATATTAAATGTTGAAAATGATCTTTTAGATCAATGGATAGAAAACTGTAGAAGAAAAAATCTAATCGTTCAAAATGGCAATAATTATAGGCTTCATTTTCAAAGCCCAAGAATGCAGGTAATACCTGAGACTAAAATCGATCAATCTATTGTTTCAAAAGCAGGAAGATATGCAGCGAGAATCGCTAAAAAATTCAGACCTTCTCAAATAGAGGGCATTGCTAGATCAGCTTTTGGAAATGATTTTGCAATCAGAAAAAAAACTGAGATTTTTTTGCCAGTTTATAGCATAGTCGTACAAAACCCTGATGGCTCACTTATGACAACATATTTCAATGCTTTAAATGGTAAAAAGCTCTCTCAATCACATCATATTGAATAATTAAAATCTTAATAATTATAAAATAAATATTTAATATTTTTTAGAAGATTTACTATCACTTTACTTAGTCAAATCACCTCGAATCATTTGCTCTAAAATAAAAAACACCGTATTATTTAAGTAGTTTTTTAAGGAAAGATGGCTGAGTGGCCGAAAGCACGTCCCTGCTAAGGACGCATACCCGCAAGGGTATCGAGGGTTCGAATCCCTCTCTTTCCGTTTTTTATTTT
>JAAKFV010000004.1 GCA_011064875.1 Candidatus Anoxychlamydiales bacterium | reverse complement strand
TTAAAATGTTGTCGTTTATACAAAAAAAATATTTCTTCAAAATTCATGGAGATTTTTTATAAAATATTTGGCAAAAAATCATCAGTTCTTTTTCAAAAGGCTTCCCCCTTTTTTTTTAAGTTGTATATAAAATAATTATTTTTTTTTGATAAAAATAATAAATTTGCTTTGCAAATTTATATTAAAACTACAAAAATATCTTCCGAATTAATTTTAATCAGTAACTACTAGATATGCATATGTTTAATTGCTTAACTTCGTTATTTAGATTAATCAAACCATTTGAGTGTTACCATGCCAATATTAAACAAAGCTCCTGTATCGACAAAGAAAAACCATCTTTAATAGATTCGATTTGTAATGTATCTACTAAAATTTACGAGTATTTTCCATCTCAGGCTAGCTGCAGCAAATCTTGTAAAAGCTTTTTAGATAAGAAGAAAATTGTATTAAAAAATGGTTATTGTAGAACAACTCAATCAGTAAAAAAAGTAGCTCTATGCTTATTTAGAAAATCTATTGATATCTTAAAAAAAGTTGATCCTTTTTCTTATGATATCGAACCTATTAAAATAGTTGAAATTAAAAGATATCACCTTAGTATTTATATACCTAGTGCAGATGAATCCAAATATTTTGAAATCAAGTCAAATTACGAAAATTACATAAAGAATACCCCTTATCCTATATTGAAAACTAAAAACATTTTTTTCGATGATGCTTTACATCAGATACTTTTGACTACAACTCTAGAAGAGTTTGAAAAAATTAATGATATCGATCCGATAAGTAAAAAACCAATAATTGATATAGATTATGGAATGGAAATCGAATATAAACTTTTTGGTGAAATCGTTGAAATTAAGAATATTTAATTCTATTTTTAATAGAGTTTATTTCTTTTCTTTTTCATTATTAAAAGGTTAAATGAATCTTTTCTTTGATATTTCACTTCATCCATACATTGAAAAATAAAAAAAATACCAAGACCACCCTCTTTTCTTTTTTTTATATCTTTAGTAAAATCTACTTTTTTTCTAACGCTGAGCGGATTGAATTTTGGACCTTTATCTTTAAAAATCAAATGCAGAGTCTCATCTACAGAAATTTCTATTTCAATTTTTCCTTTTTTTTTCTTGTAAGCGTGTTTTATGATATTGACTACAGCTTCCTCTGTTGCAAGCTCGATTTTTTCTAAATCTTTTTGACTAAAATATTTCGAAACTCTCTCTCTTACCCATATTAGTATTTGATATAGGTTGATCAAAGCTGCATCAAAAATTTGACTATCATGAAATATCTCTTCCATAAGCTTTTTTTACCAATAAGCGGAAATAGCATCTACAATTTTTTTTGAAAGTTTTTCATAAAGTGGTTTTGCAGCAGCTTCTTTTGCACTTTCAATAGACTCTAATTGTCCTAAAGAAAAGGCTAAAACAGTTGTTCTATTGCCTAATGGATCTATAAATGATAGATCATTTAAAGAATCTGGATCTACATAATCAAAATCACTGCTAGCTGATACTTCGAAAGGACCAAATTTTGTACAGTTAGATCTCTTATCTATCAATTCAACACTCGCTGTTATTTTTTGTCTGCCCTCTGTTGCCCTGAGATTATTTTGTCTAACATTTTCATTATTTCTATCATATTTATAACCAATTTGAGAAGTATTTGAATCAACTATTTTCACACACAGAACATAATCAGAATTTGAATATTTATATTTTAAATTAGAAGAATAAGAAAGCTCTTTGATTAATTCTGATGTGAAATGACCAGATAGATCTTTTTCTATATATGGAACTGATATAGAAACACTTTCCGAATTTTGAGATCTTCCTAAATTATAACCGCAAGAGGTTAAAAGAAGAAAAAAAAATATAAAACTATTTTTCATGTAATTTATCAGATCGAGACTTAGCAATTTTTGCAGATTCAGTTTCTGGAAAACTCTCCAATATTTTTGAGTAGTATAAAAGAGCAGCATCATTTTTCTTGGTCTTTTCATAAAAGTCTGCTATTTCTAAAAAGCCAGTCGCATATTTTTCTTTCATTTCAAGAAGCATATCTTCTAAAACTTTAGTTTTTTCAATTTCAAGTGGATGCATCTCTTTAAATTTTTCGATATTTAATTTAGCAAATTCCAAAACATTAGGATCTTGCTTCCTATATGTCGTCTGTTTTAGATAGACTTTTTGGATCTGTATAAAACTCTCGATAGCAAGTTCATGTTTTTCAAATCTTTCGATAAGGGTCTCAAAAGATGAAACAGCATCTTTGAACTCATTATCATCGAAAAGAAGCTCGGATTTCGCAAAAAGAGCTCTAATAGCGATCTCATGATTTGGCATAGAAGCTATAATTTCATCAAATATCAATATTGCATCTTCTTCGGCTGCTACAACTTTAGGTCCTTTTTTCCAGTTAAACATTCTTTTTTTTGCTCCATTTTTAAAAAAATGAGCAATTGAATATTTATAATGCATGGTCTCTTCAAAATATTTAGGATTAAAATCATCTTTTAAATATCTAGTAAAATATTTATTTGATATCTCATAATCTTTCAAATTGAAATATGCTACTCCTAAATAGTAAAGAGCATCTTTAGTAAAAGATGTATTTGGAAATTTTTGAATTATTATTTTTGAATATTTAATAACTTCTATCCACTCAGATTTTTCAAAAGCATGATTTGCTTGAGTAAAAAATTCGTAAGCCGTTTGATTTGGAGTTACTTGATATGAATAAATCGGGCTAAATAGCAAACAACAACTAAGTAAAAAATATTTAATTAATTTCATTTAATTCCTTAAAATTTCACATAATAATTTATAAAAAAAGCAATTAAAAGTCAAATAGAGATAACCTCATCAACCCCTGAAATATTTAAAATTTTATTTTTAAAATCAGCTTGGAAATTAATTTTTAAATTTGATGCTATTTCCAAAAGTCCTATTTTTTGATTTTCATTAAAAAATTCTAATTCAACTGCTGTCTTTCCTGGATTCGATCTAAAAATCTCTTTTAATTCTAGAATTTGAGAAAAGCGAATATCATTTGCATTTAGCCTAATTTTAATATTTGATATGAAATTTGTTTCTTTTTGAGATCCATTTTTATCTTTCATAAAACCATTTCTTTTTTTTCTAAACTCATAACCATTTATCTTATTTTTAAATTTATCAAAAGCATCATCGCAGAATTTTATCATTTTATCATCGGCGAGGCTTAAATCTTCTAACCATTTGCATTGCAATTTTAAAGTTTTATCAACTTTTTCAATTTGCAAGATAGCATATACTAATTGATTTTCTTGCAAAAGTGAAGTTTTTTGAGAATATAGTTCTGGCCAAATAGGAAGTTCATATCTTTCCATTCCATCTGAAATAGTAAGTATTGCAAATTTTCTTTGAGTTTTAGAAATTTTATATTTAACTTCATCTATCACAAAAGCCGATCTTACAACTACAGTTTTTTCAAAATTTTCTAAATCTTTTAAAGGAACGCAGCTGAGTTTTTTCAAAATCTCTTGGTATTTATCCATAGGATGGCCGGTTAGATAAAAACCCAAAAGTTCTTTTTCTAATAGTAGTTTTTGTATTTGAGATATTTGATGAGAAATTTTTGGGGGAAGAGAAAAATTATCTTTTTCTTCTTTTAATAGAGAGAAAAGGTTCATAACACCTTTTTCTTTATCAGCTTGTTCCTTTGTTGCTTGATCATACATTTTTTCTACGCTTATTTTCATCTCAGCTCTAGTCCAAGTTGAAAAATCAAATCCTCCACTATCAATTAAAAGTTCTATATTTTTTTTACCAACTTTTGATTTATCTATTCTTTTAATAAAATCGAAAAGATTTTGATAAGAACCATTTTTATTTCTCTCTTCGACAATTGCTTCTACTACATTAGATCCAATACCTTTAATTGCAGACATTGCAAATCTAATACCATCTTTCGTAGAAATAAACTCATCTTCAGCTTCATTAACACTTGGTGGTAAAATTGCAATATTTAAGGATTTACACTCTCTTATAAATTTAGCAACTTTAGAAAGATCATATCTATCACAAGTCATTAAAGCAGCGAGCCACTCTTTGGTGTAATTAGCTTTAAAATAAGCTGTCACATAGGATATGAATGCATATGCTGTCGCATGAGATTTATTAAATCCATAAGATGCAAATTTTTCTATTTTATTAAAAATATTTTCAGATATTCTCTCATCGATACCATTTTTTTTAGCACCTAATACAAATTTTTGTCTTTGATTTGTCATCTCTTTTAGATCTTTTTTACCCATCGCTCTTCTTAAAACATCACCTTCTCCAAGAGAGAATCCGGCCAAAGTTGATGCTATTTGCATAACTTGCTCTTGATAAATCATCACACCATAAGTCTCTTTTAAGATATCTTTCATTAAAGGATGATCTATCTCAATTTTTTCTTTGCCATGTTTTCTATTTATAAAAGATGGGATCATGTCCATAGGACCTGGTCTATATAGAGCTTCTACAGCTATGATTTCTTCAAAAACATCGATATGAAGATGTTTAGCGAGTGCTTGAATTCCCTGAGATTCTAACTGAAATATTCCAAGAGTTTTTCCTTTATTTAACAAATCAAACGTAGGTTTATCGTCTAAAGGCAAATTTTCCCAATCGATTTTTCTACCGGTATTTTTTTCAACTAGTGCACATGCTTTTTGAATACAAGTGAGCGTTTTAAGACCTAAAAAGTCTATTTTTAAAAGACCAATAGCCTCCACCGGTTTCATTGAATATTGGGTTACGGCCATCTCTGAATCTTTTGCAATACAGATAGGAATATTATCAGTCAAAGGTTTTGCTGATATTATTATTCCAGCAGCATGGGTAGATGTATTTCTTATTGATCCTTCAATAGTTTTTGCAATATCGATAATTCTTTTTGCATCTTTATCTTTTTCATACATCTGTTTTAGTTCTGGATCTATTTGAATCGCTTTTTCAAGTGTCATATTTGGATCTTCAGGAACTAATTTTGCGATATTGTTTACATGAGATAAAGGAACGGATAAAACCCTTCCAACATCTTTGATTGCCATTTTGGCTTTCATAGTTCCAAAAGTAATTATTTGAGCTACTTTTTCTTTTCCATATTTTTGAACGGTATAATCAATAACTTCAGATCTTCTATCCATACAGATATCGACGTCAATATCAGGATAAGCAATTCTTTCTGGATTGATAAATCTTTCAAAGAAAAGATTAAATCTAAGAGGTTCTATATCTGTGATACCGATTAAATATGAAACTATAGATCCCGCAGCAGATCCTCTTCCAGGGCCTACTGGAATATTTTTATTTTTTGCCCATGATATAAAATCATAAACTATCAAAAAATAATCGCACATACCTTTAGAAGATATCAGCTCAAATTCATGTTTTAGCCTTTTATCTATAATAGCTTTTGGATCTTCATCTGGGAATTTTTCTTTAACATTTTTTAATTTATCATCAGAGTATCTTTTATCTATAGCATCTATGCATAACTTCCAAAGATATTCTTCAGCTTTTTTAGCTCTATCATCTGTCTCTTTTAAATCTGGAGGATAAAAAACTGGGTAATGTTTAGTTTTAAGATCGAAAGAAAAATTACATTTATCAGCAACTTCTATAGTATTTTTTAATGAGATCTCAGATCCCTCAAATAGTTTTTGCATTTGATCTGGAGATTTAAAATAGTATTCATGAGATGGGTAGGTTTTTCTTTTAGGGTTTGCTATTTTATATCTCGGAATTCCTTTGGAGTCTCTTTCCCAAATCTCACAAGGAATATTAGAAGCTATATTTAATAAAATTTCATGACCTTTCCAATCCGATCCTTTCTCGTAGTGAACATCGTTAGTAGCTACGCATTTGATATTATATTTATCAGAATATTTTAAAAATTCATCTTTTAATTTTTTCTCTTTTTCAACAAAAGAGGTAAGTTTTTGATAAATCCAAGCCTCTTTTTTCATTTGGTCTTTTTCAATATCATCTTCTGACATTTGGTGTAGCTCAATTTCAAAATAAAAATCATCTTTAAAAACATCTAAAAACCAAGAAATTTCTTTTTCTATTTCATCTGTTGTAGAGTTTAATATTGCATGACTCAATGATGAATTTGCTGGTCCAGATAAACAGATCAATCCTTCAGAGTGTTCTTTTAGAAGATCTTTATCGATTCTTGGATAGTAATAAAATCCTTCAACATAACCCTTTGATGAAAGTGCGCAAAGATTTTTATATCCGATTTCATTTTTTACAAGCAAAACCAATGGATGAGCCATTGGAATATTCGATCTTCTTTTCTTCTCAAATCTAGATCCATTAGCTACCCAGATTTCACAGCCGATTATTGGTTTTATATCTAGCTCAATACATGCTTTATAAAACTCTATTGCTCCACTCATATTATAGCTATCAGTCAATGCGATAGCTTTCATATCATTTTCTTTTGCAAGTTTTGCTAATTTTTTAGCTTCAATTGTAGAATCTAATATTGAATATCTAGAATGGTTATGCAGCGAAATCCAAGACATGTTTTTTATTTTTATAGTTGATCCTTCTTGTTAGTATAAAAGCAAAAAAATTCTCTATCAAGATGAATATGAAAAATTCAAAAAAATTATGATATTAACCTCTTTCAACTCCTTTCAAAGAACTAATTGGCAGTGGGTTAAAATTGGATATTGTAAGCTCATATACTTTTGCATTTGAGACTGAATTATCTTCTAATTGTTTTGCTACTAAAAGGGTTACCTTTTTTGTTATTTTGATTTGCTTTTGAGAAACTTTCATATCAAATGTAGCCAGTCCCGTACTTCTTTCTAGAGTATCTATGCTCAAATATTCACCTAATTCATCAACTAGAGCAGTGAATATTTGTCCGCTTTTTTTAGCATTTGAAAAAATTACATCTATTGATAAATCTTGAGATGAATCCCAAATTACTCCCTCAACTTTAGTATATGTTTTGGGGCATGTAGAGAAATGATCCTTAAATATCTTCTGATGAGATTTATTTACTTCTAGATTTTTTGTAGTTTTTATTATTTCTATATGCCCAATATTTGCTGAAATTCTTACCATTTTTCTGTGCCTCCAACGAAAAGTTTTAAGCAATGTAAAACTTTTTGAAATTTAATTAGAAACAAAAAAAAAATTAAAAAAATTAATTTATGCTTGATCTGCTTCAAGTTGAGGGTTTGTTTTAACTCTCCAAAGAGGAAGCAAGAAAAGAAGCGCTAGAATAGAAGATACAGTTAAGATAAGAAAAAAGCCTTCCCAGCCGAGTTTTTTAATCATAGCTCCGAGAGGTGCTCCTGCCATAGCAGCACCAACATATGCAAACCATCCTATAAAACCTGTTGCAGTACCTACTGCTTTTTTATGAGATAGTTCAGCAGCAGCTACTCCTATTAACATTTGAGGGCCAAAAATAAAAAAACCTATAAAAAATATTAAGATAGATTGCACAAGAACAACACCACCTGGAGATTTCCACATTAAATAAAGACTAATTAAAACCCCTAAAGTGAATAAAATATTTACTGGGCCTCTTTTACCCTTAAAGATAAAGTCAGATCCCCAACCAGCAGCTAAGCTTCCAACAAAACCTCCGATTTCAAACCAAAACAAACATGTTCCGGCAACTATATAAGAATAGCCTTTGGTTTCTACTAAGTAGACTAAAGTCCAATCATTTATAGCTTGGCGAATTATATAAATAAAAAAGTAAGATACAGCTAAAATCCAAATATATTTATTTTTCAAAACATATTTCAAAAGTATTTCTTTAGTTGATAATTGATATCTTGATTTTTCATGCTTTTTTGAGGGGTAATCTTTTTTATATTTTTCAATTGTAGGAAGCCCAAGAGATCTTGGAGTATCTCTTAATCTATTAATTAAAAATATCCCTGCAAATATACAGATAACCCCTGGTCCAAACATAGCGAATCGCCAACCAAATGTTTGAGCTAAAGCTGCAGCAAAAAGAGGAATTAAAGCTCCGCCAACATTATGTGAAGTGTTCCAAATACTCCACCATCGACCTCTTTCTGATTGAGAGTACCAATGAGTTAAAAGTTTACCACAAGGAGGCCATCCCCACCCTTGAAACCAACCATTTAGTCCCCAAAATATTGCAAATAAAACAAATGTTGATGAGAACCCAAAAAATATATTAAAAATACCGGTTAAGATAAGTCCAATAGCCATAAAATATCTAGGATTAGATCTATCCGACATAATCCCGCTAAAAAATTTACTAGCTCCATATGTTAAATTTAAAATACTCGCTAGCATACCGAGCTGAGATTTATCGAGACCTAAAGATAGAGCCATGGCAGGCATTGCAAAGGTAAAGCTTTTTCTAGAGAGATAAAAAAAGGCGTAACCTATATACATGCTATAGAACGTTCGAATTCGCCAGTATGCATATTTCTTTTTTACAATTTTCGGATCTTGAATTTCTTTAGTATGAGGAGGTGGCTTAAAGATATCTAATACGCTCACAAAATCTCCTATCTTTTTATTAAAATTATTATTTATTTATTTCACACTAATCTAAAACAACCTCAAGTTATACATGATTTGTCAATTTTTTTCAAAAATATGACAAAAATAGCTTTACTCACATCTACTTTCTTGGATATAAGTTTTAAATAATAAATATAACAAAAAAATTATTGAAAGATGGTAGATTTCCCCAAACCCGTTGATCCTTTTGAACATGTGAGAATTCCTGAAATTAAAACATCTACGGAAGAAGAAAAAAATAAAAAGCCTTTAGTTCAAAAACCTGTATCAAAAAAATTATTTGTATATCTATCTTTTTTAAAGATTTTATCCAATATTTTAAATACATTTACTAAAAAAACAGCAAAAGATTTAGATGGTACTCCACTGCATAAAGAGATATTAACAATAAGAAAATCTCTTTACTCTTTAAAAGAAAAAAATCTATGTCAAGAACCTGAATTTTTAAATTACTTTGCTTTTGTTTGGATGAAATTTTTAAGAGATTACGATTACTATGTTTTAAGAAATGAAAAAGCAACAAATCTAATAAAAAAAATAATTGATGAGATAAATGACTATCCTAAAAACTCTGAATTTACTCTAGGGTATTATATATCTGAGTTTGCGGGATATTCGTGGGTTCCTTTTCCTTATATGGAGATGTTACAAAACCTTCATTTGGAAGATAAAAAAGATCCGATAAATTCTCATTTAAGTCATTGGATATCTATTATAGATGAGCTTTTAGAACTCATTTAACCTAGCATAAGAACAAAAAAGATCTATGTTAAGATAAGAAATCGTTATCAAAACATAGATCCTTAGATTTTTTTTATTCTAAAATTTACTCCCAACTTTTTCCAAAATCAGAAGATATAATTCTTTGATATTGCTTTTTTCTTTCTAAATATCGTTTCCATAAAAGTATTACCTTGCCCTTTGAATTCACAACTATTGGATCATGATAAATAAATTGTTTATTAGATAGATCGATAATTGGATCCCAATTAATTCCAAAATCAGAAGAATATCTGCTTTGCAAAGTACTTGAATAATACAAATCTTGTGCTACCCATGTTACTAATACATTCTCATTGGAATCTATCTTTATAAAAGGATCACAACAATGATAGTCTTTATCTGAAATAATCTTAGAAGAAGCCCAGGTTTTTCCAAAATCTGATGATATCGCTACCTTAATAAAGTCCCCTTCTTCATAATAATTTTCAGACTCGGCTTGCCAAATAAAAATCATTTTTCCTGAAGAATCTAAAGTTAGCTTCGGATGCCAAAATCTTGCAGAAGGTAGTCCTTTTTCTAAAATTGTTGGTTCTGACCAACTCTTAGTATTATCTGATGAATAAGAATAATGAAAGGTTGTTGAATATTCGCCATTATCATCTTTTTTAGTTTCAAGCCAAATAATTATTACATGTCCATTATCATCTATAGCACATTGCTCAATGTCAATTATTTCATTAGTATTAAGACTAATTGATTTTATCTCAGACCAATCATCACCGAAATTATTAGAAATAGAATATTTGATTAATTTTTGAAAAGCACTTGTTTTACTATCCCATAAAGAATCATCCCAAGCTATCAAAAAATGTCCAGATTCATGTAGAAAAATTTTAAAATAAGAATTTTCATCAACACATTTTATATTTTTCCATGTTCTACCAAAATCGGTTGATTTTTTAATATAAATACCTTTATTTTCACATGTTGTCGACTCTCCCCATATTATAAAAACAATATCATTAATATTTTTTATCGAATAATTCATGATATACTTCATTTCATCTGATTGCGTAATAGTCCAAGTTCTTCCAAAATCATAAGAGATTGCTAATTCTAAAATACTATAGTCATAATCAATTTCTTTTTCCCATAAACACATTATTTCATCAGATTCATTTATTATGATTTTTAATTTCTCAATATTGGTAGATTCTCCTATAAATTGAGGCTCACTCCAAGTTTTTCCAAAATCTGATGATGTTGCAAACTCAATTATAGATTTTTCATGATACCTATTATTTTGCCAAGCAGCTATAGCTTGACCAGAAGAATTCATCTCAACTTGTAAATTAGTCAAAGAATTTTCTTCATTACTAATATTGCTAACATCAATTGCAAAAATAAAATTTGTGATTAAACAAAAGAAAACTAAAAATATCTTTTTCATGTTGTCTCCTAGAAAATTTTAAAGATATTTAGCCTATGATATTTGAGGCTTTATATCAAATATTTCAATTTTTTTTTATTTTTCATTTTTCAAGGATAGAAATATCTTTTTATAATCTTTTCTTTTTTTATTTTTCTTACTATAATAGACCTAAATATATGTTAGTGGATACCTTATGAAATATCAAATCCCCAAAGGTCTTTTCGATATCTTGCCAAATGCTAAAGAGAGTTTTAAAGAAGTGAATAGATGGCAGTATCTAGAATCTATAATAAATAAATTAGCTATAGACTATAATTTTGAAGAGATTAGAGTTCCAATTTTTGAAAAAACCGAGCTTTTTTTAAGAGGAGTTGGAGCTACATCTGATATTGCTTCAAAGGAATTATATACTTTTTTAGATAAAGCAAAAAGATCGATGTCACTGAGGCCCGAAGGAACAGCCTCTGTAATGAGGGCTTTTATTGAAAACAATCTATCTCAAGAGAAAAAATTTCATAAACTATATTATATGGGGCCGATGTTTCGTTATGATAGACCACAAAAAGGAAGATATCGCCAGCACCATCAACTTGGAGTAGAAATAATTGGCGATAAATCTTTTGAAATTGATGCTGAAGTGATTGATATGTTAGTGACATTATTTAAAAGATTAGAGCTTAAAAATTTAAAACTTTTGATAAATTCGATTGGAGATTTAGAGACAAGAACAAATTATAAAAAAGCACTTCTTGATTTTTTAAAACCAAATTTTGAAAATTTATCTGAAGAATCAAAAGCTAGGTTTGATAAAAATCCAATGAGAATTTTGGATTCAAAAGACGAAAGAGACAAAAAGATTTTAAAAGAGGCGCCATCAATATTAGATTTTTTATCAGACGCTGCAAAAAAACATTTTGAAAATTTGTTAAATCTCTTAGATAAGCTAGATATCAAATATGAAGTTGATTCTAAGTTAGTGAGAGGCTTAGATTATTACGATGATACGGTATTTGAAGTTGTATCTGAAAAATTAGGTGGAGCTCAAAACTCACTCGGTGGTGGAGGTAGATATAATTCACTTCTAAAATCTTTAGGTGGGCCTGACCTGCCAGGAATTGGATTTGCATGTGGATTAGAGAGAATTTTACAAACTATGATAGAAGAAGAGGTATATTTCCCTGAAAAAGAGGGTCCTTTTCTATATATAATTCCGATAGGAGAAGATGCAAAAGATTTTGCAATTCTATTAGCAAAAGATCTTCGTCACCACAAAATTTCAGTTGATATTGATTTAAATGCTAAAAAAATCCAAAAGTCACTTAGCTTAGCTGATAAATTAAATGCTAAAAACGCTCTTATTTTAGCAGATGATGAGATGCAAAAAAAAGTAGCTTCATTTAAAAACTTAGATAAAAGAGAACAACAAGAGATAAAATTTGAAGATTTAAAAAATTTTATCAGAGATAAATTCTACAAACTTTAAGGGCCTATTAAAATGTTTAGAACTCACACATGTATAGATCTTGATAAATCCGATATTAATAAAAAAGTTACCTTATCTGGCTGGGTAAATAAAAGAAGAGATCATGGCTCAATGATCTTTATTGATCTAAGAGATAGATATGGAATAACTCAAATAGTTTTTGATCCAGAAATATCATCACTCGCTCATGAAGTTGCAAAAACCCTGCGTAATGAATGGGTGATATCGATTCAAGGCGAAGTTGTTAAAAGAGAGACGATAAATAAAAATTTAAAAACTGGTGAAATTGAAATTTCAGCTACTCAGATACAAATACTTTCAAAATCAAAACCCTCACCATTTCCTATTTTTGAAGATAAAACTGAGACAAACGAGGAGCTAAGATTAAAATATAGATATTTAGACATTCGAAGAAAACCTATTTTAGATAAGATTAAAATTAGACACCAAGCGATGTTAGAGACGAGAATTTTTTTTTCAGAACATGGTTTTTTAGAGATAAACACACCAATTTTAGGTAAATCAACGCCAGAGGGAGCAAGAGATTATTTAGTACCCTCTAGAATATATCCTGGTAATTTTTATGCCCTTCCTCAATCTCCACAGATATTCAAACAACTTTTAATGATTGGAGGAATAGATAGATATTTTCAAATAGCACCGTGCTTTAGAGATGAAGATCTTAGAGCAGATCGCCAGCCTGAATTTACCCAAATAGATGTTGAAATGAGTTTTGATGGCAAAGAAAAACTTTTTGAACTTGTTGAAAATCATTTAAAAAGAGTTTTTAAAAAATGTTTAGATGTAGATATTAAAACTCCATTTGAGAAAATGTCTCACTCTCAGTCATTAGAAAAGTATGGAACAGATAAACCTGATCTTCGTTTTGCTATGGAATTTCAGAGGTTGGATGAGATAGCAAAAAAATCAACATTTTCTATATTTTTAGATATTTTAAAATCTAAAGGCTGCATAAAGGCTATAAATGTAAAAGGAGGCTCAGATCTATCTAGAAAAAAATTAGATGATTTATCTTCTTTTGTAAAATCTTTTGGATTGAAAGGACTTTCATTTATTAAAAAGACAGATTCTTCTCTATCCTCTAGTCTTTTAAAATTTTTTACTCCAGAGCTTTTAACTGAGATCGAAAAAAAATTAAATATGGAAG
Source organism: Candidatus Anoxychlamydiales bacterium (assembly GCA_011064875.1). GTDB lineage: Bacteria > Chlamydiota > Chlamydiia > Chlamydiales > SM23-39 > JAAKFX01. The sequence goes on along the minus strand of JAAKFV010000004.1, from coordinate 30,820 downwards.
ATGGCGATTTAGTAATAATTGCAGCAGATAAAGATGAAATTGTAAATCAAGGCTTAGATCATTTAAGAAGAAAAATAGCTCAAGATAGATCTTTGATTAAAAAAGGCATTTATAAATTTTTATGGGTAGAAGATTTTCCTTTATTTGAATATTCAGAAGATGAAAAAAGATTAAAAGCGATGCACCATCCATTTACAGCTCCTAGCACAAAAGATTTAGAAATTTTAGAAAAAGAGCCCCTAAAAGTTCGAGCAGATGCATATGATTTAGTTTTAAATGGCTATGAAATCGCTGGAGGCTCACAAAGAATTTATGATAGTGAACTGCAATCAAAAATCTTTAAACTTTTAAAACTTACAGACGAGGATATAAAACAAAAATTTGGATTTTTTATAGATGCTCTAAAATATGGAACCCCTCCGCATGGTGGTATAGCATATGGTTTTGATAGGCTCATTATGATTTTAACAGATACTGATAACATAAGAGATGTAATAGCCTTTCCAAAAACCTTAAAAAGTTTAGATCTAATGCTACAATCTCCAAGCGTTGTAGATAAAGATCAGTTAAAAGAGCTTGAGATACAAACCAAAGAGATAGATGAGATCCCATGGTAAAACTTTTAAAAAAAAAATTTATAATTTGTATTTTTACCATAGCTATTTTTTCTAATGCTTTTGCAAAAGAAAAAGAAGTAGATATAAAAAAACTATCTGAAGCACTTGGACATATCATTGGCAAAAATTTAGATGATCTAGGCTTCAAATTAGATCTTAAAAATATGTTAAAAGGTATAAAAAAAGGCTCTCAAAAAAAATTATCTCCAATGAGTGAAGATGAATGTTTAGAAGCTTTAGCTCAAATTCAAATCAAAGAAAATGAAAAAATAACTTCTCAAAACTTAAAAGAAGCGAAAGATTTTTTAATAAATAATCTTAAAGACAAAGATGTCATTGAAATAGAGAAAGAAAAACTTCAATATAAAATTTTAAAAAGCGGGAAAAACAAAAAAGTTGAAACTTATCACTCTCCAATTGTTAAAATGACAGGCAGATATTTAGATGATAAAATTTTTATTAATTCAGAAGAGACAATAAATTTAAATGAGACCTTGCCAGCTCTACAAAAAGCAATAGTTGGAATGAATCTTCATGAAAAAAGAAAAGTTTTTATCCATCCAGATCTAATTTTTGATAGAAATTCCCCTCATTTAAATTCTTTAGTAATTTTTGATATTGAAATTCTCGATTTAGATGCTAAAAAAGATCCTTTAGCTGAAATCGCAAATAACAAAAAAATCTTCTGATGCAAATCATTTTATTTAAACCAGAAATTCCTCAAAATACCGGAAATATTATAAGAACTTGTTATCTTACAAATGCATCACTTTCAATTGTAACTCCTGCATCTTTTTCACTATCTGATAGAAATTTAAAAAGAGCAGGTCTTGATTATTTTAAAGATATGAAACTAGAAAAAATCCAAAATTTAGAAACATATCTTTTGGATAAACAACACTTTTATTTTTTTTCATCAAAAGCTACAAAAACGTACAGCTCCATTACTTATGAAAAAGATGCTATATTAATTTTTGGCTCAGAAACTACAGGACTTCCAAAAATCTTTTTTGAAAAATACGAAGATAAATTTTTAAAAATTCCAATGAAAAAAAATAGCCGCTGTTTAAATCTATCAAATTCAGTTGCTATCGCTTTATATGAAGCTCTAAGACAAAACAACTTTTCTTTTTAAAGCTTATTTTGTCTTAGAGTTAAAATTTTTCTATTTTAATGAGATACAGTTATTTTATTACCATAACATCTATCTCCAGCATCGCCAAGTCCTGGCACTATATATCCTATTTCATTTAAAATTGGATCTACATATGCCGGATATATTTGAATATCTGGATTGTGTCTTAAAATATTATCAATCCCCTCTTGCGCTGCTAAGGCGCTCACTAAAATTATTTTTTTGGGATTTCTTTTTTCAACAATTTTAATTGCATCTAACATACTACCTCCCGTCGCTAGCATAGTATCTGCAATTATGACTGTTTTATTCTCTAATGGAGGCAGTGCTACATAATCAACAGAAGCTTTTAGGGTTACTTCATTTCTTTGCATTGCAAAAAAACCAGCTTCCGCTTCTGGAAAAACTTTAAAGACTCCATTAAATAGAGGCAACCCTGCTCTTAATATAGTGAGCAAAACAATATTTTCATCAACTATGTTATGCTCAGCTGGAGTGCCCATAACTGTTTCAATATTTTGTTTTTTTGTTTTTAGATCTTTCGCAACATCAATTGCGATATATTCCCCTATTTTTTCTAAATACTCTCTAAACTCTTTTTTATCAGTATCAGGATCTCTAATTTTATATACTAAAGATTCTAGAATTGGATTAGAAAATAGTGAGACAGAAATTATTTGGATAAAAAAAAACAAAATAAATTTTTTCATATTAACTCCCAGTTAAATTTTACGTTCTTTCCCTGGGGCAGTTAGCATAAAGAAGTTTAGAATATATTTAAATGATTTTATGATTTTTTTTTAACAAAACAAATATTTATATGTAAAAGAGCTGAATAAAAGCTAAATTGAAATCTTTTTTGATATATCCATTTTTTCTAAAACATCTATTTGAGTTTGTAGATCTGCCTTATCAAAAAAAGCTATATCTTTTATATAAGTTTTTCGAGAAATGATTTCTTTTTTGGAGTTGAATTTAATTTTCAAGCAAACTTTCATATTACCAATATCGCAATCTTGTTTTGAACCATCATCAAGATATGTTATTAGACTATAATTTTTTTCTTGAACAGCCTCATAAGTGTTTTCATCAACTTTATTAATAAAAAAACGAGTTGGCTTTTTTGAGTCTAATTTCAATCTAGTTGAATATAAGTTTGTTTCAAAAAAACTAGGAAATGTCTCTCGCAAAGTAGAATAATGAGCTACACGAAAAACATTAAAGGACAGACACGATAAAATAAAATCTATTAATTCTTTTTCTTTTGTTATTTTTAAAGTTATTTTTTTACGAAGCCATTTTAAAAAAGTTCGACCCTCATCATCGATTGAAGATAGATTTGGAAATTTTAGTGATTTATTATTTAAAAAAATAAAACCTTTTTTTCCAAACATTGTATCAGATTGAAAATATCTAAAGGCGTCTCTAATTTGCTTTTCTTCAAGTGTTTTTATTATATCATAAAATGATTCGATGCTTTCATTACAAGAAATTCGAATATTTTCAACTTTATTTATTAATTCAGCAATTTTTGATAATTTTTCTAGCATTTCTTTGAAATGACTATCCTGTATTATCTTTAACACCTCATTTCCCCCAATAATCTTTTTAAATAACTTTTGCTCCTTAGATTTTAGACTGGAATATTTTTTAGAAAATTTTTGAGGATTATAACAATTTAAAAATGACTTTAAAAAATCATACTCATACTTATCAAATGCTTCAGATATTCTTTCTGGAATAGTTGTTGCTTTAAGTGCTTTTTTTCTCAAAGCCTTAAGATTTTTTTCTGATATTCTCAAACCTTTATGAGAGGTTTTTTCACCAGATATAAACTCTATGATAGCTTGAACATTTTTTTCGAAGGTTACTCTATCTGTAAGCGGTGTTTCTAAGTGTATATTAGATCCACAGCAGCAAAAACAACCCTTGCGTTTACTTTGAATAACATAATCATGAGTTTTCCATATTATTGGATCTTTTTTTGAATGTACACGTTCGTGTTTTCCTCTATGATCACCGTTCATTAAACTTTTTGCATCAATAGGATATGTCATTGTTTTAGATGGTTAAATTGTAAAAAAAATTGTTTTGCTAAAGAAGTCTAGATATTAGAGACTTCCATGTCAATAATTTTTGAAAACTAAAAAAGCTTATGTCAGAGCAAAGTTAAAATGATACTTTGGACTTAAAAAAATAAAATATTATTTGAAATATAATCAAATTTTTTGATAATGTTTATCAAAAAAATTTAGGAGATCCTTATGAGTGTTAGTTCGAGTTCCATTGGAAGCTGCTACCCTACAAAGCCTAAAGAAGAAGAAAAAGATGCAATTTCTTGTGAAGATTATTATAAATTAGGTTCTATAGCTGAGCGAAATGGACTGATAGAGGATGCAAAAAAACATTTTACAGCTGCATTAAAACAAGCAAATGCATCTAAAGTAGATGACATGAAATCGATTATTCGAGCTCGTCTCAATCATTTTGATACTGTTATTTATCCTTCAGATCCATCAAATGTTATTAACCTTTCAAATATATCTATTTTAGATGACAAAAAACTTAAACCTTTTTTACACAAAAATCTTACAAAATTAATTCTTAATGGTTGTCCAAGTATAACCAAAAGCTCGGTAAGGATTATCGGTGAAAAATGTCTTGAATTACAAATACTTGCTTTAAGAGAATGCTCTAATATCTCTTCTATTACAGGGGGGCTTTTATTAAAATTAGCTATATTTAGAAAGTTAGAACATCTTGATATATCTGATTGTCAAAATCTAAAAATCCTTGGATTGATAGCTCCTCACTTGAAAATTTTAAAAGCTTATAATGATAAAGACTTAGAAATATTGGATCTAAAAGCACCTTTATCTGTGAAAATTGAAGCTGAAAATGCTGTAAAAATAAAAGCTGAGACATTAGAAAAACTTTTTGGAATAGAAAAACTCATAAGAATAGCTCAACAATTAGACTCTAATTACTGCAAATTTATCCTTAAACTTTTCTATCCTTCGATGAAAGATGTTATTTTAAATGCTGATATCAAAGGTATAATACCTGGAGAAAGGCTTATAAAAACTCTATTAGATCGTATCGATAAAAAAGAAGAATTTATAGAAGAATTAAAAACTGCTGATTCTTTATCAGAAGTTAAGCTTACTGTAAGCGAAGCTGATAAAATAACAGATTACCCTATGTCATTTGGAACGACTTTGCAATTTGTATATGATCCTAAAAAAACTTCTAAACGCGATTTACCTCTGCTAAGAAAGTTTCCTATTGAAGCTACAATTTTATTAGTAGCAAAAGCACTTGAGACCAATGCAGTTGTATCTAAATTAGATCTAAGTTCATGTATGATCGGTAAGTCGGTTGGAGTTTTAGAACACCCCTTTAAAAATAATTATACAATCACTCATTTAGATCTAAGTGATAATAATATAGGTGCGGAATTTATGTTTCTTGCCAATGTTTTAAAAGACACTCCTCTTAAATATCTTAATCTAAGGTCAAATAGAATTACTGCTAAAGGAATAGCAGCTTTAGCGGCTTTTTTAATAACAAATAGAACCATGACTCATCTTGATTTGAGTGAAAACAATTTAGGAGGAAATCTACTCCATGAGAACGCTATTTCCTTAGGACAGGCTATAGGAAAAAACAAATCTTTAACTCATCTATGTCTTTCTGGAAACAAATTTAATTATTCAGACGCAAAGGCTCTAGCAAAACAACCTCTAACAAGCTCATCTTTAGCAAAAAACTCTTCTCTTACTCATCTTGATTTAAGCGCTAATGAAATCGGATTTTTTGGTCTGTGTTTATTTTTGCAGGGATTAGAAACTAATCAAGCCCTGACACATCTTGATTTAAGCTCTAATCAAATAGAGTGTAATGCTACTAAACGAATAGAGATTTTAAAAAATCATCTTAAAAACAACGCTATAGTAATGTTAGATTTAAGTGAAAATAAAATCACAGCTGATGTGCAAAAAGCTTTAAAAAGATTAGAAGAATCAAAGCCTAACCTACAAGTAAAAACAACTTTTGGTGAGTTTGTAGAAAAAACACTTGATTCATTAAAAGAAGAGTTTTCAGATTCAGAGGACTAAATACATAGAAGTTTAAGCAAAAAAACCAATGTTTTTTGAAAACATAAAATTTTATTTTACTTAAACAAGCAAGAGATGTAACATCTCAACTTTTTATCTTAAAATCAAAAATGGAGGTTTAAGATGTCAACAAAAATTTCAGGAAGAGATCCTTCAAAAAAAATTGAAGTGTTACCAGGATTGTTTGAGAAATTAAAAGAAGAAGAAATGTCAAGAAAAGAGCGTGTGCAAGCTGCTATTGACAATTCAGTTCCAGGTATTCAAAATGGAGTAAAAAGCAGTACTGATGGTTCTATTACATTAAGTGGTGTGGCTGTAAAAGCAGCTCTTAATGCTTATGCACCAGAAGGTAAGTGTGTAACAGACTCTGTAGTTAATGCTAGTGTAACCATGGCATTGGACGAAAAAAAAGAGAGTTTTGATCCTCATGTGAATAGCACTATACGAAAAACAGCTGATTATAGCATTAGTTCTATCGGTAAAAGTTGTTAAGGGAATAATAGTGTCAACAGTAGACTTACATCTAAATAAAAGGGCAACAAATCCGAGTGAAGAAATTCAAGAGATAAATTCATGGTTTTATAATGGAAAAAAAATCACTTTATTGTTGAATGAAAAGGATTGTTGTCCAGAGATTGAAGAGTATGATTATCAGACAAGACAAACAAAAACATTTGATGGTTATACAAGTTTAGAAAAGATACAAGAATCAATACCAGCAATTATTGATATCTCTGATTATGCTCTATATTTAAAAGCTTGTCTACCTCTACCTGTTGAAAATATTTATGAATTGGTTGCGATTGACAATCCTATTCTAACCTTAAACAATTCTAATTATGAATTTAACTTATATTCAGTAAATGGCGATGAAAATATTAGTAAAATTTGGAAAGTCTTCGATAGAACTTTAAATATCTCCCATCTTGTTCCTTTTGACAAAACATATGTTTTTAACGATAAACTTCATGTTCCTTATAATGCAGACAAACTTGGCGGTTATTTATCAATATTTAAAACAAAGAACCAAATAAAAGATTTTCTTTCGATTGCCTATTTTAATTATAGAAAAAAAGAGAATGATGCAATAATTTCATATTTTAAAGATTGCAAAATTGAAACCGTTGAAAAAGATAAAGAAGATGAAAAGAGAATAACAGGAATTTTTCTAAAAAAGATCATAGCTCCTAGTAAATTAGAAATGGCAAATCCTGATTCACCGTGTATTGTGGATTCTGATAATTGGCTAGTTACTTTAGCAGCGATCGATGATTGCAATGATTCAATTCCAATTGATAAACATGGATCAATAATAATAGAGGGAATTGAAAATAATAAATATTTCATGATAAGACTTCATATAGGAGGAAATCCTTTATCTAGAAATTCAGAGGCTGATGTAAGAATAAATTTAATAGATCCTTTTTCTAAATTCAAATCTTCTAAATATGTGAAATCGTGGCAAATAAGTAGTTATGAAGCAAGAAAATTAATCAATTTAGTTACTTGGGAAATAGAACAACAAAAAGCTGGAACACCTCAAGTATTTTTTAATCTATTAGGAAGCGGAGGTTCACAAGAAAGCATTGCAAGACCATTTAAGCCGATAAAAAAATTAGAATCTTATGATGCAGTAAAGCAAACAATCATTGATTATTTTAAAGAAAAGAAAAAGATAATGAATCAAAATGAGAGATTTATTGTTTTAATAATTCGATCTAAAGATGGCTTTATTCAAACTATTTCATTTCCAGAAACTAGTTCATGGAAAAATTTTGATTCTGAAGAGAGTTGTTATAATGATGAAGATATTCAAGTAATAGAAAGAAATAATTTTGAAAAATATTCACCACAATTTACGGAATTAATTTTTAAACAAGTCAAAGATCATTGGGAACAAAAAATCGCACCTGACAACTGCATTACATGGGCAATAAAAAAGTTAAGAGAAATTGGAATATATATTGATAAAAAAAATATAACTTCTCCTAAAAAAACCTTAGGTGAAAATATTCTAGCCTCAGAATTTTCATTAGATTCAATAATGGATATAGTTGTTAATAAAACAATTACCCTTTGGCCATCTTTGCAATTATCAAGTGATAATATTTTTAAAAATATTCCACCACTATTATTAGTTTTATTTGAAGAAGCTTTTTTAGAAAAGGATTTCGATAAAATTAATTTTATTGTTGAAACCTTAGGAAACAGGGGGTTATTTCAACAGGCCTATGAATTACTCACACTATCTAGATTAGAATTTGGAAATATCCCAATTATTGATGAAATACAACAGAACTTAACCAATTTAGCATCAAGAACAGATCATAAAATGTTTTTTTTGAAAGAAATTGTAAAAAATCAAGAACAACAATTAGCGAAGTTTATTGAAAATAATTCAAACGAACGCATTTGTTCTCTTTTCAAAGGCTATCTATCTCAGCTTATGAACGCACTAGAATTGCTCGAGAAAAAAACTGATCCAACATTAGTTATGAATTCTTTTAAAGATGCTTTTTCAAAATTATTTCAAGTAACAGATCTTCTTCAAAAAAATCATATAGATTTGCAAGAATTTAATGAAAATTTGAAAAAATTTAAATCCAATAAAAAAGAAGGTTCAATAGCAATAAAGGAATTTCTTCAAAAATTTAATAAAGTTTTTGAAGTTTTTGTTAAAGAATTTGGAGCAATAAATCTTCAGAGCATTTTAACATCTTTTCAGCAAATCGAACAAGAGATCGAAAGCTCCACTATCGATAGTAAAGATTTAGATGTCTGCATAATTAAATTTGAGAAAGAATTTCAAAAATTAGAAAAAGAGATTGAGGTGATTCGTGAGCCCTACGACTCTCAATTAGATCCTTTTATAATAGAATCTACCTTTACTGAAATCGATATGCTTTTTTATTCTAATAATCCTGAAGATCAAAAAAAAGCTCTACCTACGTTTAAAGAAGCTCTACAAAAATCTTTAACGAATTATGGAGACAAACACCTTGATTTGATAATTCAAAAATTGATAAGCGGCACAAAATATTTCGATATGTATGGGTTGAGCAGGGAAAAATTAGAAATCTTTAAAGATGTAAACGAAATATTGCAAAGAAAATATGACGGAAGATGCACAGAATCTTTACTTCGAGAAATAGTTCAACTATATAACTCTGATGATATTGAAATAAAAACCCAAGTTAAAACTGAAGCTAAAAAAATGGTCCCTGTTTCACTTAAAAATTTCCAAAAAACTTTTGAAGCTAGAGATCTTCAATTTATGATTAACTCTTTATTATTTTTATCTAAAATTTCATCCTATCTTGACCTGAATAAAGAAGCTCTGGAAATATACACACAAGCATTTGCAATATTTGAAAAAGAAGATGGAGAAAAAGATCTAGAAGCAAATCTACGCTATGGTTTATCTCAATTACTGTCTAAGGCTAGCAAAAAGCAAGAGGCTAGAAAAATGCTAGAAAAATCATTTGAAATCTATAAATCTCTATTTCCAGAAGGAAATACTAAAGTAATTGAAGTACTTGAAGAGTTAGTTGAAATGTTCATTGAATTAAAGGAAGGGGAAAAAGCAAAAGCTAAATATAAAGAGCTAATATCAATGAGCAAAAAAGTCTATGGAGAAAAACATAGACATACGGATGAAATAAAACAGAGATTTCAAAAATTTGCTAGTTGCGCAATTCTATAAAGAATTTGAGCGTTCTCTTGAATAATATTTAGGATCATATTTCTTCATATCGCTATAAAAAGTAACCATATCAGTCCCTGTTGGAAGTTTTCCCAAAGCTAATTTCAATATAAAAAAAGGACTTAATACATGTTCGAATAAAGAAAGAACTTTCTCACTACCATCTACCACATGATCATTAATTTTTTGAGCCGTTCTCTCTTGATAACCTCTTCTCATTAAATTTGTAACCAAACTTGTACAATTTTGAGCTACACTCTCAACATTTCTGCCTAAACTTCGATTTAACTTTTTTCTCAATTCTAAATAATTTATAAGAATTTGATCATCATTCCTTTTTCTATTGGCAAAAAAATTTATTCCTTGAGCAATATAGTGGGATATTTTATTTCCAACAATCAAACAAGCGGGTAACCTTACAACAGTCTCCAAAATAGAAAGCAAACTATTTCCTGTTAATCCCAATTCAGATAAAAATTTTCTTTTAAAGTTGGGATCATCACCGTAATAATCCATTAATGCAGCCCAAATACTTAAAGAAAGGGAATCAACTAAAGATGCATTGTCCAAATCAAGATCATCAGAAAAATGCGTTTTCTGGAATTTTTCAAATTGAAATCGTCTATTTCCTTGAGTCATACTATGGAGAGGCATTCCAAAAAATGTCCTTGCATAAGAAGCAGCGAACTCCTCTAATTTCATATTATCAAAAGAAGGCTTTTCACAAAATGTCCTTGGAGCAGCATCACTGCCCTCCGTTAATCTCTTACTAACTAATAAATATTTACTCATATCACGAGATAAAGAACAATCATCGAATGATCTAAAACTTCCAGAATAATTTCTATGAATGGCTGATCTTAATGCTGCTGTCATAAAGACTCCTTAAAATTTTCACACACAGAATATTAAAACTATAAAAAACTATCAATAAGAAATTATTTAATACAAATGTTACAAGATTTTTGATCTTTAAAAATCACTATTCGATATCATTTTTTCCTAGAAAAAGCCCCTAAAAAAATTGACCAAGCTAAAGAAGATAGAGCAGCTATAGTTATTGATTTTTGTCGGAAAGTTCTTCTTCAATTTCCTCAATTGTGGGCAAAGATCCTTTCAAATTTTCAGGAAGAGATTCTATAATTTTGGTTTTATACTCTGAGATACCAATAGGTTTATGTATATCTCTTAGAGCATATTCAGCAATAACCTTATCTTTTGTTTTGCACAAGAGCAAACCCATAGTTGGATTATCTCCGGATTGTCGCAATAGATCATCTATAACAGATAAATAAAAATTCATTTGGCCAACATCCTTCGGAGTGAATGCTTTAGCCTTTAGCTCAACAACAATAAAACTACGAAGTTTTAAATGATAAAATAAAAGATCAACAAAAAAATCTTTATTGCTTACAGTAAGTTGATATTGTCGTCCAACAAAGGCAAATCCAGCCCCAAGTTCAAGTAGAAATTTTTGAATGTGGTCCATAAGACCACATTCTAATTCTTTCTCATCATATTTTTTTCTTAGAGTTAAAAAATCAAAACAATACGGATCTTTAATAATCTGGTTAGCTAAGTCTGATTGAGTAGCTGGCAAAGTATTCTTGAAATTTGTTGCAGCCTTTCCTTGTCTTAGATATAAGTTAGAATCAATCCAGTTTTCTAAAATGCTTCTACTCCATCCATTTTCAATAGTTTGTTTAATATACCAAAATCTCTCCTTATTATTACTTAATCGTTGCATTATCAATATGTTGTGCCCCCAAGGAATTTGCGAAACAAGCTGTTTCACAATTTCAATTTGAAGATATTTTTTAGCAAATTGCACCATAAATTGAATATTTCTTAAAGAAAACCCTTTCATATCAGGGAATGTAAGTTTTAAATCTTTTGCTAATTTTTCAATTATTTTACTACCCCACCCTTCTTTTTGTTGTCTTCTACAAACTGCGTTTCCTATTTCCCAATATAGTTTGATAAGTTCACTATTAACAGCAATAGACGCTTTAAGTTGAGAGGAAAGTACTTTCGCTTTGATTTCCTTAAAAAGATTTTTATATTCTTTTGATAAAAGAGACTTAGCATTCAATTGTTTTGTGGGAAGAGACATAAGATTTTCCTAAGAATTAGCTTTTAAAATTATAGTATTATTAATCAATTCGAAAAAAAATAAAAGAAAAACTTATATTTATGAAAAAAATATTATATATAAAACAATGAAAAAGAAAATCTAAATTCCAAAATTCATTTTTTTCTAGAAAAAGCCCCTAAAAAAATTGACCAAGCTAAAGAAGATAGAGCAGCAGTAGTTATTGGAGCATAAAATATAGTTTTCCCTTTTCTAATGATCATATCGCCAGGAAGCTTTCCTATCCAAGAGAGAAAATATGGAATATCGAACTTATAATGAAGAGATATTCCAGATATAAAAACAAAAACTACAAACCAAAATATAAATCTACTCATTTTAGGGCTTTTTCTACAAATTCTTTCAGAGCTTTTTCATCTCTAAGGCCGACTATTCTATCAACTTCCTTCCCATTTTTAAATAAGACTAGAGTTGGAATAGAGGTTACTTGGTATTCGGTTGCAAGCTTTACTTGTTTATCTATATCGACTTTACCAAAAGATGCTTTATCTTTTAGGGTCTCTGCTACTTCTTCAACAACTGGAGCTAGCATTCTACAAGGGCCACACCATTCGGCAAAAAAATCTATTAAGGTAACACCTGATTCAATTTCCTTAGAAAAGTTTGATTCATCTAACATTTTAATATTTTTAGCCATTATATCCTCCGATTATTGATTTAATATTATTATGAATAAAAATTTTCATTTTTTTCAATAAGTTTAGGGTTGCTCACCTTTAAAACCATCTTCAGCCCATTTCTCTAAATTTTTTAATTCATTTTCTATTCTTGCTAAAATAAAAGGAATTCTTTTATTTCTATCTATTTTTTCAAACTCTTCAAATCTTATGGGTTTACCAAAAATACAAGAGATTTGACCAAAGAGTTTTGGAAATTTTTTGCCTCTTGGCCACACTTTGTGAGCTCCATGAATATAAGCTGGAATAGTTGTACATTTAGATAAGCTTATTAAAAAGCCAACACCGGGGAGCAGTTTTGTAATTTTACCGTCTGTTCTGGTGCCTTCTGGAAAGATAACTATTTTTTTTCCAGTCTTTAAAATATTTTTTACTTCTTTAATAGTTTGAATATTCGATTCTTTTCCTGAGATTGGATGGGCATTTAAAGCTCTTATAAGATTTTTTAAAATTGGAACTTTAAATAGAGATTCTTTTGCTAAAAAATGGATCTCATCATCTATAGCTACAGTAAGGGCAGAGGGATCAAAAAAAGATACATGATTAGACGTTACTATAGCAGCGCCTTTAATAACGTTTTCTTTGCCATATACCTTATATTTATAAAATGTTTTTAAAATGAACCTAGATACTACTTTAACAAATCTATAAGCGAATTTTATTTTTTGTTGTTTTTTTATTTTTTTTATAATTTTTTTAACAACACCATCAACGCTTAAATTTGAGGTATCTATATGATGAGCATCTTTTGCCTTTCTTAAAGGGGAGATTTTTCTAGTTGAGTCTTTTTCATCTCTTCTTTGAATATCTTGAAGAATTTGATTTTTATCTAAAGTAGCAATATCTTGGGGATGTTTTTCTATATATTCTTTAAATCTTCTTTGGGCTCTTACAGATATTTTAGCTGTTAAATAAATTTTTATCTCGGCATTTGGAAAAACTACAGTTCCCATATCTCTACCTTCACAGACCATATCTTTATCATTTGCGAATTTTCTTTGCATTGGAACTAGCATTTTTCTAACAAAGGGTTTTGCAGAGACTAAAGACACCTGATCAGTAACATAGTTTGATCTTATAATTTCTGTTACATCTTCATTATTTACAAAGTAAAATTTTAAACCATTTTCTTCTTTGATTTCATAATTAAAAGAGTTTTCTAAAAAATTGATAACACTTATCTCATCATCAATATCTATTTCATTTTTTAAAAATGCATATGTAACAGCTCGATACATAGCTCCCGTATCGAAATATGAATATTTCAATTTTTGAGCGAGAAGTTTAGCAACTGTGGATTTTCCAACCCCTGCAGGGCCATCTATTGTAATTATCATGCTTTCTATCCTACCAAAAACATAAATAAAATTGGAATATTGAATATATGAGAGTCTAACATATCTAATACTCCACCAAATCCTGGAATTTTTGAGCTATCTTTAATTTTAGAATCTCTTTTTATAAGAGATTCAGTGAGATCACCAAATTGAGCAAACACACCTAAAATAATACCTAAAACTATCGCCTCTGATAGGTTAAAATCAAACACACTAGATTTTGCAAATATTAAAAACAAAAGGCTTCCACCGAGTGCAAATATTAAACCTGTAACACTTCCAAAAACAGTTTTTTTAGGACTAACCTTTGCAGCTAATTTTTTTTTGCCAAAAAGTCTACCTCCAAAATAGGCTCCAATATCTGTTATTTTTGTTACAAAAATCAGATAAAATATCCAAAACCTTCCATCTTGCATTTCGATAGTTTCAATGTATAAAATTGGTAGAACCATCCCCAAAGGAATAGCGATATATAAAAACCCAAAAGCAGCTGTAGATATTCTAAGTAAAGAATTTTCTATTTTGTTAAAATTAGAGAAAAATAAAAAGATTAAAAAGAGAAAGAAAACTAGAATTGGTAAAATTTGAAGCTCTGCATATTGTGAATAGATAAAAAAAGCTATTATCTCAAAAATAACAGCGCCGACAAGTAAATTTTTATCGATTGCAATTTGCTTTTTTTTAGCAAAATGAACAAATTCATTAGCTCCAAAAGCGCCAAGAGAACAAATAACTAATGTTACAATAAATCTCATGAAGAGTAGATCTGCAAAAAATATTACTAATATCAGTATGATAATTGAGATTATTGAGACTAAAAATCTACTTTTTAAATCCTTAAAATTTTTCATGAACCTACCTTTTTACTTCTTTTTTGAAAATCCAAAATCGCTTTCATAAATTCTAGTTTTGAAAAAGCCGGCCAATAAAAATCTGAGATATAAATTTCTGTATAAGCTACTTGCCATAGTAAAAAATTACTAAGTCTAGCTTCCCCTGCTGTTCTAATCAAAAGATCTGGATCTGGTATTTTATTTGTATCCAAGTAACTTGCTATCAAATTTTGAGTAATTTCTTCTTTTTTTATGATATTATTTTCAACATCGTCAATTATTTTTAGCATCGCCCGATTTATTTCATCTCTTCCACCATAATTTATTGCTAAAATCAAATCCAGCTTTTTACCATTTTGGCAAGTTTTTTTTAGCTCATTAAAACTATCTTGAGTACTTTTTGGAAATTTTGAAATATCACCAATTGTATCTAGTCTAACTCCCAAATCTATTAGAGTATTTTTTTGATTGATACACATATACTCAAATAAATCTTTTAGAGTATCAATTTCTTCTTTTTCACGAGACCAATTTTCTGTTGAAAACACATAAACAGTTAAAATTTTTACTCCTAAATCTACTGAAGCTTCAATGATATTAGATAATGCCTCAGCGCCTTTAATATATCCTTCATATAAAGAAAGATCATTTTCTTTTGCCCATCTTCTATTTCCATCCATAATAATAGCAACATGCTTTGGGATATTTTCAGCCTCTATTGAGACAAATTCATTTTTTTGATAGTTAAAATCATCAAAAGCAGCAACATTTACTAAGAGAAGAGGGAAAATAAAAAAAATAAATGTTAAAAAAAATATTTTTTTATTTTTTAACATAATTTTTTTTAACATTTTTTATGCTCCAAACCTTCTTTTTCTTTTTTGGAACTCATGAATTGCATTTAAAAAATCTTTTTCTTTAAAATCTGGCCATAGAACATCTGTAATATAAATCTCTGAATATGCTTGTTGCCAAAGCAAAAAATTGCTTAATCTATTCTCTCCGCTTGTCCTTATAAAAAGATCTGGATCTGTTAGATTTTTTGTATCTAAATACTCAGATATTAAACTCTCAGAAATATCATTTTTTGAAATTTTTTTATTTTCGCAATCTTCAATAATTTTTTGAATTGCTCTTTTCATTTCATTTTTAAAACCGTAGTTAACAGCAATTACAAGCTCGATAACATCATTATCTTTTGTTTTTTCAATTGTAGAATTAAAAGCTTTTTGTAAATTTTCAGGTAGTTTTGTAAGATCACCGATAACACTTAACTTGACTTTTTCTTTTTGCATGAATTTTAGTTGTTTTTTTAAATAGAGATTAAAAAGTTTCATAAGACTGTTAATTTCTATTTTCGATCTCAACCAATTTTCTGTTGAAAAAGCAAAAACGGTTAAAGTTTTAATTTTTAATTTTGATGCAATTTTTACAACGTTAGTTAGAGAATTAGCTCCTTTAATATGTCCTGCTGCAGCGGGTAGATTATTTTTTTTTGCCCATCTTCTATTACCATCCATGATAATAGCAATGTGAGAGGGCACTTTTGTTAAATCTTTAGTTAACTTTTCAATTGCTTTTCGAGAATCTAACTTAGTAGTTGATGTCATTTTACGCTTATATTTTCAATTTATTTGCTTTTAAAAATTTTAAAGAAGCAGTGGCAGCTATTTTTTAAAGATTAGAAGCATATAAGAATTTTAATTTTGTTTCGAGTATGATTTTTTTTAAAATTATTTTAATCAATTTTTTGTGATTTTTAACTCTAAAAAAAATTATCATTCTTTTACACTTTAGGGATGAACAACATCCGGCGTTCTTTGATATTCTTCTCCTATGACGGGATGAACAACATCCGGTGTTCTTCGATATGCTTCTTCAGAAGGTTTCGTAACACTAGATGATAAACCATACACACTTTCACCTGCATTGGGACTTGCTCTTACATTCTCTTCTAAAAAAAAATCTTTAGAGCCACGGCCTTCTGATGCCTGAGAAGTCCTGTTTTGTTGTTTTTTTAGAATCCACAACATGGCTGTTCCTCCAGAGATTATCCCAAAAAAAAGCCCTGAAGCAATTCCTATACCTAAAGCCGCACCTATCCCTACTGAATTTGATTCTCTCCCACTTGTTATATCCACAACAGTTTGCAATGTTTGTTTTCCACGAGAACGAAAGGTTTCGGAAAAAGATTTTGAAACAACAGAGGAAATTGCACTTGAGGTTGAACTGCTACTTATACTACTTTTACTAGTAGAACTTGAACTACTACTTACACTACTTGTACTAGTAGAGCTTGCACTACTACTTACACTACTACTTATACTACTTGTACTAGTAGAGCTTGAACTACTACTTAAGCTAGTAGAAGAAAAACAAGGATTACATATATCAACAACCAGAACAGCTCCTGATCCTTGATGAATATAGGCATTACATCTAGAAACTGCTAATGAGAAGGTACTACGATCATTATAAAATGAACCTACCGATGGAGGATTTGTAGCATTTTTTTTTAGATCATAGATCCAAAAATTAGGATTGGAAGTAGAACTAGCTGCTACGTAGAGAAAGTCATCGGAAGCGACCATTCTAGTCTGCACATTACCTATCCAAAAGCTCCCCGCTGCTATAGGACAAAAAGTTTGAGCTTTTGCGTATTCAGACCCTGACAGAGCAACCATAACTACCGGCAAAACTTTAGACAAAGACAGGCCTTGGGTCTTCATTCCACTGGTCATCAGAGCTGCAGAGAAAACAGTGATAGTTTTATGTAAATAATGCTGAAAAGAAGGAGAACTAAAGTCAAAGTTGGATGAGGAGAGACCACTGTTCGAGATTGTCAGATTTTGCAAGGTTTTAGAAAGAGTCGTTCCTATGCCTATTACAGCTGGAGATACAGCTAATGCAGAGAGCCCTACAACATAACATTTTTTCAATTGATCTTTAGCAGCTTTTCTTGAAATTAAGCTCTCAGCTGCCTTTTCGAAAGAGACTTCTTCAAACCCATATTGAAACCATCCCTGTTTTTGTTGGACAAACTTTTTTTGATCATTATTTATATCATGAATGCAAAAAACACCCTGTTCTGTTCCAGAAGATATTTCATGATAGAGATTGTCTATACAAGTAAAAGTGTCTTCTTCATCCCATCCATTATGATATTTATAAATGACTTTTGGGTTTTGTTCTCTTTTATCTTCAATCTCCCAGATATCAACGTTTTCATCTCCTTTGAGATAATTGTCCAATTGTTTTTCATCTCCAAAAACTAACCAATTTTGGGATCTAGAGGACCAAAATTGCAATTTATCATCAGATTGTTTGCATAAAACCGCTTTAGATAATATCTCATTGGGAATATCTACTTGCTGATTTGAATAATTATTAGAAATAATCTCTTCAGATTTTTGAGCATATAGTAGAACCTTCTTTAAAATGTTAGTTGGATACAAACCATTAAAAAAAGCAGAAATGTTTCTTACACTCATTTGATAACCTCTTATTTACTTTTTATTTAAAATGTTCGAAATTCTAGTTTAAATATTATTTTTTTACAAATCATAAAAATATATTGTAAAGAGAGTAAAAAAAAGGATAGATCTCTTTTTTTTTCGTTAAAACTCATCATTTCCCTGTTTAAGCTTTTATTAAATTTTTTTTAATTTGTACAAGTATTAAGACTTTAATCTTAATTCCCTAGACATCTCTTAAAATTTCAGGTATTATTTTATTTTATTAATTTTTTTTTTTAACAAAAAAAATAGGTATCTAATATGCAAAAGAAAAAGCGTTGGCAGCAATGGTTAATCATTATCGTTATAGCTTTGACAATATATAACATTTTACCAACAGTTTTTTATTATTCAAGGCCACTGAACAAACCGATTGAAAAAGCAAAAGCTGAATCCATAGCTTCAAACATCACAAAGAGGGTAAATGTCTTAGAAAAAGACTCTGTTTTGTGGATAAAATCTTATTTAAAAATGCTAAAGATCAAAACTCGGTCTATTGAAATCAGCAAAAGCAATCCCGATCATATAGATATAGATTTTTTTAAAAACGAAGATGCCACTAAATTTAAAAAGTATGTTTCAAGAGCTGGAAATCTAATATCTTTTGTACCAGCGCAGTTAACTGCTTTAGACTCTGATCAATTTGAGAGCAAAAAAGTTACTATAAAAAGACAGATACCAATTCAGTTTGATACAAATAGGGTAAATGATTTTTTTGAATATAGCTCTAAATTTGATGACAAAAAAAATATTTCATCATCATATAAAGATGTAATATTTGATAGAGCAGCTGAAATAGGTTCATCAGTTGCTGGAACATCTGAAAATGCTATTCTTTTAGAAAACATCATAAAAGATCCTTATTCACAAATGACAAAAAACATGGTGTTTACTCTAGTTCATGGCATTTTAGATTTCACAAAGGTTTTTGGAGAATCCTCTCCTATTACAAGTAGATATTTTGCATCATTTACTCAAGGACATTTTGATAATCCAAAAAGTACTATTCAAACACTTATTGATACACTTGGTAGATATAGAGCAGAGATCACTTTAGAAAAATCAAATATAACTAAATCCCAAAAAGATCAAAAATTTGTATCAGATGAGATTAGACAGAAACAATATTTACTAGATAAAAGACAAACTGCATTGATTAGTGCAGAAAATATTTTAAAAAATAATATTACTAAATTTTCGAAATCACAAAGACCTTTTAATTATAATGACATATATCAATCTTTAGATTCGGCATTCAAAAAAGACTCAGCTAATTTATTAAAGATTGATTTAAAATCTAACAATCCATTTATAAGCCAGCTGATTATCGATTTTTCAAATAATAAAGTCTTTTTAACACTTCACAGAGATATTGTACGGTTTGAAGAGACTCTAAAAGCTCAAAAAAAGGATTCTTTTGATCAGTTAATAATCAATGAAATAGCAAGACTTTCCACAAAAACTGATGAAAAAATCATGAGTGAAAAAGATGAATTTAGCATCAATTTACATACTCTTGAAAACGCATCTAGTTATTTAGTATTAAATTTAAATGAGATAGCTAAAGTTGAATCAAAACAAATTTTAAACACTCTTTTAAATGACTGGAACCCAAAACATCCGGATTTAGATCGTGAATCACTTCCAGTTTATGATTTTGAGACATATCAAAAATTACCTAAAGAGCAAAAAGAGTTTTGTTTAGTTGTATACGTTCCGACTCTTATTTCTAATCAAACGCCTGTTAGTATGAGAGCTAATTCAATTTATGTGATAGCTAAAGGGCTAGATAAAATACTTCAAAAATATGAGTCTTATGAAAATACAGAAGATGCTAAAAGTTTTTTCAAAGATTTTAATAAACTAAAATCTATCTTATCTCAAAATGGTTACTTGGGTTTTCCTGGATCTTTACTTTCCAAAACATCTGGTTTTTCAAATGCCTTTATTTTTGAAAAAGATGATTATTATCAAACTATTTTGAAGGCAACTAGAGAGAATTTTGAAGTTCATGGTTCTAAAAAATATGCAACTTTAGAATTTTCAAATTTAGGACAAAGAGTTATAACTCTGAACAAAATAGAGACTTCAATCCAAGAGGATTTACTTAAATGGAAAGATGATTACAATGCAGCTCAAATAAGTTTAGATCCATCTGTTAAATATGACTATGCACCTCCTACTAAAAACCCACTTTTTAGTAATCTTTATTTAAGTTTCAAAAAGTATTTTAGAGGAGATGAGAGAAAGATTTTAAATTGGGGGCTAGATCTATCTGGTGGAAAAACCGTACAAATCGAGCTAAGAGATCAAAACAATCACTTAGTAAAAGATGAAGCAGCCCTAAAGCAGGGCGTAAACGAGCTTTATAATCGCGTTAATAAAATGGGAGTATCTGAAGTAAATATTAGAACTATTGATTCAAATATAGTATTAGATTTCCCATCAGCTCAAGCACTTTCAGCAAAAGAGCTTATAAAAGCATCATCTATGTCTTTTCAGATTGTTAATGAAAAGTATAGTTTAAATAATCCATCTCTTTCTGAGCATGTAAACAAGTTTTTACAAGAAGTATATAATGAAGCGGTTGTTACAAATAAGAAAGATATTAAAGGCATAAATGCTATTGCATTTAGGCATTTATATGGTAAATCTCTTTCCACAGAGGTTGTTGAACCTATTAGTGAATCTGCTAAAATTTTATATGAAAACGGTCTTAGAATTGCATCTTCAGAAGCAGAAGTTACATCTGCGTTTAACGATACTCTTTCAAAAATTTCTATATTTAAAGGATCTGATGCATCTTCTTGGCATGGACAGACAAATCCACTTCTCATAGTTTTTAATAACTATGCTTTAGAGGGTTCTAACTTAGCAAATATCAGATCATCATATGATCCATCGCAAGGAAACTTTTTAACTTTTGAAGTAAAGGGATCATATACAAATAAAGAGGGCGTAAAAGTAAATCCAAGGGAAGAAGTACATACATGGACTTCTCAATTTTCCAAAGATAAAATTACAGGCACACCACTCGAGAACTTTTCAAAAGGACAAGGCTGGAGAATGGCCGTTATTTTAAATGACTATATAATTTCAGCGCCGACACTTCATGTAGATTTCAAAGATAGCGCTCAGATAACTGGTAGTTTTTCTCTAAGAGAGGTAAATCAATTAGTCGCTGATTTAAAGGCAGGATCGCTCAGTTTTACACCTCATATATTATCTGAAAAAAATGTCTCTGCAGAGCTAGGATCTAAAGAGAGGGTAAAAGGAATAATTGCAACTTTTGTAGCTTTAGCTTTAGTTATAATGGCAATGGTATACTACTATAAATTTGCAGGGCTCGTTGCATCTGTTGCTGTAATATTTAATCTTTTAATAATGTGGGCAACGCTTCAAAACCTACATGCAACGCTATCTTTAGCATCGATAGCAGGTATTATTTTAACAGTAGGTATGGCAGTTGATGCAAATGTTTTAGTATTTGAAAGGATAAAAGAAGAATTTGCAATATCGAAGAGAATATCTTCTGCAATACAAAATGGATATAAAAAGGCATTCAGTGCAATTTTAGATTCCAATTTAACTACAATATTAGCTGCTCTCATATTATTAAATTTTGATTCTGGTCCGATTAAAGGATTTGCCTTAACTTTGATAATTGGTATAGCCTCTTCAATGTTTACAGCTCTTTTTATGACCAAATACTTTTTTACAAAATGGGCACAAAACCCAAAACATACTAATCTTCATATGTTAAATTTTGTAAAAATCAAAAACTTTAATTTCTCAAAATATTCAAAGTATATCTTTATGATATCTGGTTTGATAATCCTCGTTGGGGCCTATACATTTTCTCTTCAGAAAAAATCTGTATTTGGCATGGACTTTACAGGTGGGTTTGCTCTATCAGTTGAAATCGATAAAACAAAAGCTCATGACTATAGAACCACAGTTGAAAAAGCATTCTTAAAAACTGGAATTTCATCTAAAGATGTTCAAGTAAGAGAGCTGACACCTTCTAATAACTTAAGGCTTCTTTTCTCTGCATCTATGGATCAAAAAGGCAAACCTTTTTATGCAATGCCCTATGAGATAGATGCTTTAGACACAACTTATAAATATCAGACTAATCCAAGAATAGTATGGGTTGTAGATGCCCTAAAAGAAAATAACATTAATATAAGTCCAAGATCATTAGAAAAGCTCGATCAAAACTGGACACTTATGAGTGGGCAGATGTCTGATTCCATGAAAAACAATGCTATTTGGGGACTTTCTTTAGCTCTAATTGCAATCTTAGGATATATAACATTTAGATTTGAGTTTAAATTTGCAATGAGTGCGATGATCTGTTTGATACATGACATCGTAGTGACCCTTGGTTTGATTTCAATATTGCATATTTTAGGAGTCCCTGTTCAGATTGATCTTCATACTGTTGCGGCATTAATGACTATCATTGGCTACTCATTAAATGATACGATAGTTATTTTCGATCGTATTCGTGAAGATTTAAAACACATGAAAAAATGCACATTTAAAGAAATTATCAATCACGCATTAAATCACACACTTTCTAGAACAACGATAACATCAGCAACGACAATTTTAGCACTTTTAGCTTTAGTGCTTTTAGGGGGCTCAACAATATTTAGTTTTGCACTAGTCATGACTATTGGAGTTATTTTTGGAACTCTATCCTCTATATTTATAGCATCACCTTTAATGTTGATGTTCCATAAAATTGAGATGAAAAGATCACTTACATTAAAAAATTCTGAAAAATGATTTATATGCAAAAAAAAAATAATAATTTATAAAAGAGCTTTTAATCAATATGTAATAGTTACTTAATTTTTAATAAAAGGAAAATTGGCTCTTTATGGTTCCTTCAAAGATACCTCCAACATGGGTTTTACCTAAAAAGAACCCTGATTGGTTAAATAAGATTATTAAAGAGTTCAATATTCATCCGGTTACTGCTCAAATTTTAGTATCTAGAGGTTTTTCTACTTTAGAAGAGATTCACAATTTTTTATATGCAACTTTGCCTCAGCTTCACGATCCATCTTTATTTAAAGATATGGACAAGGCTGTAGATAGAGTTATCAAAGCTCTAAAAAATAAAGAGGGAATATTAATTTATGGAGATAATGATGTCGATGGAATGACAGCAACAGCTCTTTTAGTTGAATTTTTCAGAAGCATCGATGCTAAAGTCTTTTTTTATATTCCAGAGAGCTCTTCACATAAAAGAAGCATAATAAGTGATGCACTGCAATATGCTTTAAACAACTCTTGTTCCTTAATAATTTCTGTAGATTGTGGAATTACAGCAGCAAAAGAGATTGAGCATGTTTTTGAACATAATATTGATGTTATAATTACAGATCATCACGAGCCCACCTCTAAAATACCAAATTGCATAGCAACTCTAAATCCAAAACTTGTAAACAGCACCTATCCGAATAGAGATATAACAGGTGTTGGAGTTGCATTTAAATTAGCGCATGCACTTACAAATCATCTTATTGAAACAGCAGAAATAGATTACATAGATCTTAAAAGCTATTTAGATTTAGTCGCACTCGGAACTATTTCTGATATGGGGGCATTAATTGGAGAGAACCGAATACTTGTAAAGTATGGTCTTCGAGAGCTTCAATACAAAAAAAGGATTGGACTCGCAAAACTCTTTGAAGTTTGCGAACTTACATCTGAAAATCTAACTCCGATGGATATAGCATCTAAAATTGCTCCAAGATTAAATAGTATCGGTAGAATTGCAGATGCTAAAAAAGGAGTAGAACTTTTACTTATTCGCGATGCCAAGCAAGCTGAAGATCTAGCAAAAGAGCTAGAGCTCTATAATATAGAAAGACAAAAAATTGAAAGAAAAGCCTCTTCTGAAATCGAAAAGTACATGACAGACCACCCTGAGCTTTTAGATGACAAAGCGATAGTTTTGTATTCGGATAAATGGCACCCAGGAATAATTCCTATAATAACAGCTAGAATAACAAAACAATATAATCGTCCAACTCTTATAATAGCTATAGAAAAAGGCGTTGGAAAAGGCTCGATTAGAACCATTTCTCAATTTCCACTCTTACCTGTTTTAAAAGAGAACGAAAAACTTCTTGTTAACTTTGGAGGTCATGATTTTGCAGCAGGGTTAACAATAAAAGAAGAAAACATTGAAGAGCTCAAACAAAATTTCATAAAATCTGCAAATGACAAACTTCAAGATTTAGACATAATCTCAAAGATGTATTTAGATGCCCACACAAATTTTGATGATTTGACATTTGATTTTATGGAATCCATCAAACTATTAGAGCCTTTTGGTAATGAAAATCCTCCTCCTTTGTTATATTGTGAAGCCAAACAAATATGGACACCTAAAATTGTTGGTAAGATACATTTAAAGATGTATTTAGAGCAAAAAGATAGAATGTTAGAGGGTATTGGTTTTAACATGGCTTATAGAAAACCAGCTCTTAAAAGAAAAAACCTAAATTTAGAGATAGTATTTACACCTCACATAAATATCTTTTTAGATAAAGCATCTATTCAACTTCAGATAAAAGATTTTAAAGTTAAAGAATCTTCTACTAAAACAGAAAAGAAAAAAGAGGCTAAAAAAGCCCCTTCTAAATTTAAAAATTAGCAGAATTTAAAAAAATCATCTCCATTTCAAGCTTATTTGGAGCCTTGTATCTCTTCTTTTTCTTTTGTTTTTTCAATTTCTTTTTTATTATCGCTATCTAAAGCATTACCCTTCAATCGGAATAATTCATCATGTACTTTTGGTAATTTCTATAAACCGAGACGGGTTGTACGTGCGTAATGAAATTCAGGAAGTCCGTCTCGCGTATCTTTTTTTTCAGCAGCAGGAAGTGTTAGTGTTAGTGGTAGTGGTGGTGGCGGTAAATCAAGTTGTTTTTCAGTAACTTCTTCTTCTGCAATAACTTTACCCCCACCTAGTGCACCCCCAGTTAGTGACCTAAATTCAATTACACTATTTATCATCCCCTTTACAGCACCAGAAGTTTTACCTGCATTTATTTCTCTCTCTTTAAAGCCATCTCTAGCAAGCGCATGTGCATTAGGAGTTACTTTAACAAATGAGCTAGATGGAGGTGATGCCTGACGAGAGCTATTAGGGCTTGGCAGTATACCTAGAGAAGCTTGTACAGCTTCTAAAGATGGTAAATCTTTTACATCTTGTGGGTCTGGTAAATCTGGCAAACTTCCTCGTTCTCTTAGCTTCTGCATCTCTCTCTGAGCTCTCATATTACTCTCCTTTTTTAATATTTTTTAAAGATTACTATAAGATATCAACATTTTGAAAATTTAAATTCAATATTAAAATTATTTCTTACTAAGATTATATTACTTAATAATTAATAAGTAATTTAATAATAATTGATTTTCAGAATATTTTAAGACAAAAAAAAGCCGTCTATAAAGACAGCTTTTTTTTTATAACTTTACCCTCGTATATTTAGTAGATATTAATCTACGATATTAACTTACGATTTGACCAACAGTAGTTCTTCTATCTAAATAGCTTTGTTTGTATTCTTTAACTTCATCGATTTGAACAACCCATGCAGCGCCTTTTCTATAGGCTTTAAGATGACCTACTCTAGTTGCATAATAGATTTTTTGTGCTGGAACATTTAGCATTTTTGCTACTTGATTAATTGAATAATAACCTTTTGCATTATCAAAAAGAAGCTCTCCTTCAAACATAGATTTTTTTCTAGAATACTTATTTTTCTTATACTCTTCTAGATCTTCTAAATCAATAGTCCAACGAGTTGCATCTTTAGTTGCTCTTAATTTTCTTTGTTTAATAGCAACGTAAATAGCTTGTCTAGTTACATTGTTTAGTCTTGCAGCTTCTGTAATAGAAACAACTCTTTTACCATCATTTGGCTCTGGAGCTAAGCTACCTACTGGGTTTTGATCTTGATTTTGATCTCCCCAATTTGCATCTCCTGTCATTGTTCTCCTCCTTGTTTTATCTTTAAAATTTATTTAAATAAACTTTATATAATTAGTTTTAATTGTTTTTAACTATAATCTTGCTCTTTTAAGTATAAATTATTACAAAACAATGAATTGAAATCAACTATTTTTAACAAATACTTATATTAAGTTAATAAAATCTTAACAAATTAGATGCAACAACTAAGCTTGGAAATATACAAGATTATTATTATTAATGTGTTATGAGAGGATTTTTGTTGGAAGCAAAGTATAAATTGTTATATATTGGGGAGATAAAAAAATACAGGAAAAAATCATGCTAAAAAAGCTCCCTTTTAAGCTTATCTTACTGATTATCATAGCCTTAACTATATCTGCCAAACAGCCAAATCTAACTGTTAAAGATATGAAGGTAAAAACGGAAGAAATTTTAAAATCGCATGCGAATTTCAAAAAAATAGAGCCTATGATAGCAGAAAGGATCTTAAAAAATTTTGTTGATGAGCTTGATCCTAATAAAACCTATTTTATTGAATCTGACATCGAAAAGTGGCTATATCCTTCAGATGAGATTATAAATGCTGTGATAGAAGGCTTTAAAAGCTCCAATTTTTCTGTTTTCAATGAAATTCATAGAGTTATGATAGATGCAATAAATAGACGAAATAAGCTAGAAACCGAACTGAGTATGAGCGGCCTTCCAAAAGATGTTAAGCCTGAAGAGTTTAAAGACATGAAATGGACGAATTCCAAAAGAGAACTTTTAACTAGACTACTCAGGATTAAGGCCTTACAACTAGATAGTGCTGAAAAAGTATCAGAAGAATGCAAAGAGACAATATCTCAAGTCTTAGAAAAGAAAAAAATAAATAAGGAAAAAGAGATAACAACAAAAGATTCAGAAGAGAGAAAAGCGTTTATTTTAAGCTGCCTTTTAAAGTCTTTTTGTCATTCATTAGATTCTCACACTGATTATTTTACTCCTTTTGAAGCCAATCAATTTATGATGCAAGTGCAACAAAAGCTATCTGGTATTGGAGCTCAGCTAAGAGATAATTTAAATGGTTTTATGATAATGCATGTAATAGATGGCTCTCCTGCAAAACTCGCTAATTTAAAAACAGGCGATAGAATAATCGCAGTAAACTCCGAGCCGGTAATTGGACTAGACATTACAGAAGCGGTAGAAATGATACGAGGCGAAATGGGCTCAAAAGTCAATTTAACAATTATGCGAAAACTTGATGATGATCAAGATGAACATAAATTTGATATAGAGATAACTAGATCAGAAGTTGTTTTAGAAGAGACAAGATTAGAGAAAAATTTCGAGCCTTTTGGAGATGGAGTAATTTTAAATTTAAAACTATTTTCTTTCTACCAAGACTCTAAAAGCTCTTCTTCTCAAGATCTAAAAAATGCAATAGATAATTATGCTAAAAAAAATAAAATCAAAGCTATTATATTAGATTTAAGATCTAATACGGGAGGCCTTCTTCCTCAAGCAGTTGAAGTTGCATCATTGTTTATTTCAAAAGGAATCGTCGTATCGATTAAAGACTCTTCTGATAATCTACAACATTTAAGAAATACCGATGGTAAAACTACCTTTGATGGACCTTTAGTTGTATTAGTGAATAAAGCGAGCGCATCAGCATCTGAGATTGTAGCTGGTACACTTCAAGATTATGGAAGAGCTATAGTTGTTGGAGAAGAGACTTTTGGGAAAGGCTCATTTCAAACATTTTCATTAGACTCTTCAAAAAATGCTAAAATAAATCCATCTGGAGAAGTTAAAGTAACTCGCGGCAGATATTACACAGTATCTGGAAAATCTCCACAGCTTGTTGGAGTTCAAGCAGATGTTAAAGTTCCAGGTATTTTATCAGAGCTAGATATTGGAGAGAAATTTTCAAAGTATCCTTTAGAAAACGATGAAATAAGCCCTAATTTTGATGATGATTTATCAGATATACCTTTAATTCATAGAAAAAGATTATCACTTTTATATAAACACAATCTCCAACAAAAAATGACTACCTATACTCAATATCTAGATATTTTGGGAACGAACTCAAAAAACAGGATTGAAAACAATCAAAACTACCAAAGTTTTTTAACTGATATTAAACTCAAAAATTTTGAATCAAAATCAGTTGAGTTATTTAATCAAAGCGATATCCAACTATTAGAGACGATGAATATTGCAAAAGATTTAGCTTATCTTAGTGAAATAAACGATAAAGGGTTTGATTAAAAAAAAAAATCCGATCAAAATATATCTAAAAAATCAAAATTTTTGAAAATTTTTAATAGGTCAAATTTATGAAAGAGATAAGAACAAGAATTGCCCCGTCCCCTACTGGCGATCCTCACGTTGGAACTATATATATAGCACTATTTAATTTAGCTTTTGCAAAAAAATTTGGTGGTAAATTTATTTTAAGAATAGAAGATACAGATCAAACAAGAAGCCATCCGACATTTGAAAAAAATATTTTTGACTCTTTAAAATGGGCACATGCACCTTGGGAAGAAGGCCCAGATATAGGTGGGCCATATGGCCCTTATAGACAATCAGAGAGACTCTCTATTTATAAAAAGTATGTAGATGAACTAGTTGAAAAAGGCAAAGCCTACAGATGTTTTGCAACAAAAGAAGAGCTAAATGAGATGCGCCAGGTAGCAAAAAAAATGGGGACACCTTCTGGCTATGATAGACGCTATAGAAATTTATCAGATGCTGAGATTAAAAAAAGATTAGATGAAAAGCAAAGCTATGTAGTTAGGCTTAAAGTTCCTCTTACAGGAGAGTGTATATTTGAAGATGCGATTAAAGGAAGAGTTATAACACCACTAGCGGACATTGATGATCAAGTTTTATTCAAATCCGATGGCTTTCCAACATATCATTTAGCTAATGTAGTTGATGATCATTTAATGAAGATCACTCATGTTATTCGTGGGGATGAGTGGATAAGCTCTACTCCAAAACACATCCTTTTATACGAAGCATTTGGATGGGGAAAACCAACTTTTATGCATATGCCTTTGCTCCTTGGTAAAGATGGAAGAAAACTATCTAAAAGAAAAAACCCAACATCTACATTTTTCTTTAAAGAGACTGGATATCTACCAGAAGCCTTAGTTAATTTTTTAACTCTTATGGGATATTCTACAAAAGATGAAAAAGAGATTTATTCATTTGAAGAATTTGTAAAGGATTTTGATCCTACTAGAATTGGTAAATCTGGAGCTTTTTTTGATATTCAAAAGTTAGATTGGTTAAATCAACAATACATTATAAATACACTTAGCGAAAAAGATCTTTTAAATAAATTAAAAGCTTGGCAGTTCAATGATGAATTTTTTCAAAAAATCCTCCCTCTTTGTCATACTCGAATGAAAACCTTAACAGAATTTTTTGAACTTGTCGATTTCATGTTTATAAATCATCTAAATTATACAGATGAGCTTTTTACTCCTAAAAAAATCACAAAAGATGAAGCAATTTTCATCTTATATACTTTTATGATGCTTTTAGAAAAACAAGATATTTTAAAATCAGAAAACATTGAAAAAGCATCCCATGAGCTTTCTAATCTTTTTCAAATAAATCACAAAAAAATTGTGATGCCACTATTATTTGCAGCTATTCAAGGCAAGAAATTTGGCCCTCCCTTATTTAAATCAGCTGAAATATTAAAAAAAGATAGGATACGAGCGAGACTTTTAACAGCAATAGAATTTTTAGGATCTATTTCAAATAAAAAGATCGCCCTTTTAAAAGAAGAGCTTCAAAAAAATGATTTATCTGGCTTTATAAAGCAAAAAAACTAATTTTTAGATTCATCTGAAGTATCTTCAACATCTTTCACCTAAGATATGATATAATTTTTTTGAACTCCATTTTGGAAAATTTTTTATTTATATAAAAGAAACTTCTATACATTTTTTTGTGTTGAAAAAAATAAATAAAAAGAGCTTACTCGATTAATAAAAAAATTATATCCGGAGAGAGGTATGAAATTCTGGTTGTTAATAGTCTTAATTCCTATTGCATTAGTTCCGTTTGCCTTAAAAGCAGCCTTGACAAAAAAACTTTTGTTTTCAAATAAAAATTATGCAAAACAAATAGAAGTTAAAACTTATATCTTAACTCAAGAACAAGTTGCTCAATTGTTTAAAGACCCTGATAAGGAACCAATGCAGTTAACTGTAGATGAATTAGATAAAGCTACAAGAGAGACAAAAAAAAGGTATTTTGTTGTGAGAGTTAAAAATTTAGGGGAATTGCATGCATGGGGGATATTGTCTTGTAGAGTAAGATGTATTCATGAACCTTTTAAAATTCCCATATTTACTAACAGAAATCAATTTTGTGATAGTGTAATAGATATTTCTGGAACAGTAATAGCAGAAGCAAAAAATAGTCCATATCCTGATATGTCATATGAATGGTCTGAACTTTATACCAAATAATGAAGAAGTCCTATGTTTAAAAAGCTGATAGCATCATTAACTTTCTTGTTATTTTTAACATTCCTTTCTGCTTATGCAGTTTCAACAAAATCATATCAATATGATGATAAGATTATACAGATAACGGATCCTAGAGAAATCTCTCTCACCTATGAATATGACAATTTTAACAGATTGATTTTAAAAAAATATCCTAATGGCAGAAAGATTGAATATGAATATGATAATATTGGACATCGAACAAAAG
>JAAKFV010000039.1 GCA_011064875.1 Candidatus Anoxychlamydiales bacterium | reverse complement strand
TTGATAATCATTAGTTACTTTCTGAATACATAATATTGTCGTTTGAGCTGAAAGATTAAAATCTTCTTTCACTTCATGATATAGTAATTTTTGCAAATCGTATTTATTTTTTATACTACTTAAAAAAACTATAGAACTGACAAACTCACATGCTTCTTTGCAAACATCTAGTGTTTGCTTTAATAATAATTTTTGTTCTGAATTAGTCTGTAATTTGATTTTTGTAATTAATCTCATATAAAATCTCAAAAAAGCATTATAAAATATTTTTAAAAAAAATCTACACCTTTTCCTCCTCTTTCTAAAGAAAGTGGAATCCAATGTGTCTTTTTCTTGAAGTTTTTAGTTAAAAAAATTGAAATTCATAAATAAAATAGGCATGATTAGTAGAAAAAAGAGGTAAATATGAAAATCTTTATTAGATGCTTGTTTTTACTATTTGCTTTTAATTTAGTAGCTTATCAAAAAGTGCAAGTAGTACCGGTAGATCAATCAAAACAATCTGAAAATGTAAGGATATACATAGTTTATCCTGAAGAAAATCAAATGGATAAATCAAATGAAGTTTGGGTGCAACTAAGATTAAGAGGTTATCCATTGGGTAATATCTCAAATAATGAAAGAGCAAAAGAAATAGCGAACTCTAAACTTGGGCAAAGCATACATGTTATTGTTGATAATAATCCTTATTTTGCTAGATCAGGACCGAGTCTTTCTCCATTTGATGAAGAGGGTAACTACTATGAGTCTATGTATAGATTTAAAGTTCCATATTCTCTATCTCAAGGAGAGCACTTTTTAAGAGTTTTTCCAGCAAAATCATATGGTGAGTCTTTAAAAGAAAAAGGGTGCTTTGCAGCCACTAATTTTTATGTCCAAAATAAAAGAGTTAGTAGAAAAATGAATCTATCGGGGCCATACTTAACTTATAATGAACCTTCTGGATTTTTAAATATCAAAGATAAAGAGCCTGTTTTATTAGATTTTTATTTAACAAACGTTTCTCTTTCAGAAGATGGATATTTTGTTAGACTTACTATCGATAACAAAATTAAAAGAAAGTTAACCAAATGGATTCCATATTTTATTTATGGGCTTGGAAAAGGGAAGCATACTATTAGATTAGAGCTGATGGATAAAAACATAGAAAAAGTTCCCGGCTTTTTTAACGATACTACAAGAAGCTTTACAATCAATTAAAATCTTATTATAGCTAAAAATAAAGCTATAGAAAGATTTTATGTTACATAGACTTTCAGATAGACAAAGAAAATGGCTCGGATTTATATCTGTAGTTTCTTGTGTTGCTTTAATTTTTACTGATCAATCTATCTTGCCAGTTGCTATTCCTACTATTCAAAGAGATCTAGGGGCGACGAGTTATTTATCTCAATGGATGATAAATTCTTATCTTTTATCGATGGCTGTTTTTATTTTGGCAGCAGGAAGACTAGGTGATATTGTTGGGTTTAGAAGGATTTTTTTACTAGGTTTAACAATCTTTTTATTTGCATCACTTTTTTGTGCAATTAGTATGAATAGTATTTGGCTAATTACTTTTAGATTTGTTCAAGGAATCGGCGCTGCATTTATGATTCCATCATCTTATAATATTTTGCTCGATCTTTTTCCTGCAAACAAAAGGGGACTCGTTGTTGGTATTAATACAGCTGTTGGTTCATTTTTTTTGGCTTTAGCTCCTTATATTGGAGGCCTTTTTACTCAGTATCTAACTTGGAGATGGGTCTTTTGGATAAATATCCCGATTTGTTTTATCGGACAAATATTTGGAATTTTAGCAATTGGAAAACCTGAAGTTTGTAGTGAAAAATTTGATTTTAAGGGATTTTTTCTATTTGCAATTACAATGATCACGATTATTTTAGCTTTTATGCAAGCTAAAAGTTGGGGGTTTTTATCTCCTGCAATAATTTTACTTTTTATTTTTGCTATAGTATTTTTTTTGTTTTTTATCGTAGTTACCAAAAAAGCAAAGCATCCATTTTTAGATTTTTCTTTATTTAAAAATAAACTGTTTTCAGTAGTTAGTTTAATTATATTTTTAGAGCTATTCGCTACAGGAGCTATTATTTTTTGGGCGATATATTTTCAGTATTTATTAAATTTTTCGCCATCTAAAGCCGGTTTTGCAATGTTAATAAGTTCTATTCCTATAATATTTATGGCGCCAGTTGGCGGAATGTTAATGGATAAATACACTGTAAAAGTACCAACAATTACAGGTCTATTTTTAACTTTGTTCTCTTTTATTTGGTTTATAGTTTTTTTTCAAAAAGGATCGATACTTTGGCTTCTTCCCTCTTTATTAACGCTAGGTTGGGGACTAACATTTAGCTTAACTTCTGCTTATGCAGCAGGAATTACCACTGTTCCAAATAAAATGAGGGGTATGGCAACTGGGATATTTGGAACTTTAAGAAATGCTGGTAGATCAATTGGTTTTGCTGTAGTGGGCGCTATAATATTAAATGTTGAGCATATATTTTTTTCAAAAGATCTCGAAAAGAGTAAAATAACTAGTAGCTTGGATCCAACAACATTTGATGGTTTGCTAGCCAAAGCACCAAAAGCTGTAGATGCTTTTAATAAATTATCTACATCCGCTCAAGCTATCGTAAAACAAGCTTATTTCAATGCAACTGAAAAGTCTTTTTTAATAGCTAATATATTTGCAGCTTGTCTAGTAGTGATTAGCATTATTTGGGTATTAATTAGATGTAAAAAGAAAAAAATAAAGTGTAAGTCTAAGAGTTAAATCTTAAAGCTTTTTTCTACTTCTTTTATAATTGTTTGATAGAGAAGAGCTCTTTTATTAGCATCTTTAGATATTAAAATAAATCCAAGTGTTTTTTGATCATTTTTATCTAAAGAAGATAAGAGAATTTCAAAAGATTTAAATTTGAGTTTTTTTACAGTTAAAATAATGTCATCTTTTATTTTCATAAAGGGAGTTTTTATCATGACATAAAAATGATTTTTTTCAGTTTTGGTATCGATTAGAAAATTTTTATTTTTAAATTCTTTTTTTAAAATTTTTGTGAACATCATAAAAAGCTTTTTTAAAATCTTTGCATCTACAATGCTTTGCTGAACCGCCGGTTTTATTGAATAGAAAAACTCTTCTAATAAAAAATCTGAAGATTTTTTATTAGGTGGCATTATTTTCTTTAAATTTTGCATGGCATCTAGTTGTTTTGCTAAAAGACCGCCATTAAAATCTCTAAATTTACCTAATATATTTGTAAGCTCTGTAAAAACATTTTGCCTAGCTTTTCTAAGATCTAAAGAATGATCTCTTCTTAAAAAGTCAAATTTATTTAAAGGGAGTCTAAAAACATTTGCCTCTTTTGGATATTTTTTTTTGAGCACGCCAACTATTTTAGATTCATCTAAGCTGAATTTTATAAGTGTTTTTGAATATGAAAAAAGCTCTTTTAAAGAAGGAGAGTTTTTTTTAAGAAGTCTTAATAAAATTACTGTAAAAGAGATCTCTTTTGCCGTTTGTTTATCAAATGAGATTATTACTTGGGGAATATCTTTAACATAGTTGAGCTGTTTTGTTAAAATGACAATGTTTCTTAAGATCTCTTCTTCATTTCTCGGTAAATATATCGGGTTTATTAGTTTTTTCATATTTGAGCCAAAAGCTAAAGTTAATTTTTTATTTAGATCTGATATCTCTTTTACAGAAAAAAAACTCGAATCTTCTTTTTCAATCTCTAAATAAAAAGTAAGTGTTTTAAAATCTCTTCGATCAACAATATATGAGTTTTTAATGTATCTAAAATCTTTTATGATTTGAGAAATTGATTTTAAGATATAGCTTTTTTCAAAATATTCATTTTCATGTAAAAGATCTAAAACTATTAAAATACCCAATACATCTTTTTTTTGACTTGAAAGGGTTGTTTTGAATAGTTTTAATTTAACAAGCCTTTTGTTTGTTTGTATTTGGGATTTTATTTGATTAATCGATTTTTTAAAAAAATAGCTAAAAGCTATTATTCTAGAGACATGTTTTGGATTTCTAATAGCTGTAAAATTACCTTTGAATATTAAAGATTTTAAGTGAAGAGAATCAAATATATCCCTATCAAAAATATTTGGTTTTTTATACATTAAAAAACCTAAATTTTCTTTAATCTCATTTAGCTTTTTTTCTTCTGAGAATTTTAAAATATAGCTATTCATACGATCAGAGTTTTCTCTATTTTTAGAGATTATTGAAGAGGTGATATCTTTTGTGTAATTCGCAGACATTATTATTAGTTTCATCTCATCTATGAAAGATTTTATATTTCTTTTTATTAAACTTTGCTCTTTTTCATTTGAAACATTTATAAAATATTCTGATAAATAATATTTTTGTTGAGAGAAATTTTTGAATTTGAACCTAATAGATCTATGAGCGTTGATATCTATTGGTTTTCCTAAAGTTAGCCATCTATTTAACATATCAAAAATAAATTTAGAAATACCTGCTGCTAAATCTGATAAAGAAAAAACAGAAAATGAAATAGTAAAAGGAGGGTCACTCTCAAGTTCACTATGAATGATATAAGGAAGAGCAAGATTCATTTTTAAGAATTTTTTTTTTATCTCATCTTTTGTTTTAGCCTTCTTAAAATCATCTAAGATATTTTTAGGGATAATAGATTCAATTCTATCTTGAATTGAACTTACAAAATTTTCAAAATGTATAAGATCATAATTTGAAGGAGGAAAAAAAATAGGTGTTATTTCAAAAAGACTTTCTTTTTTTAACTTTATTTGAATCGTCATAGTTTTTCTTCTTTTTCTAATATTTTGGTATCATCAAATATTAGATCGCCAACTATATTTGTATAAATACCTTTGATATTTTTTTTTGTAAGAATTGTATAGTTATAAAAATATAAAGGAGATATTGGCATATCTTCTAAAAACATGCTCTCTGCTATCTCTATTAACCGAAATCTTTTTTGAGGATCAAATTCTTTTTGAGCAAGATTTAAAACATCTATAAAATTTTTATCTTCCCAAGATGAATAATTTTTAGGATGGTTTTTATATTTGTATCTTTCAAAAATATTTATTGGATCATTATATCTAACGATTAAACGAGAGAGTGCAAATTGATACTCTCTTTCATTAAGCTTAGAGAAAAGAATCTTGTCTTCAACAAGATTTAATTTAATAGAAATTTTAAAAACATCTTCAAGCATCTGCTTTAGAGCTTCAGCTTCTTTTCTATGAACTATATATGATCCAAATGTAAAAGTAATTTTTAGTTGATCTTTTGAAATACCCATCTCATTTAGAGCCTTATCAAAATGCTTTTTTGCAAGCTCCCTTTCATTGTTTTGAATGAGTTTTTTATTTTGATCATTTAAAAATATGGGAGGGATACACCTCAGAGCTATCGGCTCATTTAATTGCGTTATATTATCTACTATTTTTTTTCTATCTATTGCGAGTGAGAAAGCTTTTCTTAAGTTTTTATTGTTAAATGGAAATTTTTCAGTATTGAAACAAAGAAAACTAAACCCTCCAATTGCAATAAATTTTGAATCTTCTCTATTTTTAACTTTTCCAAGGGTCTCTATAGCTAAAGGAGATAAAAATGAGCTTAAAAAATCTATCTCGTTATTTTCATACATCTGAAATGCGGTCTCTTCATTCGGAATTATACTGATATGTATAGAGTCTATATCAATTTTATCTTTGTTATAAA
The DNA here is from genome assembly GCA_011064875.1 of Candidatus Anoxychlamydiales bacterium. Classification (GTDB taxonomy): domain Bacteria; phylum Chlamydiota; class Chlamydiia; order Chlamydiales; family SM23-39; genus JAAKFX01. The sequence goes on along the minus strand of JAAKFV010000039.1, from coordinate 8,952 downwards.
AATAGGGATTTTTCTTTAAAATGATTTTAGAGTTTCGATCCCATTTCTCTAATATAAAGGGCCCGCTATATGCTAGAGTATTTATTTTTTCATCAATATTTTTAGGCATCGGAAAATATGCACAAAAGGATGTTAAAAATAAAAAATATGGGTTTGGATGTTCTAACTCAACTTTTAGGGTTTTGCTGTTTATTGCTTTTATTTTAACCTCATTAATATCTATTTTCCCTCTTTTTGCTTTTTCAGCATTTTTTATAGGATATAAAAGCTCAGCATAGTGCGATGGAAAAGAGGGCTCTAATATTTTTTTCCATGATCTTTCAAAATCATACGCGTCAATTGGCTCTTTATTTGACCAAAAAGTTTTTTTTAAATGAAATATATATGTTTTTTTATCTTTTGAAATCTCATATCTTTTACATAGAGAAGGCTCAAGCTCGCCTGAAGCTGAATAATGCATTAGTCCTCTATACAACATGAATAAAACTTCAGAAGAAATATAATCTCTAACTTTTCTAGTATCTAAAGATTGAGGATCTGAATATATACAAGTTCTAAGAGTTTTAAATGCAGTCTCTTTTTTCTCACAAGAAAAAGTTAAAAGAAGTATTAATATTATAAAACAAAATCTCTTCATTTAAAATCCATCTAGTCATTTAGGAGCAAATATTATTTTTTTCTAATTAGCTCACTATTTTAACAAAATGAGACTTTTATCTACATTTGTTTTTTGTTATTTTGTTAAAAATAATATTTTTTTTATATTTTTTAAATGAGGCTAATTGCAATATTTTAATAAAGGTGTTATAAAAACAAAAAAGGGTGTTTTATGACTTATTTTAAAAGCCTCATTATAAATTTTCTGACAGTATTTTTTGTAAATCATGTCATCCCAAATGTTGAAATCGATTATTATTCAAAGTTGCCTCACATCGGTGGAGATCTGATTTTTGCTTTCTCGGTTGGCTTTTTAAACTCTTTGATCTACCCAGTAATTGTGCTTTTTAAAATTAAATCGTCTCATTTAAAAGTAGGGCTCTCTAGCTTTATTATTAGCTTTGCAGCTTACTCAATTGTAAATGTCTTGCCAGTTGGGATTAAAGTTACAGCAGCTGGCGCTTACATATGGACTTCTTTAATTGTTTGGTTTGTCTCTTATCTAACGAACCATCTAGAGATAAAGCACTATATGAAAGAAAAAGGAAATGAGGGAAAATGACATATTTAAGATCGTTTTTTTTAAATTTTTTAATAGTTTTTTTTGCAGCTAGGGTTATGCCTGGAATCACTATAGAGTTTTATGAAAAAGTTCCAAATATTGGCGCTGATATTTTATTTTCAATAGTTGTTGGATTTTTAAATTCTATTATAGTTCCAGCTCTAGTTCTTCTAGAGGTAAAAATTACTAATTTAAAAATAGCAGTTGTTGGATTTGTGATAAGCTATCTATCTTTTATAATAATTAGCATAGTAGATTTTGGGGTTAGAGCTAATTTTTTAGGAATAATACTAGGTGGATCTCTAGTTTGGATATTTAGCTATTTTACAAATTATCTAGAATTAAAACATTTAAAAATGAATAAATAATCCCCCGCTAAATAAATTTAGCAGGGGAGAGTTTAAGATTTATAGTGAATTTAGAGATGATTGATCAAAACCTGAATCATTATTTATATAATAGCTCAAGATTGCTGGTACTGCAAGCATTACTATAACACCAACTCTATTGCAAGTAACTTGAGATTTTGCAAAAGAACCTAAAGCTGCTACTCTTCCAGATAAAGCGGAAAGACCAGATCTTATCAAACCTTTTGGTTTTTCTGGAGCTTTTCTTTCTTCTTCTTCTTCTGCTTTTGCCTCATCTTTTCCACCAACTGCTGTTGGAGCTTTTCCAGCACCTTTTGCTGATGGAGCTGCAGCTACTTCTGGAGCTTTTTTTTCAGGTGCACTTAAGTGCACTCTTAAAAATTCTCCAAGTTGCCCTATTAGGCCTTCAGAGATTGATCTTACTCTATCAAACTCCGCTGGCTCAATAGCAAATCCTAGATCTACAGAATTAGCTCTATCAAATGAGCACATTATCTTCCCTGTATGATCTTTTAATACTTCTGTATTACTATCTGTTTCTACATGTAGAGTAGATCTAGATAAATCATTCTTTTTAGGGATTGTATTAGTTACATAAGCTGAGGTAACAGCGCTCGAGCCTGTCCATCCTCTCTTGTGCTCACTTAAAATTACAACGTGATAGGTTTTTGTGTTTGATAAGGAGAAAGTTGAAGATGCTTTAAATGTAACTTTCCACTTAGTAACTATTGCTGTATTTTTACCATCTTCAGTAGTAAGAGTAACTGAACTCTTATGTTGTATATTACTTACTGTCATATTTTTCCTCTATTTTGTTAATTTTTTTTGCTCTTAGAACCAGGATTGTAACCATATCATTGCTCTACTCTTAAAGGTGTTGTCAATTATTCTAATAGCTGGCTGAGTAACAGTTAATTCACAAGCTTTTGGCCAATAATAAATAGCACCACATAATATAGCTGCTCCAAGAGCAAATAGAGCTGTTTTTTTAACTATAGTATTTTGATAGGCTGTAGAACTAATATCTCTGATTGAATGAGCAGACCATCTAATAAATCTCACTGCTTTAAAGTTTCTTTCTTTTTCGATTAGAGAACATGCAAAGTTATTTCTATCTGAAGGCTCTTTTGGCATCTCTTGTGGTAATTTTTTCCATGCTTTTTGATTAAGATTTCCAAAATTTATACTCTCTGGAGGAATAGTCACTTCACGTGTAGAGCTTTTTACTCCAACTAATGGGACAATATTTTTATCTACTAGGGGGAGCACTTGATATTGGTCGTCATCGTTGAAAACGATGCTAAATAATTGACCTCTAAAGCTAGCTTGAATTGCTGTGTATTTTTTTTCCTCAGATTTAGCTGCTCCTGAGACACTCGTTTTAAAAGTAGTTATGGCAGATGGATCTGTTGCCCTAGCATATAAAGAACTAAAAGGATTAGGTATTCTCATAAATTTTCTCCTTATGTTTTTTACTCTCAGCGCTTTAAGCGAAAAAAGTAAAATATTTTGTTTATGGTTTCTAAAAAAAACTCACTAGATATAACACATAGCGTATTTTATGGAAAAAAAATTTTTAAATTTTAATAAACTTTTTTTTAATTCTTTGTAAAGATCCTGAGAGTTTTTCAAGTTGATAGATAAAAAAATCATCAAAATTTCAGAAAAATGAGGTTTTAGATTTTAACTCATTTATGATCTTTTAGTTAAATTCATCTTATTTTTGTATAGATAAATTATCCTTAATATTTATATAATAAAGTTGAATTATTAATTAGTAAAATATAATAATTAGGTTAGAAAAAGACATAAGCTAATAATAATTATAGGTAAGTAATTGAAACAGAAAAGTAAAGAGATAATAGAGCTAACAATTCATGATGCTTTAGCTAATTTAAGTGCTCTTAGCGAGATGAAAATCGATGCTAAAGAACCTATTGGGATTGTGAAAAAACATAAAATCGTTATTGAAGATGAAGAGTTTAGCTATAGAACAATGGATTGGTTTATCTCAGAGGATGCTCAATATCTAATAGAGAGTATAAAAGATACCTATAAAGTAGTCTTAGAATATCTAATAAAGATTTATGAAAAGGATTTTATAGATTTTGATGAGCCTAAATGCAGAAAAGGCTTTCAGGCTATAATGGTTATGGCAACCGATGCTGCAAATAAGGTAGACAAGTATTTCGATCTTTTAGAAGATGTACCAAACATTGAAAAAATAGTAGATACAACTGAATTTAAAGAGCTTAAAAGTTTTTACGTAGATAGTATAGCTAAAAAATTTAGTGAGGCTTTAGAAGGAGAAGAGCCTTGGGATAAGAAATGGTTAGAGAATGACAAGTCCCTTTTATTAGATATTGAAAAAAGTGGTTTGAAGGATTTTGAAACTCTGAAAAAAGATGAAGAATATGAGCTTTTTTATTTAGTAGATGATGAAGAAAAGCCATTTTTTGATCATGAGCTAATTCGCAATATCAAGCTTTTTTGCACATATGATGAAAATACTTTAAAAGTTATAGAAGACGACCCACTCTTAAGAATTAGAACTTTTTTAGATAAAGATTTTCAAAGAGCTGCTATTTATATATTAGAAAAATCTCAAAAGATTATGGATAAGTATTTTCTTCAAAACTATCATAAAAATATTAATTCAGAGATTATCACTTTAATAAATGAGGCAATATTCGCTCTAGATTTAGCTGCTAATCCTAAACATTTGATAACCAGTACCTTTTTTAAGAATTCAATAGAGTATTTTCATGACTTTCAAAGCTTTTTAAGAGATATTATAGCTACAGATGAATATCAAAAAATTTTAGCTTATGATCTTGAAGATAAGAAAGCTATATGCATTAAGGATCTAGTCCATACTCTTTGTGAGAACTTTTTTTTAAGAAACTCTTTTATAAAACAGGAAATGATCGGCTTTATACATATGCTTATTAGAAAAGGGGATGAAAAAAGAAAATTTAAATATCCAAAAAAAGCATCTTTTTTTAATACCATACTCGAAAATGATGAAAGTATTCAGATTATACTAGATTCATACCCAAGTGGACCTTTAATGAAAATTTTGGATGTTATCAGATTAGAAGAAATGTCTCTTTTCGATCCTATGCTTCAAGATAATGCACCAATAAAGCTTTTTGAGATAGATCACAAAAAAAATCAACTAAAGGTCATTAGATGTCCAAGCCCAACTAAGCAATATATCATATCATCTGCTGAAATTATAGATGGATTTAAAGGCTTTTTAAGATCTTTTGAAAAAGATCAAAAGTATTTATTTATCAATCTACAAGATAGAAACTCTTATAAAGAACAAGCAAGAAGTCAAGTAATAGAGCTTTTAGAAAAAAGAGCTGATTTTAAGAATAATATAGTTATTGTTACTTTGGATAAAAACTCTGATTTCTACCATCAATCAGGTATTTATATAAATTTGAATAATGCTCAGGATTTTATAAAAATTTTTAGAAATGAAATTGTTTCCAAAGAGGGAGCTTTTTCAATAAAATTTACAGATGAGCTTTATAAGTTTATGGATAAAGTAATAGAATTTATTCATAAGCAATTTTTTATGAATAAAAATGTTTTAACTAGAAAAAATAGACTAGATTTTATTGAAATTTTTTATAACTTCTTTGTTTTAAAGTTGATAGAAGTCCATAATCCAAAGGTTATGAGCTTTTCTTGCAAAGATGCTATAGATACAGGCTCTTTAGCTGCCGCTTGCTTTTATAACTTTTTGAAAATTTTGAAAAATGAAAGTTTTACAAAAGAGTCTGAAGATTATTTTAGATGGCTTATATATGGCCCTGCTCTCCTTATTAGAGAAAGATCTGTAAACTCTTTAGATTTAACAAGAATGATATCAGCTATTAACGCTATAGATATTGAAATGCTAACGCATCCAGCTAAAGTCTTAAAGGATATCTCATCAATGTATGATGTAGCCTTCTTAAAATCTATTAAGATTAGTGATCATTAGACTTATCTAATAGATCTTCATTATATAGCTTAACCATATTTAAAAGACTCTCTACTTGTCTTAGAAGATATGCATAGTTTCTTTTGAAACTATCACTATTTTCAATTCTCTGTTTTTGAGAAAAATCACTTGATTTTTCAACAAGAGTATTGATTCTGCCAAGAGAGCTTGTAATATCTGCTATTTCTGTCTCAAAATAGCTTCTAAAGCTTTTAGCTGTAGAGAGAGATTCTAAGATGTTTGCTCTTTTTGTTCTTTGTCTTTGCCAGCCTTTAGAATACTGAAATAAAACACCATATTGATTTATATCGTTAAAGAGTGTGTTAGCTTTACCAAATAAGGCATTGAATTTTAGATATAAATCATCTGTAGTTAAGAGTTTACCAATACTTGTCTTTGAGTCATTGAAATGCTGAGTTAATAATTTTATATTTTGCATGGTCTCTTTACCTTCAGTTGAGATAAAGTCGCTAGTTATTGTGATATTGTCGACTAAAATATTTAGCTTATCAAAAGTATTGTTATCTTCTACAATTTTTAAAGCATTATTCACATGGTTTAAACTCTCAGTAAAAGAGTTAATTGAGCTATGAACAGATGAGACCATTTTTTGAGTGTCTATATCATTTAAAAGATTTGAGACAGATGTCATTGCAAGTGAAAGGCTTTGAGAGTTTTTCTCAAACCAAACATTGAAATTGTCTAAGGTTTTTTCAGCTTTATCAGAGAGTTGAGATATTTGTTGAGCTGTGTTTTCAATGGAATCTACTGATTTTGCATAAATTATATCATTTGTAACAAGTTTTGCATCTCTCGGAGAAGATTTAGGAATGATACCAATAGATTTTTCTCCCATAAGCCCAGTTGTTTGAATAGAGATAATATCGTTTTCATATACATCGATGCTTGAATCAACTTTAAGGACTAATTGATAACAATAAATTCTAGAAAATTCATCTCTTTGCTCATCTCTTGCATCTTGTACTTCTAAAATTTTAGCAACTTCACCAATCGGCTTTCCTGCAAAAGTAACTCTTGTTCCTATGTTTATCCCAGCAATATTTGAAAATCTTACATTTAAGGTTTTTTCTCCATCACCAATTGATGGCTGCAAAAAAAGTACTGTTCCAGCAATAATCATTATTGCCATCAGTGCAAACAAACCAATCAAAATGTTTTTTAGTTTATCAGACATTTTTTATACCCTATTTTATCTGCCCCTTTCAAAATTTGTTAAAGTCTTCTTTAAATAAGCAATATCAGGATCGTCAATTTTAATAAACTCTTCTGGTGTATCTATGTAAATTATTTTGCCATCTCTATGTAAAGCTAGTCTATCAGCTACATACCAAGCTGAATGGATATCATGAGTTACAATAATAGATGTTCCTCCGAGCTCATTTTGAGTTTTGATGATCAGCTCATTTATCTGATTAGATGTTATTGGATCTAAACCAGTTGTGGGCTCATCATATAATAATATTTTTGGCCTATATGCGATTAATCTAGCAAGAGCTGCTCTTTTTTTCATTCCGCCAGATAAATCAGATGGCATCTTTTCTTTAGCATCTTCTAAACCAACCATTTGAAGAGCTGCATCGACTTTTTCTTTTATCTCTTTTTTGTTTAATTTCTTTTTAGACGTCGGATCTAGATTATGCTCTAAATAAAATCCTGTGTTTTGTTCGATATTCATCGAATCAAACAGTGCTGCTCCCTGAAAAAGCATGCCCATATTTTTTATATATTTATACAAATCAACAAAAGATAGATTAGAGATGTCCACTCCATCTATCTCAACTTTTCCACTGTCTGGTTTCTCAATCCCAATAATATGCTTTAAAAGTACGCTTTTCCCAACCCCTGATCTTCCTAAGATTACTAGAATTTCACCTCTTTTTACTTCTAAGCTAAGTCCTTTCAATACCAAATGCTTAGAATACGTTTTATATAAATCTTTTATATTAATCATAGATGCCAGTCATATTTAATTTTTAGATGTAGAGCATTTAAAGCTAGAGTTATCAAAAAATCAGAGATCAATATAGATACATAGCTAATAACCACAGAATTGGTTGTTGCTTTTCCAACCCCTTCAGCGCCGCCTTTAGTTTTCATTCCCTTGTAGCAGCAAATAGTAACTAGCAAAATTCCAAAAATTATTGATTTTACTGCTCCAGCAATTATATCAAAGCGAGTGATATGAAGCGGCATAGGAGAGAAATATGTAGCAGAGCTCATATGAAAAAAATAGGTAGATATTAAATATCCCCCTAAAATTCCCATAAGAATACAAAATATTGTTAAAAGTGGGACCATAATTATCCCCGCTATAAATCTTGGAGCTATTAAATAATTTTTAGGATTTACTGCCATCGATCTTATCGCATCGATCTGCTCTGTTACTTTCATCGTTCCAATCTCAGCGCACATAGCAGCGCCAACCCTTCCTGTCACCATAAAAGCAGTGAGCACTGGTCCTAACTCTGTGATCATAGTTCTTGCAACCATAATTCCCGTGATATTAGCAAGGCCCTTAGAGCTTAGCTGATAAATACTTTGAGCAGCTAGTACAACACCGGTTGACAATCCCGTAATCGCAACTACGCCAACTGACATAACTCCAATTGAAAAAAGCTGATCTCTTATAAGCGTCCATTTAGGAAATTTTTGGAATATGGTTTTTAATACATCTGATATTAACTTGATGTATTCTCCAGTGCCTGCTAAAAAGTTTAAAAAAGTGTCTCTTAGTAAAATGTACATAAGCCTAATTTGTCTATCTAAGCCGGACTATATGAAATTAGAAATTTCTTAGCAAAAGAAAAGATGTTTTTGTCTTTTTATACTTCTTTTTGGTTTAGTCTTCCTACTTGTTCTGCTATATCAGTTATAGATCGATCTGTAGAATGCTCAGTATTTGAAATTCGATCTCTTGCAACATCATCAACTCTAGATTTATGTGAAAATTCTGTTACATTTCCTTCTAGTCTCTTAGACCAGATAGAACCTGTAGACGAACTTAATTGAGTTAAAGTCGGTAGTAAATCTGGCTTATTAAAAAATACTGAAGCTGCCATTGATACACCCGTTAATGCCGTTGCTAAACCATCAGTAAAGGCCTGTTTTTTTTGAGTTTTGGCCTGAGCATCTGTAGCTTCTTGAGACTCTAAAATCTTTCTATAAATATCGATTGTTCTTGATTTATTTAAGACTCCAATGGATTCAACTGCTTGAGTTGCTAGAGCCATTTGAATATTTGTATTTCTTTGAGCCATTTTTACCTCCTTTAATTTAAATTATTTTCAGCCATTTTTTGAAGAGTCTGAAAAATATTAAAACTTATCTTGTTAAATGCAACTTCTACA
>JAAKFV010000038.1 GCA_011064875.1 Candidatus Anoxychlamydiales bacterium | reverse complement strand
TCAAAAAAAAGCATTATAAAATATTTTTAAAAAAAATTATACACATTTTCCTCCACTTTCTAAAGAAAGTGGAATCCAATGTATTTTTTTCTTGAAAAAGAAAAATCACTCTTCTAATTTTTAAACCACCAACTGTTGAACCAGATGCGCCCCCAATTATCATTGCAATAATCATTAAAAATTTAGTTGCAGATGTTAAAGAAAAAATCCTTTGAGCTGAAAACCCGCAAGTAGCTAAAGATGATACCCACTCAAAAACGTAATTAATATAAGATATATGATTTATATTTATTAAAATTATTAAAATAGCTCCAGCAGCTAATAAAATATAAAAAACTCTGTTTTGAATATTTTTGAAAAACTCTAAAAATTTTCTTTGAACAAAAATTTTATAGTGAAGAGAAAAACTCATAGCTCCTAAAATAACTAAAAAAATTGCTATTAATTTTATTATGTAGGAATACCCACTAAAACTATTATCTGTAATAGTAAAGCCACCTGTTGCTATTGCTGACATAGCATGGTTGATAGCTTGCCAAATTGGCATTTTTGCAAATGCAAACAAAAGTATCCCTATAATAGTAAAAATCAGATACATATAAATTATGGATCTAGTAGTTTTTAAAATGCTTTTATTAAAACCCTTGGATTTCGTCTCTGTAAAATAGAGCTGATACTCTTCAATATTTGGCTCAATTAATGATAAAACAAAAATAATAAGACCAACTCCTCCAACCCACTGCTGAAATGATCTAAGCCATTGCAGTGTATGAGGTAGAGTAGATATCTTATCTAACATAGTAAGCCCAGAGCTTGTAAATCCTGAAAATGCTTCAAAAATAGCATTTATAGGTTTTACTAATGCTAAAGCTCCATCTGATGGCATCAGACTCAAAGATGCTTTTGCTACAAAAATATAAGCTAAAGCTCCAAACATTGGACAAAAAAACCAACCGAGAGCCACTGATATCATTGAATCCCATAGATGTATTTTTTTAGGCTCAAAACAAAATCTATATAATAAATACGCTATAATAAGATTGATTGAGCCTATTATCAATAGAGGAAAAATACAAAAATACTCTTGAAAGATTAAACCAATCAAAGCTGTTATAAAAGCCATGAAAGCTGGAATAAATAAAAAAAGACCAACATTTCCAAAAATCGCTTTTACATGGATCTTTTGAGTAAACTTTAGCATTTACTTATTTTTAAACTTTTTTAAAAATATATTATAAAAATATGAAAGTATAAAACCCCCAATTGCACCATCTACAAAACCCCACAGGGCTCCGACAATTCCTCCTAAAAAGGTAGGTTCATATCCGAGATAAAGTCCTGCTATCACAGATACATCTCTAATACCCCAACCAAAAGATGATACCCATGCTAAAAACAGCATAAAAAGTCCCCAAGTAATACCACAAGTAAGGGTAAAAGCTTTTATATTTAATTTATTCATATAGTCCTCATTTTAAATGTTATCTATAATTTGCATTGTAATTAAAAAGATAAAATAATCAATCAATTTATTTTAGGTGTTTTTACTAGATTAAAAACTTATATGTTGTTATGTGATAATTAATAAGATAAATATTATCTCGTTTACTATTTTGAGGAATTATGGAAGAGACAAAAAAAGATATTAAATCAGAAGCAATGAGCCCTTTTGCTAAAATGTCAAATGAAGATGTTTTAAAAAACTTAGATGTTGATATGGACAAAGGTCTTTCAACAGATAATGCAAAACAAAGACTTGAGAAATATGGACCTAACGCATTAGAAGAAAAAAAACGTTCTATTTTTAAACAACTCTTTCAATTTTTTTGGGGACCGATTCCTTGGATGATAGAAATAGCAGCTATTCTTTCAGGAGTTTTGCAAAAATGGCCGGATTTTATAGTTATAATGGCGATGCTCATAATTAATGCAGCGCTCGGGTTTTTCCAAGAGTTTAAAGCTGGGAATGCAATCGAAGCGCTCAAAAAAAAATTAGCTCTTCATGCAAGAGTTTTAAGAGATGGTAAATGGTTAGATATTGAATCTAAAGAGCTAGTACCTGGCGATATTATTAATGTAAAACTTGGAAATATTATTCCCGCTGATATCAAATTAGTTGGTGGTGAGTATTTAACAGTCGATCAATCAGCTCTAACTGGAGAATCTCTTCCGGTCACTAAAAAACTAGAGGATATCGCTTTTTCTGGAACAATAGCAAAAACAGGTGAAATGACAGGTGTTGTAACAGAGACTGGAATGAATACCTTTTTTGGAAAAACAGCCAAATTAGTATCAGAAGCTAAAACAAAATCACACTTTCAACAAGCTGTTGTTAGAATTGGAGATTTTTTAATTTTTTTAACTCTATCAATCTGCGCTATTATCTTAGTAGTCTCTATATATAGAATTGAATATAAACATGTCTTGCATGAGAGTATCGGTCAGATCGTTATCTTTATATTAGTACTAGTAGTAGCTGGAATTCCAATTGCCCTGCCCGCTGTTTTATCTGCTACTATGGCAATTGGAGCTGGAGTTTTAGCTAAGATGAAAGCTATCGTCTCAAAGCTAACTGCTGTAGAAGAATTGGCTAATATGGATATTTTATGCTCAGATAAAACAGGAACCCTTACTAAAAATGAATTAACAGTTGGTGATATTCAGCTTTTTGAAGCTAAAGATCCTGAAGAAGTCTTAACAATAGCAGCTTTAGCTTCTAATCCAGATGGAAGAGATGCTATCGATGAAGCAATTTTCACAAGATTAGACAATAAAGAAGCTTTAAATGATTATATGCGAGAGAAATTTACACCATTTGATCCAGTGATTAAAAAAGCAGTAGCTACTGTTAAACAAAAAGATGGAACTGTCATGCAAGCTGCAAAAGGCGCCCCTCAAGTAATACTTCAAATGTGCGAAGCAGATGAAACTCTTACTCAAAAAGTGACGCAAGCAATCGATAGTTTCGCAGCAAAAGGATATAGAACTCTCGGAGCTGCAAAAACAGATAGCTCTGGTAAATGGCATTATTTAGGGTTAATTCCAATGTTTGATCCTCCAAGAGACGATACAAAAGAGACTCTTGGTTATATAAAAGATATGGGTATAAATGTAAAAATGGTAACTGGAGATCATGCATCCATTGCAAAAGAGCTCGCTGGTAAATTAGATCTTGGAACTAATATAATTTCTGTATCAGAGTTAGAACATCATGAAGATACTGAAACAAAGGTTAAAAAAGAGTCTATTTATGAATCTGCAAATGGTTTTGCTGAAGTCTATCCTCAACATAAATTTGATATTGTAAAAGCTCTCCAAAATAAAGGTCATGTAACTGGAATGACAGGAGATGGAGTAAATGATGCTCCTGCTTTAAAACAAGCTGATATTGGAATAGCTGTAAGTGCCGCTACAGACGCTGCAAAAGAAGCTGCTGACATCGTTTTAACAGAGCCAGGTCTTTTAGTTATAGCCCACGCTATCGAACAATCTAGAAAGATTTTTAATAGGATGAAAAGCTATGCAATGTATAGAATCTCTGAGACATGTAGGTTACTTTTATTTTTATTACTCTCAATGCTAGTTTTTAATGATCATCCTCTAACTGCTATTATGATTATCTTAATAGCTCTTTTAAATGATATACCTATAATGATGATTGCATACGATCATATGCCGATTGATAAAAATCCATCTTCTTGGGATATGAAAGAAATACTTACTATATCAGTAGGTCTTGCAATTGTTGGTGTTGTCTCTACTTTTGGTCTTTATTGGATAGGAGATAGATATTGGTTTGAACCTATAACAGATGCAACATCAAAATTTGATCATTTAAGAACTCTAGCTTTTATGGGAATACTCTGTGGAGGTAACTTAACGATTTATTTAACCAGAAATACCAGAGCTATTTGGTCAAAACCACATCCGGAAATCAAATTCTTTTTAGCAACTTTAGTCTCTCAAGTTATTGGAACTTTTTTCTCAGTATACGGCCTAGGAACTAATGATTTTGTAGGAATTGGTTGGCTATTTGTTGCTTATGCTTGGGTCTATATACTTATTTGGTTTTTAATCTGTATGGTTGTAAAAGAGCTTCTATATAAGATAATAGGTAGAAAAACTCACTATATAGCAAGCGCGATTAGACATGCTGAAGAAAAAATGCATATGCGTTGATAAAATAGGATTTCTAACAAATCAAAATATTTAATTTAACTTTTCCAGAAATATATACCTCTTATATTTAAGCGTTTATAAAAGAACATAGTAATGCATTACATATAATTACCCTAAAATGTAGTAATGCATTCCTACTTTTTGTATAAAAATGTTGTAATGCTTGTGCAGTTTCTTATTTCAAATGTTCGTTTAATATTTTTGCTCATCTATTCTAATTTAAAACACATTAAGAATTTTCTCTCCCTCTTCAGTTTGAAATATAAAATTACATGTATTCTTATCAAAAACAATCTTGCTTCCCTGGCTATCTTCAATGATGATTGTATCTGTATCCAAACACTGAGGTCTATTTTTAAAAGCTAATCTGATCTTTTGAATGCGAGATACAAAAAAAGATGAAGATTCAATATATTTTCCATCAAGTCTATCTATAATTTTCCAAACATGAGGATTTACTAAAACATTTTTCGCTACAGTTTTTGCACTATATTTGATACACATGCCATATTCATCATCGTTTGCTATTCTAGCCTTTCTATCAGGAAGAGTAATACTCATTTAATACTCCTTTTATTCAAATATTGCATGCAACTATACAAATAAATTAAAAAAAATCAAGATATTGAGTTATTTTTTTTTCTTAGCAATCATTAGAAGAAAAATAATAGCAGAAAAAGCTACGAAACTTGCTATCGACATATCTAAAAACCCAAAAAGTTTTTGAGTTTCTCCTGAGCATTCTAACCCGCAAACAAGCGATGTAATATTAAAATAGGAAAAAAGACTTTGAACAGAAGCTACCATAGCACCGATTATTGGAAGAGCTATAATATATGGGAAAATTTTTCCGTCTTTTTTGTAAGCTGCAACGCCCAAAATAATAGCTAAAGGAAACATAAAAGCTCTTTGATACCAGCAAAAAACACACGGCTTAATATTTAAAATCTGAGAAGAATATAAACTACCAATAGTTGCTATTAAGGCAATTGTCCAAGCAAAATAAAGAGAAAATCTTTTAATAAATTTAATCATTTATACTCTTTGTAGGTTAATCTATCTTCTATGGCGTTTTCTATTTTATCGATATCTATTCTATGGCCGTTTATATAAACCGCTGGAACTTCAAATGTCGGCATAATCTTTTTTGCATGTTCCATATTTTCATCTAAATAGTTGTTAAATACCTTTTGATCTAAAAACTCATTAAAAATTTCTAAATTTACACCCTTTAGATTGCTTGCAATCTTTATTAAGTCTTGTTTAGTTAAATTTTTTGATTTTTTCTCTGAAACGATACTTATAAACTCAAAGAATTGATCTTTCTTTAGCTCATATATACCGATAGCAGCATTTGTAAGTAGTTTAGACCCATAAATAAAAGAAAGAGGTATAATTACATATTTAATCTTACCAGTATCAATATATCTTTCTTTAATCTCAGGGAAAGTCTCATTAAAATACTCTTTGCAATATTTGCATTTAAAATCTTCAAACATCACTAAAGTCACTTTTGCATTTTTATTTCCAAAAATTAGCCCATTTTCAGTATCAATATTTTTAGGAACTAAAAAATCTACAAAAAAGGTAGTAATGGCAAATATCATTGCAACAGATATCGTAATTATTACAAGTAGTTTATCTATAATCCTTCCCATAATTTGATAAATATCTGAAAATAGATAAACTATCAAGAAACAATTCGATTAATTTCCTGAAAAATTTCAACAAAGAGAACAAAAACTACGAAAATGCATATTACAAATAAGATAGGTTTGCCACCGAATAGTTGATTAGTGGCCTTTTCCTTTTTAATATATCTTTTTGAATAAACCATAATAGTTGGCAAAAGTACTAATAAAAGAGCTCCACCTATTCCACCAGCATAATTTAGGGCTACTAAAAAAAGCTTGGGGTTTATCAAGGTAATTACAATAGGAGGTAAAAATGTAATCAAAGCAATTAAAATCTTTTTTATCCCCTTTTTTTGAATCTTAAAACCATCAGCTATAAAATCAAAAAGCCCTAAAGAGACTCCTAAAAATGAGGTGGTAATAGCAAAAAAGCTAAAAAATTGTCCAATGTAGTAGATACCTTTGATATTTGTGTAGTATCTCAAAGGCTGGATAGCATCTAAATTTTGAGATAAAGCTTGCTTTAGCCCGAACTTTCCTTCTAATGGAATTATTCCTAAAATTAAAAACTCCCAAATAAGATAGACTAAAAAAGCGAGTGATGTCCCTAAAATTATAGCTAATCTTATCTTTTTATAATCTTTTTTCATGTAGTAAGTTAGAGTTGGAATAATACCTTGATAACCAAAAGATACTAAAATCACAGGAAAAGAAAAAATAGCTGCTTTAGAGTTAAAAATTAATAAATTTGATAAATCTACATGCTCAATTCCGAAAAAGATAAATAAAAAATAACTAATAGCTAAACCAATTATTAATAAGATATTCAATCTATCAACAGCTAAAGCTCCGATATATACAAAGCTAGCAAAGAGAATTGCAAAAATTAAAGCAGAAGCGCTAAGAGATAAATAGTCCCCTGCCAAACTTTTAATAAAAGCTCCTCCACCAGATATATAAGCAACCGATAAGCAATAAAATAAAAAAAGGTAAATAATCCAAGAAAATACTTTTCCAGATCTACCTAAATATCTATTTGCCATTGAAATAATATTTGAGTCTTTTCTCATATCTAAAGCAATTTCTAAATATAAAAGACCAGTCGCTGTCATAACAGAGTAGCAAATCAAATAAACTATTATAGCTGGAAAAAACCCTCCCATTGCACTAACGATTGGAAGCGCCAGCATACCAGCGCCGATAGAAGTACCCGCAACTAAAAAAGCTCCCCCCAGTAGATGAGCATGTTTTAATATTTTCATACAGGATATGATGCAATACAGAAAAGTTTTTCTCTAGTTATTTTAAAAAAAAAGATTAAATTGATATATTAGTTTTCTATTTTAATAAAATGATATTTTTTTATGTTTGCTGCACTTGAAAGTTTAAGATCATCTCTTCCATCTCTTCCAACTTTGCCGGATTTTAATCTAAGTTCATTTAAATCCGAAGAGGAAATTCCTTACATCAATGACTTTGAAGGGATTACTGAAGATAAGAAAATGGTTGAAAAAAAAGAAATTTTAGAAAAATTACTTGATAATTTATCGATTGAGGCTTTTCCTACATTTATTTTATATGCAGCAAACAACATTATTCTTGGAAAACAAGCTAACTCAATTCATCCTTTTAATACTTTTGAGTTTTTTTTATCGACAGAAGTTAGAATAGAAAAAACAAAAAAAATCTATCATAAAACTGGCATTCAATTGGGTTTTGAACATTTTAAAACCCAGTCCATTAAAGGTTTTGTTTATTTTTTAGAAGAGCGCCATAAAAAAAATGAATTATTGCCTAACCTTGATAAATTTTGTAAAAAAACAAGAAAAGATAAAGCTCTTCTTCAATCTTTTATAGAAGACAACAAATTTGAAGAATTTGTAAAAGAAATTTTAATGAATTTTTAATTTATACATCGCTATTTAAGTAACAGTTTTTTTAATGAAATTGAATAAAAAAAAATTGCTATTTAGTTTTTTTAACTAAATAGCAATTTTTAATGTTTATTTAGCTCAACTTTATCTTTACCAAGCTATTTCTTTTTTTACTTTATAATCGGTAAAAACAATCTTATCAGGCTCTCCTATGATATATTGAGCTAGAACATCGTTTTCATAATGTAGCCAACTCTCTGGCAGTTTGGGATTATCTGGTGTTCCAAAATTATCTTCTAAAACTTTTTGATTAGCAAACACCCAAATAATGGAATATTCTCCTTGTCTCGTTCCTTTAAATCCTTTTAGATGAAAAGCATGCAACAAGCCTGGTATCTTTAACTCTCCTATAGCTTCTTGAACAGCCTTTTCATACTCTTCAGCGTTGATATATGGACGAAGAACATGCTCATGGATTGCTATGATTGCTCCACCTTTATCACAAACTCTTTGACATACCCCTTGATCACATGAGCGAGGACATTGCATGTCAGCATTCACTACGCTAATCAAACTTAATATAAAAATTAAAAAACATTTCATTTTGAAAACTCCTATTTTTGATTCAGATTATTTTCTATATTAATTTAGAAAATGATCTGATATTATATGTATCGTACTTAAAAAAAATTACCCCAAGATAATATCTTGAAATGAAGCCAAAGTCAACGTTGATTCATGATAATGATTTTGTCTTTTGTTAAGATTGACGAATTAAAATATTTAACTTACGATCTAAAAAAAGTAACCAAAATAATAAAAAGTGCGTCCTCCAAAAGTATATTCAATAGATGAACATCGAATTCCAACTTATAAAATTGATAAGCAAGCTTATTATGTCATTGAAAAACTCCGTCAAAATGGTTTTATTTCTTTTTTAGTTGGAGGAGGAGTAAGGGATCTACTTTTGAATGTTAGACCTAAAGATTTTGATATATCAACATCTGCTAGACCTGAAGAAATAAAAAAACTTTTTAAAAGAAGCTGTATTTTAATAGGGAGAAGATTTCGTTTAGCTCATATTAGATTTGGGAAAAAAATTATTGAAGTCTCAACTTTTAGAGCAGGAGAGATTGGTGAAGCAAAATTAATTTTAAGAGATAACATTTTTGGAACTCCACAGCAAGATGTTTTAAGAAGAGATTTTACAATAAACGGTCTTTTTTACGATGTAGGAGTTCAAACTGTAATCGATTATGTTGGAGGATACTTAGATTTAGAGAAGAAAATCTTAAGAACGATAGGCGATGCTAAAATTAGATTTATTCAAGATCCTGTAAGAATGATAAGACTATTAAAGTTCAAAGCTAGATTTGATTTTGAAATAGCTGAAAAAACTTTTTTAGCTCTGCAAGAGAATAAAGGGGAGATTTTGAAAAGTTCACCAGCAAGAATATTAGAAGAGTTTTTTAAAATGTTGGAATCTGGCGCTGCAACAAACTTTTTTTATCTTCTTACAAAACATGAAGTTTTAGATCTGTTAACACCTACCCTCTCAAGATTTTTTAAAGAAGAAAAATTATCTTATGATTTAATAAAAGTTGTAGATAATTTTATAAAAAAAAACCATCCAAAAGCATTAGATAGATCCATACTTATTTCTTCAATGATTTTTTATATTTTAGAAAAAAGACTACAAACAAATTACATCGATAAAAAAATATTTTTTCATTTAGGTATCATTGCTATTGAAGCAAAAAGAGTAATAGACGATGTTTTTAGACCTTTTTTTCATATCTCAAAAAAAATGAAAGCTCAAATCGTATCTATATTAGTGAATCAATTTAGAATATTTCCTTTAATAAAATCCAAAAGAACCAGAATCAGAATTCCAAGAGATCCTTTTTTTGATTTAGCACTAGATTTTTTCAATCTTCGTTGCCAGATAAATCCAGAACTCACTAATATATATACCCAATGGAGAGAAAAATTTATTGAGTCTCACTCAAAGAAAAGAAAATTTTTTAAAAGAAAAAATGCAAAAATATGATCTTTTTATCTCAGCCTCTGAAGACAGCGCTGATATTCATGGTAAAAAATTAATCTCTGAGCTTCTAAAAAAAAATCCTAATTTGAAAATCTTAGCTATAGCTGGTCCAAAAATGCGCGAGCTAAACATTGATGTTTTTATGAATATGGAAGATTTTCAAGTTATGGGATTTGTAGATATTTTTTTTGCTCTACCAAAGCTTATTAAAAACTTCTTTCGTATAAGAAAAAAAGTCATAAAATCTAATCCAAAAGTCTGCATTTTCATCGACTATCCTGACTTTAATTTAAGATTAGAAAAATCTCTTAGAAAAAAAGGTTATAAAAATAAACTTGTTCATTATATTTCACCAACCATTTGGGCATGGAGAAAAAAAAGAGCTGATTTCATGGCTAAATATTTAGATCTTTTAATTACGATTTTTCCTTTTGAGAAAAAATATTTCTCTCACACCTCTCTAGACGTAAAATACATTGGTCATCCCTTAATAAATATTGTCAAAGAAAAGAAAAATGAAAATCTAAAAAAAGAGCTTATCGGTATATTTCCAGGCTCTCGAATAAAAGAGATTGAAAGAAATCTACCCTTGCAGCTAAAAGCAGCTAAAAAACTTTTAAAAAATAATGAAAATTTAAAATTTGTAATATCCTCTACAAAGGATATTTTGATTAATAAAATTTTTGATGCTGAGAATTTAGATAAAAAAAACTTTCAAATTTATCCCCGAGATCAAAACTACTTATTCATGAAAAAAATGAAACTTGCAATGGCAACTTCTGGCACAATAAATTTAGAGCTAGCTCTTCTAAAAGTACCAACAGCTATAAATTTTGCAATTAAACCTCTAGATCTTTTTATTGCTAGAAATCTGCTCAAAATAAACCTAAAGCATTATTGCATTGTCAATATCATCTTAAATAAAAGAGTTTTTCCTGAACTTTACGGTCCTAACTTAAGCGTAAATAGCTTATATGAATCTATAAAAACTCTTTTAGACGAAACTTCTAATACACATATAAAAACTTCTTTAGATAAACTAAAGCACATTTTAGATGCTAATAAAAATCCATCTGAAAATGCTGCAAATTTAATTTTTAATTATCTCAAAATTTAAGAAAAATTTTTCATGAAAAAGAGTTTTACAAATTTGTTTTGTTAAAAAAACTTTATCCTGAATATTTTTCTACTCTTCTTCTAAATTGAATTCCTTTAACGATCTGTAATATTTACCACTTGTAACTTCCTCTGCTAATGAATAATATATCCCGAACCTTGCTCTAAGAAAGATTTTAATCATTTCCAAATTTTTCGTTTTTATAGCAGCAAAAATAAGGTCTTTGCTGCTTTCTGTATCATAATACTCACTATGGATATTTGCCCCAGCTTTAATTAATGCTTGCACAAGCCCCAAGTGATTTTCGGCTATAGCTTTAAGAATAGTATCAGGATTAGAATTGACATCTATTCCGCCTTCTATCAAAGTTAGAGCTATATCATATTCACTTGTAATTATAGTGTCAAGAAGGGCCACTGAGGGCAAAATATTAGGATCTAGTCCTGCATCAATTAAATGTTCAACACTCTGAGGAACACCAACCTCAATAGCATACTCAAGAATATCTACACCAGAATCAGCAAGTGCTCCATTTTCAAGCATAACCTTAACTGCATCTTCAAGCCCCCAACCTATAGCTGTCATAAGAGAGTAATTTGCATCTTCTTTATTAAGTCTTACTACAGCTATAGTTAACTCACGAATCACATCTATTGAAGCTCCATGGTTAGGATCATTAACAATAAAAGCGGTTTGTCGAGTCACAACTGCTTTTTGAAGCATGCTTGTAAATTCACTTTTATATTTTCTAGCATGAAGAAACTTTCTTACTTTTTTCGTATCACTTGTTAACACAGCTGTTTCAAATTCCTTAAGTTCAGAAGCACTAGGAGGAGGAAACATTCTATTCTTAGTATAATCAATAGTATCTGACACACTATTTAAAGCCTTACTTATCCAATTTTGTGGTTTTTCTCCATCGGATGTCATCGCATAACTGATATCCACATGCTCAAAGTCGTTATCATCAAAAGAACTGTAGCGACCCATTTGTAATTGCTCAGGATCAAACGGACCCAGATGATTAAAAGGAACTCTACTATCTTCGTCCCAAACAATAGAATCAAGAATCGTACTATTGCCCATATAAAAACCTCTTAATGGAGAGAAACTACTTGAAGGACCATTAGCTAAAGCCAAGGGATAACTCATTTTTTACCTCTTCTTTTTAATTTAAAAAAAGAAACATTATTATATTTTTTAACTTTTTTGTAACTATATTTTTATATATTTATTACTAATCTATGAACACTTATATATTAAAAATTTTAATTTGCTTGTTTCAAGTTTTGATAAGTAATGCTATTTAATGAAAGCTTCTAAAATACTCCGATTTTGAACTTCTCTCGCCTGAAGGCGAAAGATTCCTGGTTCAAAGCTCCGAATGCCTCCGGCAGCTCCCCAGGCTTTAGACCGACGCTCCGACGGCCAAATTTTTTATATTTATTGCAGCATTGAGATCTCTATCTATATTCTGTCCACATTCACAAAAATACCTACTCTGTCCTAGTTTTATGTTATTTTTTTCTCCACATTTAGAACATTTGCGAGTAGAAGCCAAAAAACTTGACACTTCATATAGATTTTTACCATATTCTAATGCCTTATTTTTTAAACAATTTAAAAACATTCCCCAAGCTGCATCGCTTATCGCTCTTGACAAGGTTTTCAAGCCTTGCATCATTGCTTTTATATTCATTTTCTCTACGCCTATTATATCGTGACTCTTGACTATCATTAGCGCAAGTTTATGAAAAAAATCTAACCGAAGATTTTTTAAATGGCAATGTAAGTTACTTAGTTTTTTTCTAGCTTTATATCTATTTTTTCCGCCTTTACTTTTCTTAGATAGTTCTTTACTTAAAAACTGTAGTTTTTTTAATGCTTTTCTTAAATATTTTGGATTTTCAATTGTTACAAAATGATTGTCTTTTCCTATTGCTAAATTTGCAAAATACTTTAATCCAAGATCTATTCCAACTGTTTTTTTTGGATCTATATTTACTTTTGGTAAATCTTTTTCAATTTCACAAGAAAAAACAACATACCAATTATCTCTTTCTCTTATTATCGTTGTTTGTTTGATAACCCCTTCTATTTCTCTTGTTTTTTTAAATTTGATCCAACCTATTTTAGGAAGCCATACTTTATCTTCTTCAACTTTTACACCTTGTGGATATCTAAATGAATCCTTCATTCCCTTGCATTTGAATTTAGGATAGCCAATTTGAATATTTTTTTTTAATCCATTAAAAAAATTAACAAAAGCTCTATCTAAATCATTTAGTGATTGTTGGAGTACTTGCGAATGTATCTCTTTTAGCCAAGCTAGATCTTCTCCTTTTTTTAAATGTACTAGCTCATTATTTTGATCGAATAGGCTAATTCTTTTTTTTTCTTTTTCCCACATCTGCTTTCTTTGATCCAAACCCCAATTAAAAATCCATCTTTTTGCTCCAGAGAATTGGTTGAAAAGAGTGTTCTCAACTTTTTTTGGTTTTAAAAGATATTTAAAAGACTTTTTAAAATTCATATAGGCATGATAGAATTTGGTCTATGAATTTGTCAAGCAACTTAAGAAGAGGTAGAAGCTGTGTTTTCCTGCTTCATACACACTTGGTCTTTGTTACTAACTATAGAAGACTTGTCTTTACTAAAAAAGTTCTAAAAGAAATTAGAAAAATCTTTGATTCCGTTTGCAAAGATTTTAGTGCTGTTTTGGTAGAATTTGATGGAAAAGATGATCATGTTCATTTATTAGTAAACTATCCTCCTAAAGTATCTATTTCTTCTCTTGTTAATAGTTTAAAAGGTGTCTCTTCTAGAATGATTAGAAAAAAAAACTTTGCATCCATTCGAAAGGCTTTATGGAAAAATAGTTTATGGTCTCCTAGCTATTTTGCTTCAAGCTGTGGAGGAGCTCCATTGAGTATTTTACAGGAGTATATACAAAAACAACAACTTGTTTAAGATTTCATTGAGCCATTTTATCCCGTCCATGAATGAACGGGTTTTAATGGCTCTTATTGATAAAATAGATTAATTAACTTTTAGTTTTTTTTGTTTATTTTTAAAAGCTAAAAAAGCAACATATAGTTAAAGAAGCTAAAGCAACTAACACGATACTAATTCATGAACGCATTGAGTAAAAACACGTAGAGTAGGATTTTTTTTACCATGTAACATATCATATAGAGTACTTCTAGATATATTAGCTTTTTGAGCAAATTCAGTTTTATTATATGCAGCTATATATCCATCTAAAATTTCAATTAAAGCTTCAGGATCATTATCTTCAAAACATTCTAAAATGGCCAAAATAAAATGTTTTTTATCTTGCAATATTTTGAAAGGATCCATTTTTGAAATTCCTTTTTTAGATTTTAATTCAATAGGCTTCATTCTTCTTCTTCTTTTAGTTTTGATGTTTTTTGATAAGATTTTTCGCCTTCTTGATATCTTTATTTTGCCCATTTTTATAACCTCCTATTAATAATAAGACAATAGTGCCCTTATTTTTAAAAATTGTATAATAGATTCTCCTTCCACATTTCCATCTTAATTCAGCTAAATTCTCACCTAATAATTTATGATCACCGAAATGATCATATTGTACAATCCGCGCCAATCTAGAAGCGATTTGATATTGAGATTTTATAGATTCTTTCACAAACCACTTTTCAAATAACTCGCTCTTGCGAATCTCCATTTTTACCTAATTTCATTGTACGATAAAATGGACAATTATGCAACATATAAAATTTCGAGTAAAGTTATTTTTTTAAATTAATAAAAAAATTAAAAAATTTTCATTTTTCAATTTTCGAATATAATTATTGATATAAGAGGGTTCTCAATATCACCTTATTAATAAGACAATCATATCTTTTGATTTTATCTTTTAAAATAGCAGGAAATCCTCTTCCTTTAGGGCTGACTATTACCCATAAATTTTAAATTTGATAATCTTTTTTTATTTCAATGAAAATGAGGTAAAAAAATGATCTTACAACAAAATACTTGGTGTTCAAA
>JAAKFV010000037.1 GCA_011064875.1 Candidatus Anoxychlamydiales bacterium | reverse complement strand
AAGCTCCGGCTTCTTTGCAATTTCAGACATCAATGGAACTATCATCTCTGATAGTGTAAACATTAAGAAAAACATAGGCCGGATACAAGCTAGGAAGGCCGTTTTAACTTGGAGGTCCCAATTCCTCCCTGACCTAAAGGACAGGGTTTCCTTGCGAGAAAAAAGATGAAAAATATATATTTAGTATTAGGTTTATCTCTTAGTGGAAAAGCATCCAGCTTTTTTTTATTAAATCAATGTAAAACTAAACAAGTTATAGCTATAGAAGATAATTTTAACGAAGACGATGAGATAAGATTATTAAAAAAACAAAATGTTAGAATTTTTAATTCTATTGATTTTATAGAAAATTTTTCAAATTTTAAAAAAATTGAAAAAGTTATAATCTCTCCAGGGTTTAATCCAGACTCTGAAATTGTTAAAATAATAAAAAAAAATAAAATTGAAATTATATCTGAAATAGAACTTGGAGCTAGATTTTTAAAAAGAAATTTAAAATTTCCAAATAAAAAATTTAAAAATAAAATAATAGGGATAACAGGCACGAATGGAAAAACCACTCTAACAAAACTAATAGAGCATATTTTAAATGAAAACAATATAAAAGCTAAAGGTTTAGGAAATATTAAAATACCTTTTACATCCTATCTAACGAACAACCTTTTAAAAAATAAACAACATGCAAAAAATTCAGATGAAATTTTTATTTTAGAGCTTAGCTCTTTTCAATTAGAAAAAACGAAAACTAAATTTTTAGATGCAGCTATTATTACAAATATTACTGAAGATCATTTAGATAGATATCCAAATTTTAGAGCTTATGCAAATGCAAAATTAAGAATTGTAAAATGTTTGAAAAATGAGAAAAATTTGTACGTGGAAAAAAAAGTTTTAAAAAGCTTTATTGTAAATAATTCGAAAATTAATATAAAAGAAGTTAAAGAAGATATAAAAGATATTGCTATAAAAATTTGTTTGGATTTAAAAATAGCAAAAAAAAATATCTTATATGCTATAAAGACATTTAAGACTTTAGAGCATAGACTAGAATTTGTTCGTGAAATAAAGGGAGTATATTTTTACAATGACAGCAAAGCTACAAATGTTGATTCTGTAATTTATGCTGTAAAAAAAATAAAAGGTCCTATTATTTTAATCGTAGGTGGTAAAGATAAAGGATTTAGCTATAGAGCTTGGAATAAACATTTTAAAGATAATGTAAAATATGTTTTAGCAATAGGTGAGAGCTCTAAAAAAATAAAAAAAGAGCTTATAGGATTTAGAGTGCAAATAATGAAAGATTTAAAAACAGCTACAGAAAAAGCGTTTAGTTTAGCTAAAAAAGAAGATAGAGTTTTACTCTCTCCTGGCTGCTCAAGTTTTGATATGTTTAAAAATTTTGAGCATAGAGGAGATAGTTTTAAAAAATTTGTAAGTATATTGGGGGATAAATAAAATGTCTCGAAGAGATACCATTATAATTTCAGTGCTGGTAAATGCAGCTCTGCTTGCTGTTTTATTTACAACAGCTATTACAAAAAATAGTACTTTAGAAGAGCCAAAATTAGCAAATAATGCTCTTATAGAAAATACTCAGCAAGCAAAAGATATGCTTGCAAACAATGTAATCTCAAATCTCGAAAAAACATCAAATGTTCAAGATAAACCAGATATACAAAAACAATTCGCTTCTTTGATGGAAGATAAAGAAGAAGTTAGAAAAGACGCAAATGAAAACAAAATAGTTTCTAATAATGAAGTTGAAAAAATTGTATATAAACTTCCAGAAATTGCAAAAGCTCTTCATGAAAAAACAGATGAAAAAATTTTAGAAAATGTTTTTGAAATAACCGTTAGAAGTGGCGATTCTTTAGAGAGATTAGCTAGAGCAAATCATATAAAAATATCAGATATTACAAATTTAAATAATCTACCAAATAGCTTTTTAAGAATCGGACAAAAACTTTTGATACCTACAAATGCTCAGATCCAAAAAATAAATACTACTCCAACTTTAAAGCTAGAAGAGAGAAAAGCATTTGAAAGTCATGAGTTTTACATAGTAAAAGTTGGGGATAACCCCTATACAATTGCTATAAAACATTCAATGAAGCCACATGAGCTTTTAAAGTTAAATAATTTAGATGAGAAAAAAGCAAGAAGACTAAAGCCAGGGGATAAATTAAGAATTAGATAATAATGAATAAAACCACTCTTCTTCTTATCGTTAGTACAACATGTATTTTTTTTTCGGGCCTTTTGATGGTATTTAATACCACATCTGCTGAAGTTTTATCAAGATCATTGGAAGTTAGCACTCATTTTGCTTTAGTAAAACAACTAATTTTTGGTCTAATTGCAATAGTGATCGGTTTTGTTGTATGGCAAATAGGCTATCATAAAATCATTCAAAGTAGCCCTTATCTTCTTTTGGGATGCACTATTCTTCTTCTATTAGTTTTCGTTCCAAAAATTGGTCAAACTATAAATGGAGCTAAAAGATGGATAGGCTTTTCAGGTTTAGGTTTGCAACCATCAGAGATAGCAAAGTTTATTATTCCTATGTATTTTATAAGTGAAATAACAAAAAGAAAAAAAAATTTAGATTTCAATGCTTTTTTAATGGTAATTTTAATCTCTTTAGTGCCCATTACACTTATATTAATCGAGCCAGATACAGGAACTACTGTAATAATTTTAACAACTTTAGTGGTTACATTTTTTTTAACAAAGATACGCTTCTTTTATTGGGCTACTCCTCTTTTAGTTATAATTTGCTTAGCTACTTTTGCAGCATATAACATGAATCATGTTAGAAATAGAATTACTATATATTTACATCCAGAAAAGGATTTAAAAGGAAGAGGACATCAACCTTACCAAGCTAAAATAGCAGTGGGTTCTGGAAAAGTTTTGGGAAGAGGTTTGGGTGAGAGCTTACAAAAATTAGATTATCTTCCGGAGGCAAGAAGTGATTATATAGCTGCGATTTATGCAGAAGAAGTAGGTTTTTTGGGAATAGCTATTTTAATCTCATTATATATGTGCGTTACTTACTCAGGATTTTCAATTGCGATGAAATCTAAAGATAAAAAAGGATTTTATTTAGCATGTATTTTAACATTTTTGATATCATTTCAAGCGTTTTTAAATTTAGGGGTAGTCTCTGGATTGCTTCCTAGCAAAGGAGTGACTCTTCCTTTTTTTTCTCAGGGAGGAACCTCTTTGATGGTTAATATCATTGCTATATTTTTACTGCTTAGCATTGAAAAAGATAAAAAAGTTAAAAAATGCACAAAAAAAAGATCAAAGCTCTAATTAGCGCATCTGGCACAGCAGGCCATTTAATTCCAGCTATTCAATTAGCTAAGAAGCTAGAAAAAAGCGGGGTTGATATATTTTTTGCTGCTTATGGGTTAGAGAATAGAGAAATTTTTCCAAAAGATAAATTTAAATATCTAGATGTTTTATCTGCACCAATCACAAAAAAAACTATTATATTCGCTTTTTTTAAAATTTTTATAGGTTTTTTTAAAAGCATAAAATTAATATTAAAATATAAACCTGATGTAGTTGTTGGTTTTGGAAGTTATCATACCTTTCCAGTTATTTTAGCAAGCACTATTTTAAGAAAAAAAATTGTGCTTTTTGATTCAAATATCATACTTGGAAAAGTAAATAAATTTTTTGCGAAAAAAGCAAAATTTTTATGCTTGCAGTTTGAAAGAGAAAATAAATTAAAAAATGAAGTTTTGGTAAAACCTCTTCCTTGGATAGAAAATTATAAATTAAAAGAAAATTTTCCAAGGAATATAGCTCTTAAAAAACAAAATTTTACAATTTTAATTTTTGGAGGATCTCAAGGATCTGAAATTATTAATAAGAATTTTCAAATGACTATAGAAGATCTTCAAAAGCAAGATAAAAAATTCCAAATAATTCATATCATTGGAAATGATCAAAACAAAGAAAAATTTAAAAATTTCTATGATAAATTAAATATAACTTCCTATGTTAGTAATTTTGAAAAAGATTTTTTCAAATTTTATTGCCTCTCAGATCTTGTGATTTCAAGATCAGGCGCTGCATCGATATCAGAGCTTATCTATTTTGAAAAACCCTCTATTTTAGTGCCTTTTAAAAGAGCAAAGGACTCACACCAACTTAAAAATGCTCTCTTCATGAAAAATATCGTAAAATCAGCTTTGATCATTGAAGAAGATTATTTATCTAAAACTACTCTTTTAGATCAGATTTTATCATATTTAAAAAATGACAAAAAAAAGCTTTGTCTTTTTAAAGAAAATATTCAAAAATTTAAAGCTATACAAAGCATAAAAAATATAAAAGATATAGAAAATATTGTAATAGATGTTGCAAAAAACTAAAGTCAAAAAATCATATCATTTCATCGGAATTGGCGGAATTGGTATGAGCGCTATTGCCAAAATACTTTTGCAAAAAAAAAATATCGTTAAAGGTTCAGATATCAAAAAAAGCTCTGTTATAGATGAACTAAAAAAAATAGGAGCTAAAATTGAAATAGGTCATAAAAAAGAGAATATTTCTTCTACAGACATAGTTGTTATTTCTTCTGCCATCGATAAAAAAAATCAAGAATTTTTAGAAGCAAAAAATTTAAATCTAAAAATTTTACATAGATCTGATCTTTTAGATCAGCTAATGAAAAATTCAAAACCTATATTAATCACAGGAACACATGGTAAAACAACAACAACATCTTTATTAACAGAAATCTTTTTAGAAAATAAGTTAGATCCTTCTTTTGTAATAGGAGGTATTTTAAACTCAAAAAATACAAATGCTCATTTGGGAAAAGGTAAATATTTTATTGCAGAAGCAGATGAGAGCGATGGCTCTTTTATAAACATTTCTAAAAAAGCATTTGGAGCTATTGTTACAAATTTAGAAGAAGAACATCTAAATTACTGGAAAAATTTTGATAATTTGAAAAAAGCATTTATAAAATTTTTTGATAAAATCGAAGATAAAAGTTATTTACTCTGGTGCATAGATGATAAAAATTTAAAAAAATTAAATCCAAAAGGAATCTCTTATGGATTTTCCAAAGAAGCTAACTTAAGAGCTACAAATATCAGAATTAAAAATTTTCAAACTATTTTTGATATCAAATTTTTTGATAAAATTTTTATAGACATAATAATAAATCAAATAGGAACTCATAGCGTTTTAAATGCTCTATCTTGTTTTGGTTTAGCATATCAGCTAAAAATAGATGAAAAAGTAATAAGAAAGGCTTTTATAAGCTTTTCAGGGGTAAAAAGAAGATTAGAAAAGATTTTAGATCATCAAAAAATAGAATTTTTTGATGATTATGCTCACCACCCTACTGAAATCAAAACTACTCTATCAGCCCTTAGATCTTCGATTAAAGAAAGAAGACTAATTGCTATTTTTCAGCCACATAGATATTCAAGGATAAAAGATCTTTTAGATGATTTTACAAAGTGTTTCACAGATGCAGATGAGTTAGTAATTACAGATATCTACAGCGCTTCAGAAAAACCCATTAAAAATATCAATGAAAAGCTTTTAGTTGATCTAATAAAAAAACAAGATGTAGATGTAAAACATATTAAAGATAAAAATTTAGAAAAATATCTACTAAAAAATTTAAATCCTTTCGATGTTGTTGTTACTCTAGGAGCTGGTGATATTTCTTCAAAAATCAGAAAGATTTCAAAAAATTTTCAAAAAAAATTCTCAAAAAAATTAAAACTCGGTGTTATATATGGCGGACAATCTAACGAGCATGATATCTCAATTAAATCTACAAAAAATTATATATTAGGTTTTGATAGATCTTTATACGATCTAAAATATTTTAAAATTTTAAAAGATGGTTACTGGATTCAAGAAAATGATATTTTAGATGCAAAGTCAGATACGGATATAAGAGCTATTAAAGTATCAAAAAAAGATGGAATTGTTTCTAAAAAAATCTTAAAAGAGCTTACCTCTTTAGATGTTTGTTTTCCTGTCCTGCACGGTCCTATGGGTGAAGATGGAATGATCTCAGCATTTTTACAGACTTTAAATATTGCTTATGTTGGTTCAGATTATTTCACATCTCCTGTTGCTATGGATAAAGCCTTTTCTAAAACAATTCTAAAAGCAAATGGAATTGATACCTTAGATTTTTTAGAAATCAATCAAATTGAGTATAGAGAAAATAAAAATGAGATTTTAGCAAAAATAGAGAAAAATTTTAAATTTCCAATAATTTTAAAACCAAATCATCTAGGCTCTAGTTTGGGAATTGAAGTTGTAGAGGATAAAAAGGATTTAAAAGATGCAATTGAAAAAGTTTTTAAACATGATTCATCTTTTATTATCGAAGAGAAAATTAATGCTAGAGAAGTTCATACTGCTGTAATCGGCAATGACTATATTGAAATCGGAGAAATAGCTGAGATGCTAACTTCTGGTGAATTTTTCGATTTTGAAAATAAATATAAAAAAAAGGTTGTAAAAGCAAAAATTCCAATTGATTTAGATAATGATATGGTAGAGGAGATTAAAAAACTTTCCAAAAAGGTATATTTAGCCCTAAAATTAAATGGCTTTGCAAGAATCGATTTTTTTATAGATAAAAATGAAAAAATTTATTTTTCTGAAATAAATCCAGTTCCTGGCTTTTCATCTAATAATAGCACCTTTGCAAAAATGCTTGAGTTAGTTGGTTTAGACAGAAAAAAGATGATAGATCAGTTTGTGATCTTAGCTCTACACAGAAAAAGAAAAAATAAGATATTTGAAAAATAATAAAAGTTAAAAAATATGAGTAAAAAACTAACTAAATCAAGAGCCTTTTTTTGGATAATATTTTCAACTCTTATAATTTCTGGATTTAACTATGTTGTGATCACAAAAATTAAAAAATATAGACAAACAAAATTTATAGCAGAAAAATATAACATCAAAACAATCTATCAAAATAAAAAAAATGTAAATTTAGATGTAAATTATTTAGCAGAGCTTATAGATCTATCTTTTGATAAACCAACAAATATTTTTACATTTGATGAAAATGAAGCTACAAAAAAACTACTTAAAAGCCCAATAATTGTTGATGCTCAAGTTAAAAAAATGAAACCAGATTGTGTTTTTGTAGATTATACTCTTAGAGAGCCGAAAGCAGAGCTTTATGATTTTGAAAATACTCTAATCGATAAAGATGGCTATATTTTCCCAAAAGATCCCTTTTTTAAAGATCAAAACTTTTGCAAAATTTTTCTAAATTTAGATGAGTTTAAAGGTTTTGAAAAAATTGATACAAAAGAGGCAAAACTCGCTTTAGATATTTTAAATAAATTAAAAGCTAGTGGGTTTTCAGATCTTGTAAAAATAGCTATGTTAGATACTTCAAGAGCATATTTACAAAGCTACGGCAAAAGAGAGATAGTTTTGCAAATAGATGAAATGGTAACTATAAACAAAAAACTAAAAAAGACTCAGTTTGTTTTCCCAAAGATTTTAAGACTCTCTAACACTAACTTTTTAGAGCAGATCTCAAATTATGCATCACTTAGAAAAAAAATTATAAAAGATTATGAAAATCAAGCTTCTAATTTTGAAACGACTTTAGATATTGTTAGATTTAATCCAAAAACTATAGATCTTAGAATCTCAAAGCTTGCTTTTATTGATCAATAATATCGATCAGTACTATCGATTAATAACATAGACCAATAGAAACATAGATCAATAAGAATTTTAGTTGGGCCCTCCTCCTGAAGGAGGAGGGCTCAGATATAAAAAAATCAATTTGTTTCAGAATGGTCTCTTAAAGATTCTAGATATGCTGCAGTTAAATTATTGATCGTTTGAATTATCCAGTTAGATCCATCATATCTCGGCCAAATCACAATTGCTTGCCCTGATGAGTTTATGGATATTTCAGGTTGATATGCATCTTGTCCTGCGGTTGATAGATCTGTAGCAGATGAAGTCCATGTGCTCCCACCATCAGATGAATCTTTTGTTTGAATTATCCAACAATAGCCAGAGTATCTTTTCCAAATAGCTATAGCATCATTAGAATCTGTTAATGTTATAGTAGGATTGTAACTTTTTCTTCCTGGCAAAGTTAAATCAGTTGCCACTAAACT
Source organism: Candidatus Anoxychlamydiales bacterium (assembly GCA_011064875.1). GTDB lineage: Bacteria > Chlamydiota > Chlamydiia > Chlamydiales > SM23-39 > JAAKFX01. The sequence continues at coordinate 7,022 of JAAKFV010000037.1, read as the reverse complement.
CCAAGAAGCTCCACTATCCGAAGAATTTTTAGTTTGAGCTATCAAATTATTTCCATCGAACCTTTCCCAGATAGCAATGGCTTTGCTTAAATTATTAATAGCGATTTGAGATTGTCTACTATCTTCTCCGGCTTCAGATAAATTACTAGCTGATGGGCTCCAAGTAGCTCCACCATCTGTTGAGTATTTTGTTTGGACTATGTAATTAGATCCATCATATCTAGTCCATATTGCAATAGCTTCATTTGAGTTATTTAATGCTATTTGACAATCTCCTACATTTTCTCCCGATGCGGATAGATCAATTGGGGATGCATTCCAATTAGTTCCACCATCTATTGAGTATTTTATTTGGACTATAAAGTTAGATCCATCGTATCTGCCCCATATTGCAATGGCTTTGTCAGAATCATTTATTACAACTTTAGGTACATAGCTATCTTGTCCAACTAGAGATAAGTCAGTTGCAGTTACATTCCAATTTTCTCCTCCATCTGTGGAGTATTTACTTTGAATTATATAATTTGATCCATTATATCTTTTCCAAATTGCAATAGCTTTAGATGAACTGTTCATAGTAATTTCAGGTAAATAGCTACTTTGACCCGCTTGAGATAAATTGGTTGCTACTTCATTCCAAGTCACTCCCACATCAGAGGAGTATTTTGTTTGAATTATATAATTTGATCCATCATGTCTTTGCCAAAGAGCAACCGCTTTAGTGTTATTCATGACAATCCTAGAAGATCCAGCATCTTGTCCTGATGAAGATAAATTGGTTGCAGATGAGCTCCAGGAACTCCCTCCATTAGATGAATATTTAGTTTGGATTATATAATTCGATCCATCGAATCTTTGCCAACTTGCAATTGCTTTATCATTTGCATTAATAGTTATTTGAGCTCCAAGAGCATCTTGGGTTTCAGCAGATATAGAACTCGGAGGAAAATTCCAAGTTTCCTGAGCATATAACGAAGTAAAAAAAGAAAAAAACATGAAAAATAGTAATTTTTTAAACATAAGATCTCTCCATTTATAAAAATAAAATACTTTATATTATTAATTTATTTTTTAAAAGATTTAAAAATAGAGCTTTTTTATCGCACTTTTTATCTATATCAATTTAATGTTTGTAAAATTATTTAATTAAGTATATCTAAGAATTAGGAGAGAAATAGCTATTTTTTATAGGTATTTTGAAAAAAGAGATGAATTAAGAATATAATGAAAAAATTATCATTTATCATTTTAGCGTTTTTATGTATCAACAAAAGTTTTTCTTTAATAACTGTAACGAGTAATGCAGATAGTGGAGCAGGAACGCTACGAGCTGCTTTAACTGGTCCTCCTGCTGCTGGCGAAACAATTGAGTTTAGTCTTGGAGCTGGCTCTTTAACGATTGGTCTAGATTCAGCTTTGCCATCTATTGTAGATGATTTAATTATCGATGGAAGAACAAATGTAGCTGGCACAGTGATAATAGAAGGTGTTACAGATCCTACCCCTGGTTTTGTTATTACAAATGGCACGGTTTCTATTTTCAAATTGAGTATAAAAGATTGTTCTTCTGCCCGTGGAGATGGTGGTGATGGACAAACTCAAGCTGGAGGTGGCGGAGGAATGGGAGCTGGTGGAGGTGTTTTTGTAAATACGGGAGCAACTGTAACTTTGACGGATTTGACTTTTGATGGTTGTTCTGCTCAAGGTGGAAACGGAGGCGATGGAAATGCTTTTGGTCTTGGTATTGATAATGGCGGCGGCGGCGGCGGTCTTGGGGGAGATGGGGCTGATAATAATGTTGCAGGAGGCGGAGGTGGTGGCGGCTTATATTCCGATGCAGCGGGCCAAACGCCTGGAACTGGAGGAGGAGCTGGTGGTGTAGCTGCTCCTGGCTCAGATGCAACAGCAGATTTTGGTGGTGGCGGTGGCTCAGGTTCTACTACAGGTGGAGATGGACTTTTTGCCGGCGGCGGTGGTGGTGGAAGAATTGGTGCAGGTGGAGATGGAAATGTTAGCACTGGTTTTGGCGGCGGCGGCGGCGGTGGCGGCGGCGCAGGTGGAACTGCTTCCTCTGGAGGAACTGGTGGAACTGGAGGAGGAAACGGAGCTGCAGGAGATGGTGGAACTCTATCTGGCGGCGGAGGCGGTGGTGGCGCTGGATTTGGTGGCGCTGTTTTTTTAAGAACTGGAGGAACGCTTTCATTTAACTCTGATATTACTTCAAATCAATCTACATTCGGTGGAGCTTTGGGCAGTGGAGGAAGTATACCAGCTGGACCTGGAATTGGTGAAGGTGATGGAGTATATTTAATGAGTTCAACAACCCTTACTCTAAATCCCGGAGCAGCAGAAAATAAAACAATTGCAGCTGAGATCAGTGGGGCAGGTGCTGTTACAAAAAATGGATTAGGCACATATAATATAACCGCTACAAATACTTATACAGGTGCAACTACTGTTAGCGTTGGAACCTTAGTTGTTAATGGATCTATTGCAACATCTTCTGCAACTACAGTTGCTGCGGGAGCTACTCTAAAAGGAACAGGCACTGTAAGTGTTACAACCCTCAATGGAATTCTAGATCCGGGAAATTCAATAGGTACTATTACAGTCGCTGGAGCTTATACTCAAAATTCAGGGTCTACTCTGCAAATTGAAATAGAGCCCTCTGGAAATGCTTCTAAAGTTGATATTACAGGTGCAGCTACTATTAATAACTCAGCTACTCTAGAAGTTACAGCTCAAGGTGGGGATTATTCTACTGATCAAGTCTATACTGTTTTAGATGCAGCAGGTGGTAGAACAGGAGAATTTTCAACATTTACTGTTACTAATCCAGGTGAACTCGATGGAGGAACTCTAGCAGTTTCTTATACCACAAATTTGGTTCAGCTTTTGTTCTCTGCAGATAGTACTACTATACCGACTGCTACTATTACTACGTTTTCTAGTAATAATTTAATTAATCAAGCAAATCGCCTCCAATCAAATATACTATTTGATCAAAGTATTTTGAGATATTATCAAAACTTATGTCCATGTCATAAAAAAGGAGCTAGGCCATATTTTTTAGCTAACTATTTACATGGTCATTTTAAGACTAGTACATACACACAAGGAGGGCCCTTTTCTTTGTCTGGAGCTTTAGTGGGATTTGATTATTGGACAAAAAGCGATATTGTGATCGGTGGATTTTTTGATTATCTTCGTTCTTGGTCAGAATCAGATGATCACGTAATAAAAACAACTTCAAATAATTACATATTAAGTGCATATATTCAAAAACTATGGGATAATTTTTTTGTAGAAGGCGCTATTAGTGGATCTTTAGTAGATTTTGAAATGGATCGTTTCCTTAATCGTAGTAAAATAAATGACGCTTCGCCTGATGGGTTTTCTTTATCTACGCAAACAAAAGGAGCTTATATTTGTAGATTTAACAATATGGCTTTGATTCCAAGTTTGGCTCTTCGCTATTTTTATAACCAAATTAATTCTTATGTAGAAAAAGAAGAGATATTAAATCGTTTAGATATAAAAGCTCAAAAAAGCCATGTCTTAGAAGCTTTGATAGGAGTTCATTTTTCAAATACCTTTTTAGTATCTTTTGGAGCGATTATTCCGCAAATAGAAATAAGCTATATTGCAGATGTTTTAAGAAACAAAACAACTTTTGATGCTAAACTAGAGGGATCTTCTACTGAAAGAAGCGTTAGTATAAAACCAAATCCAGATAATACCATTCGTTTAAAAACGGCTTTAGATTTTCGGTTTCATAATTGCTCAATTTTAAATGTATCTTATGCAGCGAGTTTTTCTACTCATCAAAGAATGTCAAATGAAGTTCATTTGGGATATAGAATCGATTTTTAAAAAATAATAAAATATAGATTTTTAGACTGGTTAAAAATTTTATTTTTTGTAAATCTAATTATAGTTTAACAAATAGGACTTTAAATGGTTTTAGGATTAGAAATTAAAGCAGAAGAAATCGATAGGATAATTATTTTAAGACTTCTTGGGAGATTAGATGCTTCATCATCTTCTCTACTTCAAAATAGATTAAATGTTTTGTTAAAAGAAGGTCATAATACAACTTTATTAGATTTTTCAAATATCGATTATTTATCGAGTGCTGGACTTAGAGTTTTACTTTCTTTTACAAAAAAATATAAAGAAAACAAAAAAAGATTATCTATTTTTTCTGTTACAGAAGATGTTATGGATATTATAAAACTAACAGGTTTTGATAAAATTTTAGATATTTATAAAAATGAAAAAGAGGCTATTTTAGAGAAAAATCTGTGAGCATTTTTTATAATACAGAGGATATTCAAGATCAAGTCTCTGAGCTTTATCTGCCACTTAGAAAAAAAAATCAAAATGAAATCTCTAAAAAAAAGGTAATAGTAATAGCAGGTCCAACAGCTGTTGGTAAAACGGCTCTTTCTATTTCAATAGCTGAAATTCTAGGCGGTGAAATTATTTCAGCAGATTCCATGCAAGTATATAAAGGCATGGATATCGGAACTGCAAAAGCAAATAAAGATGAACAAAAAAATGTCATTCATCATTTATTAGATATCAAAGATATTCATGAGAGTTTTAACGTCTCAGAATTTTATAGAGCAGCTCATAGAGCTTGTAGACAGATTCTATTTAAAGGAAAAGTTCCAATAGTTGTAGGAGGTAGCGGCTTTTATATACACGCATTTTTATATGGTCCTCCTCTAGGCCCTCCATCTAATCAAGAAATTAGAAAAAAAATAGAAGAGCAGTTAGAGAAATTAGGAGCAGAAGAACTATATGAAAGAGTGCAAATGTTAGATCCTGAATATGCAAAAACAATCACCCATAGAGATAAACATAAAATAGTTAGAGCACTAGAGATTATGAGTATAACGAAAAAAAAGGTAAGTGATATTCCAAAGCCTGATGTGAATCAAAAACCTCTTTATAATTATAGACTATGGTTTTTATATTATCCCAAAGAAGATATTTATAAACTTGTAGATAAAAGATGTGATCAGATGATTGAAAATGGTTTTATAGATGAGGTAGAAAAACTAGCTGAAAAAGGTCTTGAAAGTAATTACTCGGCATCTCAAGCAATAGGTTATAGACAGTGTTTAAAATATCTTAATTCTAATAAAACCTTGGATGATAGAATTACCTTTATAGATGAATTTAAAAAAGCTTCTAAAAAATATGTCAAAAGACAGTTTACTTGGTTCAAAAAAGAGTCAAATTTTCGTTCTTTAAATCTCAAAGAGATCTCCATAGAAAAAGCTAAAGAATATATTTTGCAAGACTATGAACAGTCCATGTAAAAAATAATATAGTAATAATTTTAATTATAGATTTTTATATATAATTTTTAATATAATTATTAAGCAATTAAGATAATTATAATTAATTATTTTTAATAATAAAAGAGGATATAAATGGCATTAACTTTTAGTTCATCAAATGGTTTGTACATAAGACCCAGCTCTTGCAATCATGTTTTAGAAGATCAAGGCATTGAAGAAAGAACTGCTTCTTTCGATGGGGATTTAATTGAAAGAGCAAGTTCTTGTAAACCAGCATTATCATCGATAAAAAAAAACTTAGATTCTCTTAAGTCTTTAGAAGAAAAAGATATTGTAGAAATTGAAGATGGAGCAAGATTAAAACAATTTGAAACATATAAAAGATTATTACTATTAAATGGTTATATCAAAGAACCTTCCGATTTGAGATTAGATTCTAATGCTTTTCCTGTATTATGTGATTTGAGATCTAGAAGAAAAGTTACTTCAACTATTGCAACAAGCAAAGTATTAAAATTTTCTCCAAATATCGATATGCTTCGATTAAATCCTGAAAAAGCAAAAATAAATTATAGTCTAGCTAAAACTGATTTTAACCATTGGCTAGATAAGAGATGGGCACTAAAGTATGAACCTGATTCTAACAATTGGATATTTAAAGGATGGGTACCAAAGTATGGAACTGATTCTAACCATTGGATAGATAATAGATGGATTCAAGAATGTGACAATTTTACAGATTTTAGTAGATTTCACATTGCTGTTTTTAAAAAAGATGTAAAAACTATAGAAGAAATGCTATCTCATAGATCAAAAATAGTAATAAATTGTTTAATTCAAAAAAGAGATGCAAATAATTTAACAGCTTTTCATTGGGCTGTAATATTAGGAGATAGCAATATTGTCAAAGTTATCTTAAATCAAATAAAACCAGAAGATAGATTATCAGCCCTAAACATGCAGGATAATAGAGGATGGAGCGTTTTTAAATGGGCGATAGCAAATCAAAATGAAGATTTAATTAAAATTATATTTTCTTCTCTACAAGATGAAGATAAAGCTTTTTTAGTAACGGGTATAGATCAATACAAAAGATCTCACATTCACTATGCAATTGAGACAGGCAATAATAAGATAGTAAAGTTGCTTTTAGATCAGATTTTATCTGAAAAGGATAAATCTAATTTAGCTTTTTATGAAGACTTTTTAGGCCAAACAATTTTTCATCTTGGGGTGAGCATTTTGGATGTTGAAACATTTGAGATATTGTTCTCACAGTTGCTTCCAAATAAATGTGCAAGATCTATGGCACTTCAAAAGTTAGATAATCTAAATCAAACTCCTCTACATTATGCTGCAATCCGATCAGATGTGAAATTGTTGGAAGTAATAATCAGAAATATTGTATCTGAAGATAAACAAAAACTCATACACATTCAAGATGTTGATGGCAAAACAGCTCTACATTTAGCTGTGATTCATGGCATATCTGAGGAGTGTGTTAGTTTTCTTTTAGATGAAGTGGATCCAAAATATCTAAAATCTTATGTCATGATGAAAGATAAAATGGGAAAAACAGCCCTTCATTATCTTTTCTCTAAGCAAGGTTTATGTAATAGACTTCTTGTTTAATTAAAATTTTAATTTTATTAATATTTTCTCTAAAAAAAGTTATAGGGAAAAAATGATGAACAAATATGAAAAATTGAA
>JAAKFV010000036.1 GCA_011064875.1 Candidatus Anoxychlamydiales bacterium | reverse complement strand
GTTTCAATTTTTCATATTTGTTCATCATTTTTTCCCTATAACTTTTTTTAGAGAAAATATTAATAAAATTAAAATTTTAATTAAACAAGAAGTCTAATATTTCTTTTGCTTTTTTTACTAAATAATTTAATTTTTTCCAAAATAGCATTGGTTCTCCACCGAATAGACAAATTTGGAAAAAAGAAGCCTCTAAATATGAATTTAAAGCAAAAAACAAAGCTTTTTCAATAACATCCTCTGACATCTGTTTATATTTTTCTTCGTGACATTTCTCATCTACAAAACAATATTTACATCTTAAATTACAGTCATTTGTAACGTGTAGTTCTATGATTGCTGTAGATGTTTTAGAATTATTATCTGTCCTGTTTTTCTGTTTGGCACCTTTGCTTTTGTTATACTTTCTAATTATTTCCTCATTTGAAGATTTGGGATTTTTTTTAGAAAAAACAACTAAAGATTCTGGATCCAAATAATATGTAGAATCATTTTTACAAACGACTAAAACATTTTCCATTAGTTTATACATAAAAAATTACCTATATTTATTCTGAAAGGAAAGTTGTTTGACTATCTTACTTTTACTTAAGATAGCCAAACTTAATTTCTTTAATCCGGTATTGCGCAAATATTATCTCTTGCACCACAACTTTCAGTATCACAATAAAAATGATCTAAAGTTTTAACTGCATAATCTTGAACTTTGCTATCTAGGACTTGAGGATTCAATATCTCAAAATCGCTATTGTCCTTTATTGGTTGAGGTGAATGAGCAACTTTATTAATAGGTGCTACCATAAAAACTCCATCGTTATATTATTTTTCATAAAAAAAACCAAAATTGATTTTTTGAAAGAGTTTTATATATTAGCTGTATGAAATTGTCAATTCTTTTCAGTAAGATGTTTTTGTAAAAAATTTTCAACAGCTCTAAAAAAATCTAATCTATTTTCCTCTTTTATAAAGCCATGCCCTTCATCTTCTTTAATCATATACTCAAAAGGTATATTTCTATCTTGCAAAGATTTTATTATTTTATCCGCTTGAGATTTATCTACTCTAGGATCTCTTGCTCCATGCGCAATAAAAAGAGGTGTTTTAATTTTATCAACATTATATAAAGGAGATGTTTCAATAAGTCTTTTTTCATCTATTTTTGGATCTCCTATTTTTTCATATAATAAAGCCCTTGTTCTTGGACCCGCTTTCGAACCTTCTTTCAGATGGCTTAATAGATCTGATATCCCTACAAAATCAACAGCTGCAGCATATAGATCTGGAGTTTTTACAATACCACATAATGCTGCATATCCTCCATAGCTCCCCCCAAATATCGCAATTCTTTTAGGATCTACAATTTCTTGATCGATAGCCCATAATACTCCATCAGTTATATCATCTTGCATTTTTAGACCCCATTGTTTAAAACCGCTTTGATTAAACTTTTTACCATATCCTATGGAACCCCGAAAATTCATCTGCAAGACAGCATATCCCCTATTTGCAAAAAACTGTACATCGGAACGAAAATTCCTATAAGTTCTTCGCCAAGGACCGCCATGTGGATAGACTATTAAAGGTACCTTTTTATTTGTTTTGTTATTTGGCATTGTTAGATACCCATAAATTGTTAAACCATCTCTAGCTTTATAAGAAATTGGTTTCATAGAATATAATTCCGATTCTTTAAGCCATGGCGATACATCAAATAATTTCGTTAAGTTCCATTTTTCAATATCTAAAATATAATATGAACCTAGAGTTTTATCATTAGTTGAATGTATTATAAATTTCTTCTCTTCTTTATCATTAGAAACAATAAAATTTTCATATTCTGGTAAATTTTTATCGATAAACTTTTGTGTTTTTTCTTGGACCTCATCAAAAAATTTATATTCAGTTTTATCTAAAATATATCTGACAGCTATTATTTTATTTCTTTTTTTTGATTTTAAAACCGTTTCTATATCAACTATTGGATGAGAAAAAATACATGTTTCAGCCCCTGTTTTTAAATTGAGCTCACAAAATGATTGTGTATCAGTATTTATATTGGAATTTACATAAATATTTTTATTATCAGAAGTAAAGCATAAAAGATTAACAAACTCTTTAAATCCAAACGATTTTATCACTCGAAAACTTTCTTCTTCTGAATCACGATATAAGATCTCATTATTTAATCCATCAGATGCAATGCATATTCGAATTTTACCATCGTTATCCATTAGATAATCGATAATATTTCCTGGATTTTTCGCTACTAACTCTGTTTTATTTGTAATAAGATCCAATCGATAAATATCAAATAACTTTTTATTACGCTTATTCATTAAAAACAAAAAAGAACCAGTAATGTCACTTGCATCATTTTTTATCTTGCAGGTTATTCCTTTATAAGGAGTCAAATCTGATACTGTTTTTTCTTTAATATCGCATAAATATATATGGAATTTTTCATCACCATCTTGATCTTGCAAGTAAATAATTTTATCATCTGCAATCCAAAAACAGGAATTAATTACCTGCTTTGAAACCTCTGTAATCTGCTGCACCTCATTAGTCCCAAGGTTTTGTATGAAAATATTTAAACGATTATTCCAAGAAGCTAAATATGCAATATAATTACCACTAGGAGATATTTTTACATTTGTTTTTTCGGGATTTCTAAAAAAATCTTCTACAGGAATTAGCCTGTTTTCATTAGCAAAAGAATTTTGAATAAAAAAAACACTTATAATAATTATTATTAAATATAAACATCGATTAACCATATAAAACCTCCTGTAATATATACAAAAGCATTATATACAAACATAAATTATTAAGCTTGTTTATTTTTATCTTTTTTCATCTCATTTTAAATTTCTTGATAAATGAATAATTGTCTCTCTTTATCAATCATATTGGTAAATATTTTATTTTAGAGTAAAGTCTACATTAACCTTTACATAAATAATATCAATTGCTAATATACTTTGGTTTTTAAACTTATTACTTTTTACAACCATGGAGGTTATATGTCAGCTTCTGAAACAGCAAGTCCGATTCGTGTCTTACGTCCTCCAAAGATTGAATGGTGGGATCCAGAACTCATCTTTCCTCATTGTACTAAAGCAGAAATTTCTAGATTTCCAATTATAGAAGCCTATGGTAAGATAACTGATGAAGCTAATAAGTTGAATAAAAAAGCTAGAAATTACAACATTAAAACAAATCTTAAGATAGCATTGTTTGTAACAACTTGTTTTGCTTTAGGTATTGGAATAACTTTTGCAAGTTTCTCTCTAGCTGGAATTGCAGTTTCTTATATAGCCCCTTTGAGTTTAAAAGTTATAGCTGCTATGGGAATTACTTTTGCAGTATTCAAGAAAATTACCCCAATATTTAGTAAACCAATGAATAAGACTCAAAATGAATTTGCATCTAAAATGAATAGCAAATTAAAAAAAATGTATAAAAGTAAAGATATTAAAGAAGCTTTAGATCAAAGAATAGACGCATGTGTATATATAAATGCCTCAGAATTTTGTCAATCTCATTACAGTTTTACTGTCAGCAAGGTACAATTTGCTCCTTATAGAACTGTTGAAAAAAACTATGTAGATATTAAGATTCGGCAAGAAAATGAAAAAAGAGAAGAAATTGCCAGAAGACAAAAAGAGCAAAATAGTGGTTGGTCAAGATTTTTGCCATCCTTTTTAAGAAAGGAAGTGTCTTCATAAATATAATCCTGATTTAGTTAAATCTAAAATTGTTTTAGAAGCCGGGTAAAAGGATCCTTGGTATTTAAAAAGTATGATAAATCTAAAAAAACAATTGATTCAAAATGGTTGGATATTAAATAAAAACCTGATTTATCGCGAACTGGACTTCTCTCATAATTTAGATATTTCTTATTTTGATGAAAACATGAATTTTTTATTAGATTAAAAATTAAAAATTTTACTAAACAAAGGAAGGTTTAGAGAAAACCAAATAAAAAATTTAATGAAATCTTGGCTTGATTAAAACTCTTAAAAAAATTGAATTGAATTTTAATAACTATAAAGACTAAAATCTCTGCCTTAAATGTAATGCAAGTAATCACAAAATTATGTTTTTATTGAAACATTTATTTTGTGATTAATAACGAGGAGGGCAAGTTATGAGCATCAAAACAGTTCTGCAAAGATCTACTTTAAATAATGATTTTTTAAGTCTTGTAAATAAAGCGAAGGAAAATATTTCTTTTTGGGGAAATTGTTATATAACAATTCCAGGATTAAATGAAGAAGCTCCGATAGATACGTTAGCTGCTCGCGTGATTAAATTAGTTCAACAGCAACATTTCGAATATAGCCAAGAAGAAAGAAATATAGGTTCTCTTATATCGAAAAAAATAGATCAACTTTATGATGCCAATGATTGTCGATTTAAAAAATGCAACATTTTGACTAAGTTATTTTGTAATTTGAGGTATTTATTTGACTTACTTAATGGTCTTTTCACCACTCCAGCTCGTGATTGTTCCGTAATTCGGTGGAATTGGAGAGGTGAAAATAAAGGTTTTGGACTCGTATTTCGTAACATTTTTAATTACTATACTAAGAAACAGTATGAAAAAGAATTTGGTGTTTCACCATCGCGATCATTGTCCAGTCATGGATTTAAAGGGCAAAAAGAAGGCCTTTGGTTACCTCCTCATGATTAGGTATATATATAATATTAAATTTTATGAAAACGAGCGTCTGAACAATAAAGTTCAGACGCTTTTTTTTTTAACCCCAACTTTTAAGATAAACAACTATGCGAGAACCTAGAGATTCTGGAGCCCTAAAGCTTGAATCTATTGAGTTATCTATCGCCTTATTGGCATGTTGAGTTGTTTCTTGAGCACAGGCTTCTAAAGCCCACTCTTTAACAGGTCCTGGAATTGATGAACATGATTCCCCTGTCGAGTCTTTAATACATTTTCCGGAAGCCTCTATAGCTACTTTTGTACAAGGATGAACAGCAGTTTTTAAAATACTTTTTATAGGATCTGGATCATATTCCATTCCTACAGTTCTAGAACTTGAAGCAGAAACTGACATATTATAACCTCCATGGTTTTAAAAAAGTTAAAATTTAAAAAAAACATAAACCAATCAATACAATTTTTGCAAAGAGAAAAACACATTAAATTATTTAAAAAAATTACTATATATCAATTAACTTTATATTTTTTTTCTCTTGCTATTAAAAATCAGCCTTCTTTAAATTACTTTTTTTTATTAAACAAAAAAGAGTAGTTAATATGTCAATTTCTAACTTATTGAGTTATTTTAATCCTCTCTCATATTTTCCTTTTAAAGCAATACTTGAAAAGCCTCTTCTTGTTGAATACGAAGAATTAAAAGAACCAAGATGGCTATGCGAAAGTGAAGAAATTTCTATTATCAGAAATGGAGAGGACTTAAATTGTCTAGTAGTTGATTTTATTACTAGAAAAAAGTTAAGACAATTCCATATAGAAAAAAATGGAAGTACAGCAGATGAAATGATCGCATATATTAAAATAAGAAGGGTGCCTAAGAGAGAGGATAATGGAAATATTGATTTTTTAATTGGATGTAAAAGCGTATTAGATCATGAAGTTTTAATAACTAAAGATCAGTGGGCTGTTACTATGGTAAAAATGGGATCTAGTAAGTTTTGTCCTTCATCATGGAAAGGTCATGCAGTTCTTCTTATTGAAAAAATGGAAAACAAGAATTATCATATGCTAAAAGCTCATTTAATTGAAGGAAGCGGTAAGGGTATTGGAGAGGTAGTATTAGAAAGAGGTATAGAAGATGGCTACCTTGAACACCTTAAAGAAAGATTTGGACCGCTTGGAAAAGGCAAAAAAACAGACACTTGGAGCATTTCTGCAAATAAAATACAAAAAATGATTGATAACATCGAAGAAGAAATATCTATGCAGAACCGTGGAGCAGTTGGCCACATTTTCAATATGTGGGGTAGGGATTCTTGGTTTTCAAGACCTAAGAAAATTCTAGGTAAACTATATAATCCTGATAATTGCTATACTTGGGATAGAGAGAAATTAGAGATAGCTGGTATAGTATTACAATCGGATAGAGATATCATAATTAGCTCTCCTAAAGCAAAAATTGATTTAACAAAATTAGCTTCAAAAGCAGCCGTATATGTAGCGGTTATTGGCATTTTCGATCATCCTATAGCTGTAACCGAATGGCTTCATAATAAAATCGGAAAGCGCGCATGGCGAGCTTTATCTTCATTACGGAATGATACTTGTAACATAGATGGAAAAACTTTTGATAATGTTGTAGCTAAAACAACGGCTTATATCGACGAAACGGAGCTTAATACTACTGTTAATGTTGAAAAAGTAGTAATTTTAGTTAAAATAAAAAATGGCATTTGCTGTGTTGATATAACTGAAGATATTAAATCTTATATTTACGAATGTATAAAGCCAGAGTTTGATACTGATGAAGGTGCCCACTACGATTCAGGCTCCTCGTGGGATTACGATTATGATATATAGATCCAAAGAGTACTAATAAAAACGTTAGGCTTTTGGAATTTTGGCTAGGATTACAAATAAAAAAAGATTTTAATAACTATTTTTTTTATTAATAAATTTAAGGAGTTGTATATGGGATCAGCACAAGCAATTAATATAGCTAATAAGTCTATAAATGTTCAATCACCGACATCTTTTCGTGATATATTAGTTGGTGAAAATGCATTTTATAAACAATCAAATTATATAAGAATTACTAAAAATGAGATGGCGCAAAAAACACTACTACCTAGCAGCTATATTTCTAATACTGAATATAAAATCATAACATTGATAAAACAGATTTTATCCATTATAATATTTCCAATTGGAATATATAATCTAATCCATTCTTTGATCGGCAGAGTTTTTTTTCTCCCCTCCTCCTCAAACATCTATAAAAATGCTGCTAATATAAGTAGACAGAATATTGAACTAGAAAGTAATTGGAAATATAAACGTATCACACTAGAAGTGGATGGATATAAAATTGATGCCGGGATTATTGGAAAAGAAAACACTTTTAACAATAATAAATGGGTTTTAGCATCTCTTGGAAATGGAGAAATATATGAAGATCAACTGCACTATGATGGAGAGTTAAAAGCAATACTTAGTAAAACCCAAGCTAATGGAATAGTCTTTAATTATCCAGGAGTTGGAGCGAGTACAGGTTCTCCAAATAGAAAAGCAATGGAAAAAGCTTATCGTGTAATACTTGCATTTCTAGAAGATGATAAAAATGGAATAGGAGCAAAACAAATTATTGGATATGGTTATTCGCTTGGCGGTGGTGTTCAAGGAGATGCTTTAAAGGTTCATAAGTTGAAAAAAGGAATAAAGTATGTATTTGTAAAAAGCAAAACTTTTTCCAATATGAGTAAACTAGTTACTTCGCTAATGAAGAGTAGAATCCTTGGATTTTTGATAAAACCAATAGGTTGGAATATGGGATCGATAGAGTCTAGTAAAAAACTACAAGCTTCAGAAATTACCATGCAAACAGCTAATGTTGAAACTTATGAGCTTCTAAATGATAGTTCTAAGATTAAGTTTGATGGAATTATCCATGAAGATGGCTCTTTAGCGAAAGCATTATTAGAAGATCCAAATTGTCCAAAAGACAATAAACTGTTTATTGGGATGCCAGAAATGCATACTGATTGTATAGATGACCCTTCATTTTTAGCACAAAAAATAGATGAATTGCTTCATAAGGCATAATATTATTTATCAGCGATACAATTCTAAAGATTAGTCGATAGATAATCGTTATTACATAGATTATATGTATATAATATTAAAAAATATGTGCTGAATAAAAACAGCACACAATATTTTAAGCAATTATATAAGCGCTTGGACGTGTTCGTTTGAGTGTCTGCCAGAAGTTTGAGTGCGCATCTAAAGTATCTGGATCATGAGGATCATAAATTTTTATAACCCACCACTCTCCTTTATTTTTCATCCATGAGCGAGTAAAAAGATGTCCCACAATAGGAATAGATTGAATTAACCCTTTTAAGAATTCACAGCCACCCTTCGCTATATGAATGCAATGTCTAGAATCAAAAGTGAAAATAAGAGCCAAAGTATGATTCAGCATGTGTAAAACTGCCAATGCAACACGAGTTATTCCTGCAGCTACCCCCACAATTGGGACACTGGCAATATAATCCAGGCCTGAATATTCAACCTGTAACCGACCAAGTAGATCATGTTCTGTATCACTATAAAGAATTTTGCCAGACCAGCTAGGTAGCTTAGTCTCTATTACAATACCTTGCAATAAATCGGAAAATGATAGCATCTCCTCCTCCTTTTTTTTATTAAAAAAAGGTAATATAAAATAGATTTGTTGTCTTTGTAAAGATTTTTTTTGTTATACCATTCGGGAATGAAGCATCTAAAAAACTTCTTTACCGACAATCTGTCGCACTTCTACAGACCATTTGTCGCATTTCTATCTATATAAAATCCCTTTTTACATATATAATAAGAAAATATTAATTCCCATTGAGTGTTTGCTAAAAACTTGAAGTGTTTTTGAATCATGTTTAGCTCCTTAAACTGAATAAAAGAGCTAGAATATATCAAATAAAATATTTATTGAGTTAGGTTCATTACTTATGAAAATCAGGACACAATTACTTTGTTCCTATAGTTATTTCTAATATTGTAGCTGATTTTTAATTGTTAAATTACTATTAAAAGATATAATATCTATGACCAGCTTTAACTAACTAAAATACAGAATTATTTAACCATCAAATGAAATTTACATTTTTAAAAATCCCAGTCCTTATCCATCCCTCTTTTTGGATCTCTTTAGTTTTTTTTGTCGGAATATACGACTCTTTAACTTATGAAAAATTAATACTTGGAGTAATTTTTATATTTTCTTTGCTTTTTCATGAATATGGTCATGGCTTAACAGCTCAATATTTCGGGAAAAACCCAAAAATAGATCTAGTTGCCTTTGGAGGTTATACTTCTTATTACGACAGCTCTTTAACAAAAAAACAAAGATTTTTAATAACTTTAAATGGCCCATTGTTCACTGGTATTTTAATACTTCTATCTTACTATCTTCTCAAATCTAATATTTTCCTCAATTACTACATGAGATATTTCTTATATGTAACCATGCGACTAAATATATTTTGGGGCATAATTAATCTCATTCCAATCTATCCTCTAGATGGAGGAAAACTCCTAGCTTATATTTTAGAAACTTCATTTGGACAAAAAGGCCTTAAAATATCTCTATTTATCGGTAATATCTCAGCTATTTTAGCATGCATTTATGGTTTTGGTAACAACTACTATATCATTGGCTATCTTAGCCTAATCTATGGTTTTCAAAACCTTCAAAAATATTATCAAGTAGGTTTTGGCTCTCACAAAAAAAATAATTACACCCTTTACAATGATAGCTTAAAAGCCATAGAAAATAACCAAACTAAAAAAGCTAAAACCATTTTACGAAAACTTCTAAAAGCAAAAGATAACAATATTAAAATATCTGCAACAGAAACTCTAGCCAATGTCTTATACAAAGAAAATGAAAATAAAAAAGCATATGACCTTCTTTTAAAATCAGATCATCAATTACTAAAAACAGGCAAATGTCTTCTCTGCAAATTAGCTTTTGCAGAAAAAAACTACATCCTTATAGAAAAATACTCTCAAGAGATTTACCAGATAGATCCCTCTTATGAAATAGCTCTATTGAATTCAAAATCTTTCGCTCTTTTAAACAACCCTAAATATTCAGCAGGCTGGCTTAAAACTGCTTCTTTATTTGAAAATGTTAAAAAAAAGACCCTAAAAGAGATTTTACAAGATAAAATGTTTGATAATGTTAGGAATAATAAAACTTTTAAACAACATACCAAAACTATCTTTAAGTAAGATTTTTGCAAATCTTTTTGTTTGCAAAATATTGCAAAGAAAATTTACGAAGGAAAGACATTTTATTTATATTTATAGATTGAATATATTCTAGGTTTAAAGGAAATATAATTGATTATTAATAAAAACAACTCAATAGAGAAAATTTTATGTTAAATTTATCAAAAAATCAGGTAAGAACCTATTGGCTAATCGGCTTGTTGATAATGTATAGTTTTAATTTTATCCTCATCTTTTTAAGCTTAAAACAATTTCTAAATTCATCGATAAATTCATATATAAAGTATATCTCGATTGTATGGACAATTTCTATTAATTGTATATTCTTATATGCATACTATTATTGCGCCTATAAAAAATCTGGAAGAAAACTTTTAGGTTTTCTTCTAATAACAACACCTCTTTTTATCCTATGGGGAATTCTTTCAAAGTATTATCTATCCACTGAACTTTATGGAAATATAAATAATCATAACTCTTTTTTTTGGACAGTTTTCACTCTTGATAAAATCTTTTTCATTCCATTTTATATACTCAGCATTAAGCTCTTAAAACAAAATAAAAGAAGTAAAGAATCATCGAAACCATCCGCAAATATTAAATTTATATCTGAAAATAAAATAAGACAATTTTGGTTTTATTTTCTTATTCTAACATTTATTTTAAACATCATTACTTCTATTACTATTAGAACCACATGGTTTAGGTCTCCAGCAATTGCAAGTCATTATCAAATTTTTGGAAGTCTATTTCTTTTAAGTTCAATATACTTTTTATCATATCTTTTTGCTTATAGAAAATATGGAAGAAAATTCTTAGGGTTACTGCTCATATTAAATCCCTTCGCTATCTGCTATACAATAGGTTTATTGAT
This sequence comes from Candidatus Anoxychlamydiales bacterium, assembly GCA_011064875.1. Taxonomy (GTDB): domain Bacteria; phylum Chlamydiota; class Chlamydiia; order Chlamydiales; family SM23-39; genus JAAKFX01. The sequence continues at coordinate 5,281 of JAAKFV010000036.1, read as the reverse complement.
TGTTATACGTAAAGAACAATTAAATGGTGTTTTTTTTCAAATATTTTTATTGTTTTTTATCTGCATAAAAATAGTTTCTTATGTGTTAAATATTAAACTTTTTAGATTTAACAAAAAAATAAAAGCACGTTTAAATCCAATCATTGAAAAATAAATTCATATTATCCATTGAATAAAATTATAGGAACTTCTTAATTTATTCTTTTCTCATATTTCAAATCTATTTTTTATGAAGATTATAAAATCCTTCATTAAGACTTCAGTTTAAAAGTGATATCCAAATAATAACCTGCCTCCAAATAGATTTTCTTTTGAAGAAAAATTTAATTTCAAAAAATACGGTTCAAATTGAAAACTCCAGCTTTTGGAAAAAAGCCAAATAAAAGGTAGAGCAACTTCACAACCCCAAAAATCTGTTTCATGATATCTAATTTCAGAAAAATTTTCTTTTAATGTTGTACTTATAACATTAAAAAATTTAGAGTCCTGCCCAATTCTAAATTTAGGTGAAATATCATACCTAAAACGATAACCTCCTGAAATATAAAAATATTCTATATGAACAATCCTCCCGGAACCTATCTTAAAATTAAAATACTCACCTAATCCTAAAAATGGTACAAATGTGGCTCTATTTACCAAAGGATATCCTAATCTAACATCTATATTTCCAAAACCTTCTGATTCTCTATCATGATATACTTCTTGATCAAAAGCAGTTAGTTTCAAATCAATTATACCATAACTTGCAAAAAGATCAGTGCCATAATAAAATATCCAAGGTTTTAAAAATTCATACCTTACTCTCAACCCTCCATAAAAACCATTTGAAGAGAATTTCCGAAAATCTTCTTCAACCTTGAAATGTGAATATAAAAACTCTGGTCCAAAGTACAAATTATGAGTTTGATCACTTTTTTCACTACTTTTATTCCCTGAATTATTTATCTCAGCAAATAACTTAAATGATAAAATTAAAAAAAATAATATATAATAAATACTTTTCTTCATAAAACCTTTTAAAATTGATTAATTAAAATATTCAAGCTATTAAGTAACTTAGTTATATTTTTTGTAAAGACATAAAATTTTTATCAAAAACAAAAAGAAACTCCCCCGAAAAAATTACAATCAGATATCCTTTTTTTTCAGATCTTTAAAAATATTGGATTGAAAATATCAGCATCTATAACCAAATAATAATTTCTTTTGATCCCCTAACCTCCAAAAAATAAATTATTTGTATATAATAACTCTTTTCATTAAAATTATTATGTTTTTTTTTTAACCTTATGAGGTGTTTATGAGAAAAATGAGTTCTAGTAAAATAAGTTTTTTCTTTCTTTTGTTTTTTACTTTAAGTGTTTTGGAGATTTATGCTCAAAATATTAATCAAAAACAACAAAAAATATACGTAACCGCAGACCAACTTGAGATTACTGATAAAGGGATTATAGTTTCTTTTGAAGATGGAAGAAATTCCATTATTGCGAGACATCTTTCCTATGATAATAATGGTTTGTATATTGATGTTATCATTTGTAAAGCATGTGATATACATGATGTGTGGTGTAACCGTTGCGGTGGCTGTGGAGTCCTTTTGTGTCCTATGAATTGTAAATGTTTTGATTAATAAAAACGAAATAATATTTGATTTGAATGTTAACCATTTAAAATATTCAAAAAATTAAAAAGCCTTTCTGAATCTGAAAATAATCACTTGATAAATAAGTGGTTATTTTTGATAAAGCACCCATTCAAACTTCAAAAGAAGCTTTTTTTCCTCATTAGAAAGTTCTGTTTTCTTTCCTCCAATGAATTCATTTAAGGATGTTACTATTTTATCTAATGTAATAAAAGGAACTGTTTTTTTGTAATGAACCCATGTTTTTAATCCACAAAAATAGGCATATCTGTTTTGTAAGTTAAGAAATTCAAAGCAAGATGAAATGTCTTGTACATCACTACCAACATTTACTGGTTTTATTTGAGGAAAATCATTCTTTTCTGATAATTCTTCGAAAGAAATTAATTCCACTTTTACCTGAATTGGTTGACCTTCTCCAAAATCTGAATTAATTCCATAAGCAAAATCTGGATGAATATAAATTTTTCGAATCTCCCCTGCTTTCATTCCTAAAAGACCGTGAGCAAATCCTGGAATAACCTTTGAAAGATTAAGCTCTGATAAATCTTCAAATTTATAATTTCCCGTTAAAACTTTTCCTTTTATATCCTTCAATAAATAATTAACTTTGATTTTTTTTTGATAATGATTTAATTTTTTTTCTGCAATACCTTCTTTTAAAGTACGAATATATAATTTATGAGGTATAAGACAATTAGAATCTTTTTTTAAGGAAATATGATTAAAAAATTGCTGAGATTCCTTTTCTTTTTTTCTAAAGTTTTTTGTTAAAAGAGACTCATTTCTAAGAAGATCTAAAAATTTTACGTCGTGATAATCTTCAATCTCAATATTTTCTTTTTTTTCATCAATTGCCTGCATACCTTTAATCAATATGGATAAATCTAAATCTGAAAACGTATTATAAATTGATTTAGCTATAATATCGGGTAATAATTTTTTCTCATTACTTGAAAAAAACTTATTTAATTTATGTGATTTCACTTCATACTCAAATGATCGATTGTTGTTTTTCCCTAATTTAGCTAGTAATTTATGAATAAAATTTTTACTACTCATAAGGGAATTAATTTTATTTTGACTTTTTCGATATTCTTTGAATAACCGTATAGTTTCTAAAGAGTTTTGATGAAAACTAAATGGAATTTTCAAATGATCATTGGCTGATGCAGGCCTATAATAAGAAAAATCTTTTGCTTCTTTTTTTATTTTAATCCAAGTCTTTTTAGTACTCGAATTGTTCTCTAGCTGTTTTACAACTTCTTTTTCATTTTTGGGAAAAGATGATTCCTGATAAGGAGGATTTGAAGGATTGTTGGACACCAACATCTTTTTTAATAAAGAGACTTTTTCATAGGTCATAGCGTTTTCAACACCATAGCCAAATATAATTCCCTGCAAAGCTATTTTTTCTTTAAAAAGAGTTTGAAAACTATTTTTTGATTTCTCAAGACTGTTTAATAATTCTTCTGCTGTAATATTGACTCCGAATTTATATTTAAAAAGAAGTAAATTTTGGTTAACAACTTGAAGAAAAGCTTGCCGGTTAATAATAATAAGTTCATCATTTTGTGAAGATTTAATAATAATAGATTTATTTTTTATTAGGTTTGAAGGAATTTCCTTCCACGTTTCTAAGCCAATGAGCATTTTAACAGAAAAATAATGTTCTTTAGTCCCAGGAATTGTATTTTCTAGGTCTTTAATTCCTATTAATTCTATAGGTTTTTGTCCATAAACAACATAGCCTGTTGAAGTATTTTCAAAAAGTTCTTGAAAAAAAGAGTCTAAAATTTTTTCTTTAGAAAAAACATAGGATTGTTTTTCAGAAAAAACCTCTGTAGCTTCTAGATCAAGAAAAAAGCACGTCAGTAAAATACATATAATCAATTTTTTCATAATTTATTAATTAAATCCTTATAATTTGAATAAAGATTGTCTTTTTCAAAATTAAAATTCAAGATAAATTATTTATGAATTGTCTATTAAATTTTTCAATTTCATGAAGCCTTCTTCTATGGAATGGGTATTGAATATCTTCAATTTTTTAGACCAAGCAAAGGGGCCTGGGCAGAATCGGTCAAAATTTTAATTAACTTTAAACATTCGTCTAAACAAAAAGACAAAGCTCTTCTTCTTTAGATAATTGGTTTTCATCCAAACCGTTATAATATCCTTGAATATAATGATCCAAAATTAGGTAGATGGCTAACCCCCGACCCCAAAGGTTTTGATGGTCTCAATCTTTATGCTTTTGTTTCAAATGATCCTTTAACCACTTTAGATCTATACGGACTTTATGCTAATCCTTGGATGTTTCCCCAAACATCTCAAAGAGGAAATGATTTTGCAGCTGCTATGTTTCATAGAACTGCAGATTTTGGCGCTGATTCCTAATGTTTTTTTTTACCCTCTCTATAAAAAAGTAATACCTTTTAATTTTCTATGATTTTTTCGAGAATTATAAGTAAAACTAGAAACTGATTGACCATTACCCAAAAATTTATTAGATTTAATAAAACAGCCGAATGAATTGTATTAGAAGTTTTTAATGAATAAATATTTTATACATCACTGTAAACTTCCCGATATTAATCAAAATTGGTGGGAATTGGCGTCTATCCAACTTACTGGTGTAACAAGTTTACCTATTTTACTTGCCAGTATATTGATTATACAAAATTCTAACATTATTAGCGGTATCTTAACTTTGTTAATAGGTAATATAATTTTATGGATAATTAGATATGCCATTATCATCATGGGGCATGATGGAAGAAAAAGTGTATTAGATGTGGCTTATGTTTATTTAGGAAAATTTGGTACATATTTTATCGCCATATTACTATTAGTAGCTACGCTTGCTTGGTTTGTAATGCAAACTACTATCGCAACAAATGCTCTCAATACTCTTTTTCCAATAAAAGAACCTGAAGAGATAAATAAATTTGCTCAAATTGGAGTATTTATTGGAATAATTTGCACATTATTATGTATGAATGGAATGGTATTGTTGAGATGGTTATCTGTTATTTCTTTTCCCATAATTTTAATAGCATTTATTGCAATCATTTTTACATCCAATCCAACAATTCCAGCAGATGTAACTAGTGGAATTTCATTAGCTGGATTGCCAATTATTCTTGGTACTAATTTAGGCATTACAGCTGATTTGCCTACTTTTTTTAGACATAGCAATTCATTAAAAGATTCATTGTATGCATTAACGGCTATTCAACTTTTCACACTTGTCTTTGGACTTGCAGCTCTTTTTCTTGGAGCAGCAATTACACCTTGGCTAGGTACTCATCAAAATATCAGTTTTACTTCCCCAAGTTTAATTTTAAAAATCTCATTAATATCATTGATATTTTTTTCAACTATTTGTACAAATGTTGCAAATGTTTATTCAGCGTCTGTTGGATGGGAATTAATTGCGCCAATCCTTGCAGGGATAAAAGAGTATTTAATTTTGGGACTTGGACTTACAATAATATTTATTTTAATAGCAAATATTTTTTCTTTGAATTTTTTCTCTGTACACGACAAAATTTAGTTTGTAACATATCAGAATTTTAATGTCTTTCAGCAACAGCCCAATTATGAAGATCTTTATTTGCATATTCAAGAGCC
>JAAKFV010000035.1 GCA_011064875.1 Candidatus Anoxychlamydiales bacterium | reverse complement strand
AGTTCGATATAAACTTCCCAATCTCTAGATTTTTCAAAAATCAATTGTTTATACAAATCGATTGCTTGATCATATTTCTCAGCATAGGTAAGTACTTTTGTAAATTCTAATTTTACTCTATATTCATCTAGTCTGATATCATGAATATCGTTAGATAGAACTTTTCTATACTCTAAAATTGATTTTTCATAATTATCATTCCAGCTATAAACCCTTGCAAGTTCTAACCTAATGTAATAATCATCTGGATGATCTGCCAAATAAAGCTTCAAAACTTTTTCAGCATCATCAAATTCTTTAAAATAAACATAAAAATCTGCAAACCCTTCAATCATCTCGGCATTGTCTGGATCTTTTTCGATACATTTTTTATATGTCTCAACAATTGGCTCGTATGTATTTGTAATTTTAGCAGCGAAAAGAAGTTGTGTTATATAAAACTTAGGAGCTAAGTCTTTTTTCATAGCTTTAACATAAAATTCTATGGCCTGTGAATATCTTCCATCAGCAAAATGCTTTTCAGCTTTTCTAAAATCTATCCATCTAGATTCATAAAAATGAAAAGCAATTGTAGTAAGAATCGCTAAAATTGATAAAACACAAATAATCCAATATTTTCGATATTTATATTTAAACATTAAAGTACCGTATTGATTTCTCTTCCCCTTTAATTATTTATTTAATATTTTATGTATTAACTATCAATGGAAAGTACATAAAAATGTTAAAAAATTTAGATGATCTTTTAAAAAAGCTAAAATTAGCCTCATCTACCATTAAAAAAAACCAGATTTTAGATGAATTACCTAACGTCTTAAAGTATGTCAATTCTCATTCATTTTTACAAAAAATTATAAAAGATGCATCTCCTTTAGATGAATATCTAATAAAATCTCTAATCGCTATAGGCCAGGCAAATAACATCTTTTTCAATTTTGAAAAAACCCCAAATACATCAAAACTATTAAATAATCTTTTAGAAGATTTGAAAAAAATCGATAACTTCTATATTTCTATCGGAGGAATAATTGGCTACCACTATAATTTTTTAAAACTTTTAAATCCTAAAATAGAAAATAAAACAAATATCTCACTTTTAAAAACACCTTTTATCGATATAACAAAACCAAATAAAACAACTAAAGAGCTAGTAGATATTGGTCTTAAAAATTTAGATAAATTTGCTTTTATCTGTCCACTCGGTGGCTCTGGTGATAGATTAAACCTATTTGATCCTAAAACAAATAAACCTCTCGCTGTAGCAACTTTTAACTTTCAAGGAAGATCTCTTTTAGAAAATCTAATTAGAGATATTGAGGGCTTAGAATATCTATATTTCAAAACATTTAATAAAGAGATTGTAACGCCTATTGTCATAATGACATCTGATGCAAAAAACAATCACAGACAGATCTTAGATCTTTTTGAAAAAATGAACTATTTTAATCGAGGTAAAAAAAGTTTTCATTTCGTAAAACAACTATCATCTCCTTTAATTACTGAAGATGGTTCTTGGGCTTTAAAATCTCCTCTTAAATTAGCTTTAAAACCCTCTGGACATGGAGCTCTGTGGCAACTTTTAGAAAGACAAAAAGGTTTTGATTTTTTAAAAAAATTTAAAAGAGAAAAAGCTCTTATTCGTCAGATCAATAATCCAATAGCGGGGCTCGATGATTTACAACTCGCTTTTATGGGAGCCTCTTTTCAAGATAACAAAGCATTTGGTTTTGTATCATGTAAAATCAAAGAGGGAGTAAAAGAAGGGATAAATGTTCTAAGAGAGATCAAACAAAAAGATGGTTATTTATACAACATTTCCAATATCGAATATACTGATTTTCATAAGTATTTTAAAGATTTGAGTTCTTCTGAGATAACATCTAATTTTTTAGCAAACACAAACATTTTGATAGCTGATTTAAAAGAAGCGAAAAAAGCCTCATTTAAAAATCCCTTGCCTGGCCTTACAATAAACTTAAAAACAAAAGTATTTTCTAAAAATAAAGTTGGAAAAGTTGAGAAACTAAAAGCTGGTAGATTAGAATCTATGATGCAAAACATCTCGGATAGTTTTCAAGATTTTAGAAAAGAAAAAATAAAAAAAGTAGATGTAACGAATTTAAAAACCTTTTTAATTTTAAGCGATAGAAAAAAAACAATATCAACTACTAAAGTAGCATATGAAGAAGGAAAATCTCTCTTTGAAACTCCAATTCAATGTTATTTTGATGTACTATCAAATTACTATGATCTTTTAAAAAACCACTCAAATATAAAGATGCCAAAAATGCCAAGTATTGATGAATATTTGATTAAAGGTCCATCTTTTATATGCGCAATCAATCCAATGATGGGTCCACTATATTCTATAATCTCAAAAAAAATTAAAGGTGGTGAAATTGTTCATGGATCAGAGCTAAAACTTGAAATAGCTGAAGTGTTAATTGAAAATTTATATTTAAATGGATCTTTATTAATAGAAACTAATTTAATAAAATCAAAAAAAAGTATTTATAATTCAGCTAGATGTCTATTAAAAAATGTAAAAGTAAAAAATTTAGGTATAGATAAAACTGCTAATAATAATTTTTTGCAAAATAAAATTAAGAGAAAAGAGTATGTTAAAATTACTTTAGGTGAATCATCTGAGTTTTATGCAAACAATGTAGAATTTGTTAATACTCATGAAATAATCGTTCCCTCATTTCATAAAATGTTTATTCTACAAGAAAACAATAAAATTACATATAAAGTAGAAAAACTATAGTATCAATATTTTTTCAAACTATAATACTTGCATAAAAAAACACCCTATTTTATAATCTACAGAAATAATAAGTTTGCAATTTAAATAAGATTAAGTTTAAATTTGCTTTTTTAGTTTTTTGGATAGAATACTATCCTATAATTTAATTAACCCTAATTAAGGAAGGGAAAGATGAGTCAAAACGATCAAGAATCTATACATAAACAAAAAAACATCAAAGACCTAGAAGAAATTCTTTCAAAAGCCATCAAAAAAATTGGTGTAAGAAAAGAGAATGATCTTTGTAAATATATTCCAATGACAAGTGGCGGTTATATGCACCACTTTACATTAAGAAAAATGAAGAAGAAAAATCCATCTGAGCTTTCTTCTATGATTAAAAAATTTATTATTAACATATCAAGACCAATGGCAGTTGCTCCAAAACCTAGAGCTGCAAGAGGATCTAGAAAAAGAAGAGATCAGCTAACATTTACAAAATGGCAATTAGAAAGAATGCTTAACATTGCTCGCTTAGCTGGTGATAAAGACATTATTTCAATTTTAAGTCCAAAAAAATCACTCGCTTCTTATAAAAGAGAATTAATACAATCTATTCGACAAAACAAAGTAGATCAAGAGCTTTGGAACGGATATGTTGAATCAGTAAACAATCAAAACGCTTTTGCTAGCTCTGAGAGTTTAGCAGAGATGCTATCAAATAAAAAATAAATTTATCTTATATAAAACCTTTGAAAAAACTAAAAGATTTTCAAAGGTTTTTTTATTAAAAATTTCTTTAAAAACCTCCTTTAAAAATATTTTTTGAGTCTTTTTTTTCCTTGACTTCTAATAGAAATCGCCTATACTTGATTCTTCGCAAACACTATTAAAAATTAAGGAAAAATAATATGACAGAACCTGTACAAAAAGAATTTTCAAAAGCAAGGTCGCTTCTTTGGCCAATTTATAATTTTGAATTAAAAAAAATTCTACCCATGCTACTTATGTTTTTCTGCATCTCTTTTAATTACACAATTCTAAGAGATATGAAAGATACACTAGTTATTACAGCCGGAGGATCTGGCGCAGAAGTTTTACCATTTTTAAAATTAGGCGTGCTCGCAGGAGCCCTTATTTTTATGTTAATTTATGCAAAACTATCAAATAAGCTTAGTAAACCCGCTCTATTTTTTACAACTTTATCTCCATTTTTGGCTTTCTTCGCTCTATTTGCATTAGTTCTTTATCCTGCAAAAGATGCTTTGCATCCACATGCTCTAGCAGATAAGATGCAAGCGATGCTTCCAGTTGGCCTTATGGGACTAGTTGCTGTTTTCAGAAACTGGATGTTCTCTATTTTCTATATATTAGCTGAGCTTTGGGGCAGTGTTGTTTTATCTCTACTATTTTGGGGTTTTGCCAACGAGATTACAAAAATAAAAGAAGCTAAAAGATTCTACGCTCTATTCTTAACAGGCGCAAATGTTGCGCTTCTTGTTTCAGGACCAACTATCAGATATTTTGCTAATCTACCAAAAAGATTAGCACTAACCTCTGGAATTGATGCTTGGGGTATGACAATAAATAGATTGATGTTAATAGTAGTTATTTTAGGATTTGTTATAATGGCTGCATATTGGTGGATGAACAAAAATGTTTTAACAGATGCTCGTTTTTATAGCCAAGATGATCAAAAATCTACTAAAAAATCAAAACCAAAACTTTCAATGAAAGATAGTTTTAAATTTTTATTTAAATCTAAATATTTAGGACTATTAGCAGTACTTGTAATATCTTATGGTATCGCTATTAACCTTATTGAAGTTACTTGGAAAGGTCAGTTAAAACTTCAGTATCCAAATTCAAATGATTATTTATCCTTTATGGGTGGATTTTCAACGGTAACTGGACTTGTAACGATTTTCACAACTATGTTTCTTGGAGGAAATATCATGAGAAAGTTTGGTTGGAGGATTTCAGCTCTTTTAACACCAGTAGTAATCGTTATAACTGGAATAACCTTCTTAGGGTTTGTTGTCTTCAAAGGACATATGCCGAGTTACTTATTTGGTGGAATGGCTCTTCAAATGTTTATTGTACTACTCGGCGCTGGTCAAAACATCTTATCCAAATCAAGTAAATATACATTTTTTGATCCAACAAAAGAGATGGCATACATACCACTCGATCAAGAGTCTAAAGTTAAAGGAAAAGCAGCTATTGACGTTGTAGGCGCTAGACTTGGAAAATCCGGTGGATCTTTCTTACAAGCAGGACTAATACTTGCTTGTGGAGGAATTGGAGGTATTGCACCATTTGTAATGGTAATTGTCGTTGCAATAGTATCTCTTTGGATGTTCTCTGCTAATGCACTAAGCAAAAGATTCGAAGAAAAATCTCAAGAAATCGAGAAGAAAAAAGTTACAGAAGAAGATCTCGAGCTTGTTGCTGCTCCTGCTACAACAGAGACAAAAAACAAATAATTAAAGAAATAAACATTTCTTAAAGAAGCCCATCTGAAAAGATGGGCTTTTTTTTACTCTAAAAAAAATTTCTTGTTTGTTATCTTTAAATTTTTTAATATCTTTCAAAAATATATTAGAAGGTTTTTATGAGCAGTTCAGCTTCATTAGCTTTACATAGTTCTAAATTAAGTACAGAAGAAGTAGTTAAATACACAACTATCTTTACAGCTGGAGCTTATTTAACAACCAAACTTTTTACAGCTATTAATCCCGTAGCTGCTGCAACATTTATAGGTTCTTGTTGCATAGTAAAAGCTCTAGCAGACAAAATTTTTAATAGAGAAATATTTTTACTTGACTTGGATAGAGAAATATTTTTACTTGACTTGGATAGAGAAATATTTTTACTTGACTTGGATAGAGAAATATTTTTACTTGACTTGGGAGGTGGGTTACTATGTTTTTTAGCTGCTAATTACATAGCTAAATTTACGATTAATCAAAGTTTAATTACTGCTGGATTAAGTTTTATTTCTGGACTAGCTATTATTGGAATTGTAAATAAGGTTTTTTCTCTTTGATTTTTTTTGAATATTAAAAAAAAATCTAACTTAAGCATAAATATTTCTTTAAAATTGTCTTATTGATAATTTCAAAAAATTGTAGTAAACTAAATTCATCTTAGAAGATAAAAAAAAATGTTTAAATACGATTTAAAATACATTAGAAATTTTTCTATTATAGCTCATATTGATCATGGTAAATCAACCATAGCAGATCGACTTTTAGAATTTACAAATACCGTAACGAAAAGAGAGATGAAAGAGCAATTTTTAGATAATATGGAGTTAGAAAGAGAAAAGGGAATAACGATAAAAGCGCGCCCTGTTACAATGCTATATAAAGCTAAAGACGGGCATACATATCAAATTAATTTTATAGACACGCCAGGGCACGTTGATTTTTCTTATGAGGTTTCAAGATCACTATCTGCATGTGAAGGAGCTTTGCTCATCATAGATGCAACGCAAGGTGTACAAGCTCAAACCCTCGCTAATGTATTTTTAGCGATAGATAGAGATTTAGAGATTGTATCGATAATAAATAAGATAGACCTTCCAAACTCTGATCCAGAAGATGTAAAAAAACAGATAGAAGAGGTAATAGGACTTCCAGCTAAAGATACAATACTTGCATCTGCTAAAAAAAACATTGGAATAGAAGATATTTTAGAAAGAATAATAAGAGATATCCCCCCTCCAAAAAAAGATGAAGATGCAGAAAAAACTCTAAAGGCTTTAGTTTTTGATTCCCATTATGATCCATATAGAGGGGCTCTAGCCTATGTAAGAATAATCTCCGGTGAGATCAGAAAAAAATCTCAAATTAAATTTATGGCAACGAAAAAAACTTTTGAAGTTTTAGAAGTTGGTATTTTCGCTCCTAATGAAAAACCTATTGAGTCTTTAAAAGCTGGAGAAGTGGGATACATTGCATCTAACATAAAAAATACACAAGACATAAAAATTGGAGATACTATAACACTTGCTAAAAACCCCGCTAAAAAACCCTTAGAGGGTTTTAAAATAATAAATCCTGTAGTTTTTGCAGGTATTTATCCAGTGGACTCATCTGATTTTGAAAATTTAAAAGATGCTCTAACTAAACTTCAATTAAATGATTCAGCTTTGCATGTTGAGCAAGAGAGCTCCCAAGCTCTTGGTTTTGGATTTAGAGCAGGTTTTTTAGGACTTTTACATTTAGAGATTACCTTTGAAAGACTACAAAGAGAATATAATTTAGATATAATATCTACATCTCCTAGCGTTATATATAAAGTGCATTTAACAGATGGTAAAGATTTAAAAATAGATAATCCCGCTCACTTTCCAGATCCAACGATTATTGGGTCGATAGAAGAACCGTATGTTACATGTCATGTGATGATGCCATCTGAGTATTTAGGAGTTGTTATGAATCTTGGTATGGAAAAAAGAGGAGATCTAATAAAAACTGATACGTTAGATTCAAAAAGACTTCTTTTAACTTTTGATTTTCCGATGAATGAAATTTTAACAGATTTCAATGATAAGTTAAAATCGTATACGAAAGGATATGGTTCTTTTGATTATGAGCTATCTAATTACAAAAAAGCAGATATCATTAAATTAGAGATCAAGATAAACGATGAAGTGGTTGATGCTTTTTCTATTTTAGTTCACAAATCAAAAGCAGAAGCTAAGGGAAGATCTCTTTGTAAAAAGCTAAAAGAGCTCATTCCAAAACAGCTTTTTAAAGTCCCAATTCAAGCAGCGATAGGTGGAAAGATAATAGCAAGAGAGACAATCTCTGCAATGGGTAAAAACGTTACAGCTAAATGCTACGGTGGAGATATTACAAGAAAAAGAAAGCTTTGGGAAAAGCAAAAAAAAGGCAAAAAGAAAATGAAAGAGATTGGTAAAGTAAATATCCCATCAAACGTGTTTACAGAAGTTTTAAAATCCGAATAATTTTTTCTAAAACGTAATTTTGTAAAGATTTTTCATTTCTAAAAAAGAGTTAATTGCTTTATAATTAGATTCAATTATACTAAACAATTATTTTAATTTTATATAATAATTTCAATTAATTAAAAAAAAATATAAAAATTTAAATTAAAAAAAAGAGAGGAAAAAATGTCAATCCAAAGAACTCCTTCTATGTGCAATCTACTTAATGTCGTTAATCAAGCTAAAGAATTAGAACGAACAAAAAATGCTAGCAGTCCGTCTTCAGGAAATGATTACCTTGAAAAAAGCAAGGACCTAACCAATCTCCTTAGAACTGCTATAAAGCAAGCAAAAAGAAATCATTCCAAAAAAGAAACTATAGCTAGTATACTTGATGCAGATCCTATGAGTACAATTCAATTAACCTTTTTAGGTCTATAAAAAATATTAAATAATTTATATTATTGAAAAATTGTTTTTAAACCAGGTCCTCGTAGCTCAGAGGATAGAGCGACCGCCTCCTAAGCGGTAGGTCGCGCGTTCGAATCGCGCCGAGGACGTTTTATTTATTTTTTTCTAAATATCAATACTGATAAAAAAAATGAATTCCTAGCTATAAATAACCATATCCAATCAATACAGAAATTGTGGTAGAAAAAAAAGCCGTTATTGCTCCTGTTGCAATGCTCTTTCCAACACACATTGTTGCTCTATTTATCAAAGAGTAATTACTTTCTTTAGTATCTTTTTTAAAATCCTGTTCTAAATCCACACATTCTTTTGCTTTTGCATGAATTATAGAACTAAAAACAAAGCCTGCAATGAGAGAAACGGTTGATGTTACAATTGCAGTTTTTGCAATAACTTCTTGAGGATTAAATCCATTAGAAATAGCAGCCATTTGACCAATTGAACTTACAACAGCAATTGGCACTCCAATCATAGCACTTGTTAGCATTGTTCTTGTAGGGCAAGAAAGCGAGATCATTTATCATTCTCCAACATTAAATAATGCTAATAATTATAAATAATATGAACAAAAACTATCAACATATAGATGTATAATTTTATGAATTAAAAAAAAATATACCGTATTAGAAAAAAATTCAATATTCAATTATTAATCTATTTTGAAACATGAATGAAATATGAACCTATCTCAATAAATTATTTACCCACATAAACATCAGTCCCAAAATAGTAAATGCTTCCCGTATTACAAGCTTTCTTTCCCATCTCATCATCAACCTTCGGCATTTTCTTTTTAACCCTGCAAAGGTTCTTTCTACTTTCCATCTCTTTGAGTTTATTGAAAAAGTCTCTTTAAAGACAGATGCCTTAGAGGTATTTTTTCTATAAGGAATAAGAGGGAAAAGATGTTTTTGTAATAGAAAAGATCTCAGCCAAAGACAATCATAACCTTTATCAGCTTCAAAAATCGGCATAGTTTTTGTTGGATGAATATTGGCTTTATCTAGTAATATTTCAACCTGCAAACGTTCGTTACCGTTTGCTGGGGTTGTAGTGATTGCTAGAGGATTTCCAGATCCATCTGCAAGTACATGAACTACAACTCCTTTTCCTTTGTAGCCATGATTAACACTTTCTCCTCCTCCTGGTGCAGGGGGAAAAAGATCCGTCTACTAAAAGAGTAGACAGATCTACTTTCCCAGAAGATATACCTTTTCGCAAAAGGCCACTTAATACCCGATCGAAAACACCTTCTTTATACCATCTACCGAGCCATCTGTGAGCTGTCGCTCTATGTGCATAGACGGGGAAGGAAGAGCAGGTAGATCTGTCCATCTACAACCATGTGTCAGAATATATAAAATTGAATTCCAAATCTTTCTTAGATCTGTTCTAGGTATTCCTCTTCGAAGAGGAGGATCCCATTGCATAAGAGAAAATAGTAACTCCCACTGGGAGTCTGTTAAAAACTTGAAGTGTTTTTGAGTCATGTTTAGCTCCTAAAATTGAAGGAAAGAGCTAGAGTATATCAAATTAAATATTTAATTGAGATAGGTTCATACCTTGCCAAGCATGAAACACCTTAAAATAAATAAGTTACGAAAATATAAGTCAAAGCCCATACTTAATTTTTACTTTTCTTTGTTTATATTATCTAATGTGATATAATCTTTATATTAACCTTAATTAAGGAGGCGTTAATGTCAGGTATATCTGAATTTGATCAAATAAGGTCTTTTTTATCTCCATTTACTCCTGAAGTACCAAATGTTACTCTTGAAATACCAAATGTTTTGAAATGTGGTAGGTGTTGCGACATCGCAATAGATCCAATTGTTCCCGCTTCTGCCTCTACAGAAGGTAAAACCGAAATGATATGTAAACATTTTTTGTGTAGAGCATGCGTAGAAACAAGTGACGAAATACAATGTCCTCACGATCGGATAAAATATCAAGAAACTCTGCCTGATAAGAAAACTGCTACAAAAATAAAGGATTTCGTTGAAAAACACCCTCATGTTTTTAACAACAAATCTTATGATAAATTAGTTGAAGAAAGACAATCTTCTATTCCTATCGTTATACAAATACATGAAGCTATAGAACAGAGAAACTTTGATAAAATAAGAGATATAGTAAATCAAATTAAAGATGAAAGAGAAAAATCTCGTGTCTTATTCAATATGTTAGCAAAACAAATTGAAAAAGGAAATATAGAAGTAACAGGAAAAACACTTGTCAGTTTGATGCCTAAAAAAGACCTCATCTTACTGGATAGAAAAATACCTAGTGTAGAAAAAGCTTCCCTATCATTACGAGAAGGTGATATAAAAACAGGAATTATAAATAGTTTAGACAAGTTAAAAGATCTAATACTAGAAGAGCTTGGCAAAAGATTTGCGATTCGAGCCAAAAGACTTGAGCTTCAAATAAAAAGACTAAAAATACTTTATAGTGTATTAGTGCTATTCTTAGTATCTATAATATTAATTCAACAAAGAACGATATTAACTCAACTAAGAAAACTTTACTATAACAATACCGAGTGATATTTTCTCTAGATAGGCTGTTTTTCTAATGTTGTCTCTTTCTTGAGAATTTGTAATAAAACCTGCTTCTACTAAAATGGCTGGCATTTTAGTTTCACTTAATATTTAAGAATATTTTTTAATAAAAGACTCTATCCCTTGAGCTATACCGAGCGATATTTTCTCTAGATAGGCTGTTTTCCTAATATTATCTCTTTCTTGAGGGTTTGTGATAAAGCCTGCTTCTACTAAGATAGCTGGCATTTTAGTCTCTCTTATCACACAAAATTTACCCCTTCTAACACCTCTAGATCTTGCATTAGTTTTATTTATAACATCTTGTAGAACACAACTTGCTAAATTCTGAGAATTTTTTGATTTAGCTTTGTTCTCTAAAGAGTTGTGGTAATAGATTTCAATACCATGAGCGATTTTATTAGGACATGAATTAAAATGAATACTCACAAAAAGCTCTGCTTTTGCTGTATTTGCAACGTCAGCTCTTTTTTTCAGAGGAATGAAATAATCTTTGGCTCTAGTTAGTACTACTTTATAGCCGAGCTGCTCTAGATATTTTTTTGTAAATAAAGTAGCTGTGAGAGTAAGTTTTTTTTCTTCTAAATAGGGGTATCTTATTTTTGCTCCTTCATCTCTGCCACCGTGGCCTGCATCTAAAACGATAATAGGTCTACTAATCGTTTTATTTTTATAAGCTGCAGCAACCATTTTTTGAGGAGCTGAGTATAAAAAATTTGAAAAAAGAAAAGAAAGAAGAAAAAATAATCTATAAAACATTTATAAACCTATAGGGAGTTACATATTTGTTTAGAAATTATAGTATCATCAAACTCTAGTGTTACATTTTCAAAAATCTGATAAGTTTCGTGGCCCTTTCCAGTAATTATAATGATATCTTGAGAATTGGCAAGTTTTATTGCTATTTCGATTGCTTTTTTTCTATCTTTTTCAATATGCACATTTGTTTTGGTGCAAGAAAAACCAGCCTTGATATCATCGATAATTTTTTGAGGATCTTCATTTCTTGGATTATCTGATGTTACAATTGAAATATCTGAAAACTTTTCAGATATTTTTGCCATGAAAATTCTTTTAGATTTGTCTCTATTACCACCGCATCCAAAAACATTGATAATTTTTGATTTTTTATTATTTAAACTCGTTATTGTTTTCAAAGTTTTCAAAACATTTTCTAAAGCGTCTGGAGTATGAGCAAAATCCACAAAAATATAAAAATTTTTATTATTTTTAACTTTTTCAAGTCTGCCTTTAACTGATTTGAAATTTTTTATATCTTCTTTTAATTTTTGAAGATCGATTTTTAATCTGAGACCCACTGAGAGAGCAGCTAAAACGTTATAGACATTATACTCTCCTATTAGAGGCGTAAAAAATTCTGTTTTTTCATTTTTATAATTTAGGATAAATGAAGTCCCCTTTAAGCTATATTTGATATCTGTTGCAAAAAGATCTGCTCTTTTTTTTGTAGAATAAGTAAAGATTTTTGATTTTGTATCTCTTATGAGGTGTTTGAAATTCTCATCATCGATATTAACAATAGAAGACGAGTCTTCATTTAAAGAATCAAATAGCTTTTTTTTAGCATTTTTATAGTTTTCAAAGTTTTTGTGATAATCTAGATGATCTAAACTTAAATTTGTAAAAATCGCGATATCAAAATCTATATTTTTTTGTCTGTTTTGCTCTAATCCATGAGACGATACTTCCATACAAAGATATTTTAGATCATTATCTACCGCCTCTTTTAAATATTTTTGGATATTTATACTATCTGGAGTTGTAAGTTTAGCTTCAATCTTAGTATCCCCTAGAATATATTCAATACTGCCGATTAGAGCTGATTTCTTTTCATTTTGATCTAAGATATGTTTTATTAAATAACTTGTTGTAGTTTTACCATTTGTGCCAGTAATACCAATATTAAAAAGCTCTTTTGAAGGATTTTCATAAAAGTTTGCAGCGATATCAGCTTCAATTGAAGATGCGTCTCTTACTATCACTTGAGTAATATTCTTTAAAAAAGGATCATAAATATCTACAATAGCAGCTGAAACGCCAGCTAAGATAGCTTCATCTAAAAATTTAGATCCATCAAAGTTATTTCCTTTTTTTGCTATAAAAAGTCCATTATAAGAAGCTAGTCTGGAATCTTGAGTAATACTAGATATTTCGATATCTTTTGGCCCTTTAATTTCAATATAGGAGATATTTTTTAAAAGTTTTTTTAGTTTCACCTATTTATTCCAATGATTATATAGCTCAGCTAAATATTTTACCTCGAGTGACCAATCAGCATTTGTAGGATCTGATCTTGGATCAGGATAAGGATAACCGAAAGGATCATCTGGAGCAACACCTAAATAATTTAGAGATCTAGTTGCTATTTCTTTAAATATGGGACCAGCACAGATCCCTCCAATTTGAGCAGGACCTAAACCTGGAACATATTTTTTTTCTGGTTCATCTACAACTATCATTAAAACAAATTTTGGTTTTTGGGCTGGAACAAACCCTATAAAAGATGAGATATTTTTATCTTTTGAATATCTTCCATTTACAATTTTTTCAGCAGTTCCAGACTTTCCAGCGTCTGTATAACCGTAGACATCAGCGAGCCTAGAAGTGCCCCCTGGTTTTGTAATAAATTTCATGGATTTTTTGATGAGTCTACAAGAAGATTTGGACAGAATTTGTCTTCTATTTTGAAAATCAAAACTTTTTGTGTTGTCTACTAGTACTTTTTCTATTCCATCTACGTTTTTTATAATTTTTTTCAAGATTGTAGGAGTTACATCTTTTCCTTCATTTGCGATAATTGAAAAGGCTCTGATCATTTGAAAAGAGTTTGCTAAAATATTGTATCCCATAGCAAGTGAATATGGTGTTGATTTAGACCACTCAGGAGCTTTATTTTGATAATATTTATTAAAATCTGGGACAAAACCTCTCGCTTCAAAAGGAAATTCTATCCCTGTTTTTTTTGAAAACCCAAAAAGATCTATTAGAGCATCTCTATACCATTTCTCACCCATAGTGTTAATTAATCTATCTACTAAAGTTGCAATATAGATATTTGAAGATTTTTGAATAGCTAAATATAGATTTAAATATTTATGATTCCTAGCATCTTGAATTGGTTTTGATCTACCTGGAAAATATCCATTTGATGTTGATATTTTCTCATCTGGTAAAAAAATAGGGACTCTTCCTTCTAGAGCTAACTCTTCATTTGCTTTTAAACAAATAGCGAGTGTTATTGGTTTCATAATGCTGCCTGGCTCAAATAAATCAACCACAGCTTTAAATTTTGCAGTTTCCTTTAGATCTTCTGAATTAAAATAGGTTTTATATTTTCTAACATCAAAAAAAGGAACTTGAGCAGCTGCTAAAATCTCACCAGTGTATGGATCCATCATGATAGCCCAACCACCTTTAGCATTAACAGTTTTAATTCCTTTTTCAAGTTCTTCTTCAGCTATTGCTTGAAGATAATGATTAATAGTAAGATAGATATCTGATCCATTTTGAGGTTTGTCAATTACATCTCCAACATCTAAAGGATGTCTGAGTGATCTTGTAATAATTCTTCTACCTAATTTTCCTTTTAAATAATCATTAAAATATAGTTCTAGTCCCCCAGTTGGTTGCGATTGAAAAGTTATAGGATCTTTTTGATCTTGCACAGTATGCAGAAGCTGACCTAGAAGATGCCCAAATGGATAACATCTTTTATAATCTGAGACAAAAAAAATTGCATTTCTAACAATTTTATTTTCTCTAGAAAATGTTTGCCACCACTTTAAAATTTCCTCTTTTTTTTCTCTATCTATCCAGGATATTATTTTTCTAGATCTACTTTTCTTAAAAAAGTCACAAAATATTTTCTCTTTTTCATTTACACTAAACTCAAAAAACTCAAAGAGTTTTTTTGCTATAGCGAGTTTATATTTTTCATCAATAGAGTACGGATCGATAAATAGATGAAATTTTGATACTTCTACTACAAAAGGAACTTTTTCTTTAGGGTTATCTTTTTTTACATCTGTATTTGAATAAAACCCACCTCTTTGAAAATATTCAGTGACATCGATTTGATGTTGAGCGCTTGCAATTTTTAGCCATTTATCGCCCTCTGTTATCTGAAGATGGAAAAATCTAACAACGATAGAACAAAATAAAACAAATAAAAAGCAAGCGACTATTACTAATCGCTTTTTATCACTGCCATCAATTTTATTACTAAATCTCATCTATTTTTTGAGTATAAAAATTATTGAGTATACAAATCTTTAACTTTTTCATCGAAAAGAGCAAAACCCTCTGGAACAGTTAAAACATCTTCAACGAATGGATGTTTTAAATGACCATATTCTGGTTTTCTAACTAGCTGCATAAGATAAGCTGGATTTTCAAACATTTCAACTTCATATTGAATTTTTCTAATCTCTTCATCAAGATTTTTAACTTGTTTAGCAATTTTAGGAACTTCAATTTTTAAAGAGGTTAGTTCATTTTGTTTTTCAATATATGAAAATAAGCACATCCCAAATGTAGAAAGACATATTAAGATTTTAAATATTATATTTTTATTCATTTTTTTTTCTTTTTTTTGCAAATCTCATTTTTGCTGATCTAGCGCGTTTATTTTTTTCTTCAAAAGATGCTCTAATCGGCTTTTTAGTCAAAACCTCTAGAGTCTCATCATCTTTAAGTGTATGTTTTACAATTCTATCTTCTAAACTATGAAAAGAGATAACTCCTAATATTCCATCTTCTTTGAGTCGTAGAATTGCTTTATTTAATCCCTCTTTTAAAGAGTTTAGCTCATCATTTACACAAATCCTTAGAGCTTGAAAAATTTTAGTAACCGGATGAATTCTTCTTCTTTTGCCGAGTACTGGTTCTAAAACTTTTATCAAATCAAAGGTTGTATTAATTTTGTTTCTTCTTCTTTTCTCAACAATCTCTCTAGCTACTCTTTTAGATTTTCTCTCTTCTCCATATTCTCTAAAAATTTCTTCTAGTTTCTTCTCTGGCCAAGTATTTATAATCTCTTTAGCAGTAATTTCAATATTTTGATCCATTCTCATATCTAATTCTGCATCATATCTAAAACTAAAGCCTCTTTTTGGCTCATCTATTTGCATAGAAGAAAACCCTAAATCAAAAAACATTGCATCACAAAACTCAATATTCATTTCATCTAAAACTTTATCTAAATTCTTAAAGTTTTCATGAAAAAGATTAACCCTGCCCATCCACGGTTTTAAATTTTCATTAGCCAGATCTAATGCTGTTTTATCTTGATCTAACCCTATAAAAGTTACTATTTCCGGATGCGCTTCTAATATAGCTCTTGCGTGGCCAGCACCGCCTAGAGTTCCATCTAAAAAAACTTCAATTTTTCTACCCTCAAAACTTTTTATAAATTCTTTTAACAGAACTGGAAAATGTTTAATTTTCTGTTGCAACATAATTCTCTTTTGGTTCATCTAATAGTGCAAAAGCATCTTCAGTCATTTTAGCTAAATCTATTTCTGTATCTTTTCCAAGTAGAAGATTTGATAGATTTTTATCATATGCTTCTTTCGACCAAAGCTCGATTTTATTTAATACTCCTGCAA
>JAAKFV010000034.1 GCA_011064875.1 Candidatus Anoxychlamydiales bacterium | reverse complement strand
TTCCAAAAAACAACAGAAACAATCTTTTTAGGATGGTAATCAGTCATTCATCATTCTCAGTTTATTACGATTGTATCAATTTTGGTACATTAAATGCAAGAAAAGTTCTTGATGGTGTTTAATTTATTAATAATAAGGCAATTAGGAATGGAGGTGGTTGGACGCATTCAGAACTTTTGATTGGGAAAATATCAACAATTTACTGGATGTAGAAAGTTTTCTTTAAGATTTTTTTGGATTGAAAACATGTATTCAATAACTTCATATCCAAAATCTGTTATTATAATTAATCCTTCTTTTTTGATAACTTTGGTTAATCCTGGTGAAAATCTATCTTTTGCTTTCTGAATTGAAGCATCATCAATTAGTCCCTTTGAAATAAGAGAATTAACGCATGATTTTTTTTGTTCAATAGAATTAAATACAGTAGACGTAATAGACAAAGGTTTAGATTTTTTAGAATGATCATACATGATCCTAAAAAATTTCAATTCATCGTCATTTAGATTCTTTATTATGTCAATAAATGTATCTCTCCAGATTATTTTAGTTTTTAATCGATCAATTAGTATGTTTTCAGTAACTAATGAGGCAAAAAAGCGAACTTTTTCTGAAAAAGAAAAATCCCTGTCTGCGAGAGAAATTTCTCTGGTAATTTTTAAAATTTTAATAATGAAATCTTTAAATTCATCTGATTCTAAATAAGTTTTATCTATTTTGCTTTCATCAAGGTTATGAAGTTTTTCATTTATAATTGACAGGAGGTTGTTAATTTTTTTTTCATCATGTGCTTCAATAAAAGAAGAAACTGTAGCAGAAATGATGTCACCAATAATTGGTATTTTTGAGACTAATGCTAAAGGGATGTTTTTTGATAATTTTTTACCAACTGATTTCAAATTGATTTTAGGTGCATTTTTAGTTATAAGAACAGCTCCTGTTTAAAAAAGTTTAAATTTATCTTAGATTATCTGTAAGTAAAAGGCCAGATCGTTTGATCTAGCCTAAATGGAGGTGGAGAGAATCGAACTCTCGTCCTTATCAAACTCGAATATTAATGACTACATGCTTAGAGTCTCCTTCAGTTAATCGATCTAAACGGAAGACTCCCCGCTATTTAGATCGATAGTCTAATTTGATAATCTCGAATTTTTCTCAAAATTAGAAAAGTAGAAAAACCCATACCAAGATATATGACAGTAGATCCTAAAACTCTCGGTCAAATTTTTAGGCTACCGAGTAGCTAAGACTGTTAGGTCTTAAGCCGCTAACTCCAATTCCATTTCTGGTTTGTCGTTTATGTTTTTGCCGGAATGATTAAAGAGGCCAACCGACGTCCTCTGCATGCCGCTAATACCTTGCTTGTAAGTCGAAGCCTGGCACCCCCATAAATATTTGGGTTATAATTTATATATATATTATAGATTATTTGATTTAAAGAGTCTAGGTTTTTTGTTTACATAAACAGTTGATTTGGTGTAACATAAGGAAATTATAAAGACTTGAGGATAAAATGTTTAACTTAAATAAGGATGAGAGCTTTTCTAAAAGAGAAGAGAGGGTTTTGAAATTTTGGCAAGATGAGAAAATTTTTAAAAAATCTGTTGATAATAGAAAAGATCAAAAACTTTTTTCTTTTTATGATGGACCTCCTTTTGCGACAGGACTTCCTCACTATGGTAATTTACTAGCTAGCATCTTAAAAGATATCATCCCTAGATATAAAACTATGAAGGGGTATTTTGTTCCAAGAAGATTTGGATGGGATTGTCATGGACTTCCTGTAGAGAATGAAATTGAAAAAGCAAAAGAGTTATCTGGTCATTTATTTGTTTCCAAATATGGTATCAAAGCTTTTAACGAAGAGTGTGAAAAAATAGTACTAAGATATACCAAAGAGTGGGAAAAAACTATAAATAGAATGGGTAGATGGGTAGATTTTGAAAATACCTATAAAACAATGGATCTATCATATATGGAATCTACTTGGTGGGTTTTTAAGCAGCTCTATGATTTGGGATTAGTCTATGAGGGATTTAAGGTAATGCCTTTTTCAGCAAAACTAGGAACTCCACTATCTAATTTTGAAGCTAACTTAAATTATCAAGATGTTGACGATCCTTCTTTAGTTGTTAAATTTCAATCTTTAAAAGATAAAGATACTTATTTTTTAGCATGGACAACTACTCCTTGGACTTTGATTTCAAATTTAGCTCTAATAGTTGGTCCTGATATTGAATATGTTAAAGTTAGAGATAAAAATACTAATAAAAATTATATCTTAGCAAAAGAGCGGTTAAATGAGTTTTTCAAAGAAGATTTTGAGATTATCGCGACCTTTAAAGGAATAGATTTAAAAGGGGAAAAATATGTTCCGTTATTTGATTATTTTAAAGATAAAGATGATGCTTTTAGAGTCTTGCTAGATGATTTTGTAACTTTAGATGAGGGAACTGGTATAGTACATGCTGCTCCTGCTTTTGGAGAGGTAGATTTTTTTGTATGTAAAAGAGAAGGGATAGAACTTGTTTGCCCTGTTGATAATTCGGGCAGATTTACAAAAGAGATTAAAGAATATGAAAATATTTTGGTTAAAGATGCGGATAAACCAATAATTAAAAGATTAAAACAAGAAAATAAAGTATTTCACCATAGCACAATAAGACATAGATATCCTTTTTGCTGGAGAACAGATACCCCATTAATATATAAAGTTGTAAAAACTTGGTTTGTAGCGGTTGAAAAGATAAAAGATAAGGTAATCAAATCTAATAAACAGATCCATTGGGTGCCAGAGCATATAAAAGAGGGAAGATTTGGAAAATGGTTAGAAAACGCTAGAGATTGGGCTATTTCTAGAAATAGATTTTGGGGAACTCCAATTCCTATATGGAGAGATGAAAATGATGATATTTTTGTGATGGGTTCGATAAAAGAATTAGAAGAAAAAACAAGTAAAAAAGTTACAAATCTTCATCGTCAATTTATAGATGATTTAACATTTGAAAAAGATGGAAAAACCTATAAAAGAGTAGAAGAAGTCTTTGATTGTTGGTTTGAATCAGGCTCTATGCCGTATGCTCAAAATCATTATCCATTTGAAAATAAAGATCTGACAGAAAAATCCTTTCCAGCAGATTTTATAGCTGAGGGTTTAGATCAAACAAGAGGCTGGTTTTATACATTGAATGTTCTATCTAGCGCAATATTTAATAAACCTGCTTTTAAAAATGTAATAGTAAACGGAATCATTTTAGCTGAAGATGGCAATAAAATGAGTAAAAGGCTAAAAAACTATCCAGAGCCAGATATTTTAATCTCTAAATATGGAGCGGATGCAATCAGGCTTTATATGCTTCATTCTCCAGCTGTAAAAGCAGAAGATCTAAAATTTTCTGAAAAAGGAGTTTCTGTAGTTTTAAGACAAATTCTATTACCTTTTTGGAACTCGTATGTCTTTTTAGCAACGTATGCAAATATCTATAAGTGGAAGCCTGAAAAAACATTTAAAAAACCTACATCTGATATTGATAGATGGATAATTTCTTTATCTAATAAACTTATTGTAGAAGTCGAAGAGGCTTTAGATAAATATGAGCTTAGTAGAGCTGTAGATCCTATCGTTGATTTTATTGAAAATTTAACAAATTGGTATATCAGAAGATCTAGGACGAGGTTTTGGGCAGATGAGGATTCTCAAGATAGAAAAGATGCTTTTTCAACGCTACATTTTGCTCTTCTCAATCTTACAAAAATTACAGCACCCTTTGTTGTTTTTATCTCTGATGCTATTTATAAAGAATTAAAAACAGATGATATGCCAACTTCAGTTCATCTTTTAGATTGGCCAAAATATGAAAAGTCTAATAGAGATGAAAACCTAGAGAATCAAATGAAATATGTTCAAAGAGCTGTAAGTATAGGACACTCACTTAGAAAAGAATATAAATTAAAAGTTCGTCAACCTCTTGCAAAAGCATATATTGAAGCAGATTCAAAAATTCTAAATTATTTAGAGAAACAAAAACATTTAATAAAAGAAGAGTTAAATGTAAAAGAGGTGGTTTTATTAAAAGATGAATCTAGATTTATAAATTTGCAAGCAAAACCAAATTTTAGAGTTTTGGGTAAAAAAATCCAAAAACTAATCTCTCAAGCTCAAAAAATTATTCAAAATTTTGACTTAGATCAAATAAATTTAATCGAGCAGAATAAACCAGTTGTTATAACTATTAATAATCAAAAAATAACACTCACACAAGAAGATGTAATAATTGAGAGAAAAATAAAAGAAAACGTAGCAGCTGCAAGAGACAAAGATATAGCCGTAGCTTTAGATACTACAATCACTGAAGATCTAAAAGAAGAAGCTATCGCAAGAGAAATCGTCAATAAAATAAATCTTTTAAGAAAAGAGAAAAATTTTGATGTCACAGATAGAATACATGTTATTTTTGATACAACAAATGTTGTGAAAAAAAGCTATGAAAAACATAAAAAATATATCGATCATGAAATTTTAGCAACTCTAGTGAAATTTGAAAAATGTGAAGGAGATAGCTTTGATATAAATGGACAAAAAACAATAATCAAGATTTCTCAAGAAAAGAAATAAATGTTAGTTTATTTTAAAAATTAAATATGTGGAAAATTGAATTTTTCAAAAACTGGTAATAACTGTTTTTGTGAAATTGGTTTTTCTAAAATTCGTTGAATACCAGATTCTTTTTTACACTTTTTTTTGAAATCATAAGTGATTTTATTTGATGTATTCAAAATAATAGGAACTCTTCTATTTCTTTTTCTAATTTCTTTAGATGCTTCTAATCCATCCATTTCTGGCATTATATAATCTGTAAAAACCATATCAACTGAACTTTTACGTTCTTCAGAGTTTAATATTGTTAAAGCTTCCTTTCCATTTACAGCTACCTCGCATTTACAACCATTTTGCTTAAATAATCTTACCATTATCATTCTAGTAACAGGATCATCCTCTACTAAAAGAACTGAAGGCGAAACAGGTTTAATTTGTGCACAAAAATATATTTTATCTAAATGTTTAAAAGTGTGTATTAATATTCGTATAGGTTGATTTGAAGATGTTTTTAGAATAGATGAATATAGACTTTCATTAGAATTTTGAAAAAATAATTTAAGTTCTTCTAAATCAAAATCAAAAACGATAGCTTTAATATTTTTTTCTTTTAAAGTATCTTCAGAGCAATCTAAAAATCTTAAAATTTCTAAATTATAATATTGAATCATACCAGATACATCAAAAATTATTGTGGGATCTAAAAAATGTTGATTATAAGAATGAAAGCGGTAAGGATTTGAATGATTTTCATATATTGTTACCATAAAAACCTCTAGTAACTTTTTGGAATATGATAAATATCAGATTAAAAAAATATTGGCAAGAAAAAAAAATAAAAAATTTAGATCTTAAAATTTTAAAGGTCTTTTTGTTCTTCTTCTAATAACGATTAAAGAGACAACGACAACTATAAAAGCAGATGACCATATCATTATTTTTGGAAATGTTATTTTTTCAAAAGATGGTTGGAAGGGCTCTCCCCATCTTTTTGATGGTGGCCAAAATATATAATTCACTCCACCTTTTAAATTATCCTCTGGAACAAATCCAAAATCTCTACTATCTGCACTCATAGCATGATTATCGCCTAATACTAGATACATCTTTTCAGGGATTTTTATTCCAAATCTTCTAATCACGTTTTTATCAAAATGTCCATCTTGATCAAGAGGATCTCCTAAATCTTCAAAAGCTTTGTATTGATTAACCATTGATTGTTGGTTTTTATATTCTCTTTGTAAAAAACTTACCAAAGTCGGATCGTTTTGTTTGAATATAACATGGCCCATTAGATAAAAATCATTATCTCTAAAATAAGCGTATCTAGACGGTACGAGCAATTGATTTTTTCTATGAGGATTAAAAACATTTGAAAATTCGATGCCTAGATTATACAAGGTTTTAGTTCTAGCAATAGAAAATTGATTTAAAGGATGATCATTTTTTAATTTTTTGGTAATACCTAAAAAATTTACAAGGTAAGCTTTTCCATTTTGAATTTCATAACATCCATTTGCAACATCTTCAAGTTTTGGGATTGAGTTATCTTCTCTAAATTTAGAGCCATAACGATATGCAAATCCATTTTTCACACAAAATCTAGCTGTATAAATGCTTTGAAATATCTTTTTTAAACTATCTTCAAAAAGTGGTATCAAAGAAGTAGAGTAGTTTAAAGCAGGCCTAACTCTTCCATATTCATCTCTTATTATTTTAGAGTCTTTTAAAGTTGGATGGTGTGTTAACTCTAGATATAAATCAGCTTCTTCAACATCTTCTACAGAATCATTTGAATATTTTTCAACTTCCTCTTTAGTTAGAATTCTAGACATTGCGAAATTTTTAAAACCCCAAATATCATAGTAATTTTCAATTCCAGAATCTTTTGTGAAAACTCCTGCATGCTCAGTTAGCATCTCAGATTCTATTTGTCCCATAGGATTGATATTGAGCATTGCAATTGGTTCATTCATTTGATAGAAAACTACAGGTGAATAAATTTCTTTAGAAAAATTATCAGGTGTTATTGCTTTTCCATCAAATCTTATAAATGGGATATGCTCAATTTCTTTAAAGTATTTAGTATTATTTAACTCTTTTATTTCATTTCCATGTTTATCTATTCCATATATTCTCCCGCCATAGAAATATAAAATATCTCCAGGTTTACCAATTAGTCTTTTAACTAGCTGTTTTTTTCCAGGAAACAAATAGAAATATAACATGTTTTGATCTGCAATATCTAAATTTTTTGATGTAAAAATAACAATTGATCCTCTCTTTAAAAGATCTGGATCAAAATATAAATGTTTTGTCTGAAGAGGTACATTTATTGCAAAATCCGTTTTAGAGACAAGCAGCATATCTTTTTCTTTTAGAGTAGGTCTCATAGATCCTGTTGGAATGGTATAGAGCTCAAACCACATTTGTCTAACTACTATTGCCACTACAATTGCAAAAATAAGAGCTACAATAACATCAAAAATTTGCTCAAATGCTGATTTTTTAAGATATTGACTAGCTAGACTCTCTAAATTTTTTGCAGCTCTATCAGCTGCTTTTTTATTTTTTTTGAGAATTGATGCCTGAAGAGATGTTAAAATATTTTCAAAACGCTTTTTTTGAATATCAGATAGATGTTTTCTTTTCCTTTTATATCTACTATAGATATGGCGAAGAATCTTTTTACACCTATAAAGACTGTATGTTTTGCTCTTTAACATGCTTTAGTTATGTTTAAAATTTTTATAATTTTACTCTATCTATAATAATATTATCAACGGAAAAGTAATTGTGGAAAATTTGTTAACAACTCAGTGGACTTAAAGATTAATAAAATTTATAAAATTTTACAAAGAAAATCTTTTAAAGATTTTGTAAAGATAGCTTATGTTATTAAAAATAAACTATTTAACGCTAAAGCTCTTCTCTTGCTTAAACCGTATTTTTTTTAATTTCAATAAGTTAGATCTTTAATGTTCATAACTTAGGGTTTTTTGTTAATATTTTAGAAATAAAAAAATGATCTTATTTAATTTATGTAAGGGTTTCTATCTCCAAACAAATAAATCTCTACTTTCAATATAAATATCTTGTGCAGAATCTGGCGCAAGTACAAATCGATATTTATGATTTTTCTCAAAGATTTTATTAAAAATTTTTAAATCTACATTTAAAAAAACTAAATCTTTTTCCTTTTCCATCTCAAATTCTAGTGGATGAATCATTTTATCTTTTCTAGAGGTGTCTATTGCATAAAGACTAAAGTTTTTATACTGATTTGCATTTTTTACAAATATCGTTAGATTATCATCTTTTTTTTTCAGATCAGTTATCTCAGCAGCTCTTTTTGGAAAAAAAGAGATAGATGATTTTAGATTTTTTCCTGAATCCACTCCTTTAATCATATAGCTCATATGCCCATTGTTCACCTCGATAAAATATGGAAAAACAAAATTTTTATCAAAATAGATATCAAATCTTTTTAATGATAGCTCACTTGAATCATCCGGCCAAATAGATCTATAAACGTTGAATTTAGCTCTTTTTATCCTCTTTCCATCAATATACTTCATAGGCTGCCAAAAAGCTCTTCTATCTACTTCTCCCACACTTGGTGGAGGTCCTATTTTTTTTCTATCCCTATCTAAGAGTTTATTTAACTCTAAATCTAACAATTTCGCAGTAATACTTATCTGATTTTTCAGATCTATAAAACAGTTTCTAGAAACTGAATATGTATCGATAATTTTATTCTCACTTAAATCAATTTCATACATAGTCCAAGATGTACTCTCATTTGCTTTTTTCTCTATCCAATCCCTAAAGCTTAATTTTTTATCAAAGCTATCTTTCGGTATTATAATCTCTTCTAAAATAACTCTGTTATTTTCAGTATCTATCTCAAAAACAGATAGGCTAGAGTAGAGTTTATTATACTCAAAAACTACAAAATCACCCTTTTTCGCTTCTTTTAATCTCTTTTTAAATAGGTTATCTTCTGAAAAAACTCTTATAGAAAAGGTTAAAAATAAAAAAAGTAGTAAAATAAAATATTTATGTAAATTTCTCATAAGTTAATCATTTTAGATGATTTTTTTTCTTCTTGCTAGAAAAAAATTGTGTAATTTTCTCAAATAAAATACTTTGAAGGTATAAGATAAATTTTTATAGAGGATGCTTTTCATGCGAAAAATCAAATTTCTCAAAGATTTTAGATCTTTTTATTTATTGATGCTTTTAGGGGCTTTATTATTTAGTTTGATATCTGTAAGAGGTTTTTCTAAAGAGACTGATCAAGGTTTAGCTCAGGATATGTCAGATAAGTCCTATAAAGAAGCTTCTAAAAGCTCTCAGTATCATTCCATAGAAGATATAGATAAAAAGATAAATGAGCTAGAAGAGATGAAAAGAGGCTACGAATCTAAAGCTATAAAACAGGTTAATCAAGCTCAAAGACTTCAATTTATAGAAGGGGAGCTTCAGGCTGCTAAAAGGTATTGGCGGGCTGCAGAGGATAATAGAAAGATCGTTACTAGGATACAGAAAGAAATTGATGAGCTG
This sequence comes from Candidatus Anoxychlamydiales bacterium, assembly GCA_011064875.1. GTDB lineage: Bacteria > Chlamydiota > Chlamydiia > Chlamydiales > SM23-39 > JAAKFX01. The sequence continues at coordinate 7,779 of JAAKFV010000034.1, read as the reverse complement.
AAAATTGAGAGGATGAAGCTTCAAAAGAAAAAGGGATAAAAAAAGAGCCTAAAGATAGGCTCTTTTAATTAGATTATTTTTTTAATATTAAGCTTCAATCGGGTTTTCTATTCGAGCTATACTCCATTGTTTTAGAGCTTCTTGAATTATTGGGCGTTTAATTCCCGATAATTGTAAAGTTAAAGCTTTTAGAAGTCGAACCTGAGTAATTTCATTTTCTGTAGTTATTATTTGATTAATTATTTTTTCTATATTTCTCAAAATAGCTTTTTCTTCACTTGTTAAGTACTTATGGATATTTTCCCTATCAAATTGACTTTCAGGTTTTTCTAAACGTTCTATAGGTAAATCTTTTGCTTCACCTCTTCCAGCAGCTGGCTGTCTCGCAGGAAAATCTGAAGACAATCTATTTAATGAAGTTGCTACAGGATCTCGGCTTAATTGACCTAGTGGTCTAATAAATGCAGGTGTAGGTGAAGCAGATGCAAGTGTTGTAGGAGAAAGTTTATTAGCTGTTCGTTTTTTTGTAACTGGTTTTGGAAAAAGTTGTGCAATTTCTAATGCAGTTTTTGCATAGTCATCTGAGAGATTAAAAATCGAATAAAAGTTAACTTTAACTTTATATATAAGTTTACTAAGAAAACTTAATTTTTTATTGTTATCGATTAATCCTTTTACTATACCAAAATATCTTTCATCTTTTAGGAATTCTTTTTGTGCGGACTTGTCCAATCTTAAATTAGCGCTTTTTCGAGCGTCATCTAATGCTAGAATTTCCTGTGCCTGTGAATAATTTACTTTCGGTGTTCTCATCATTTACTCCTTATTTATTATTATATGTTATTTAATTAACTATTATTTAAATTATAGCAAATTATAGTTTAATTTGCAAGTAATATATATTATTTTAATAATTAACTCACAAAAACTTAAAACAAATTATTCAAATTATTTATTTACAATGACTTGCGTAAAGTCTTTTTTTGAAATACCCCCAATTTGGAGCTTTTTGAGCCTTGATGTATGGCCTGATACAATAGATATCCTGTTTTGAGCTATAGATAAACTCTTGGCTATAAAGCGGATAAGTTCTTTATTGGCTTTTCCCTTCTCAGGAGAAGCTTTTATTCTGATCTTAAGAGTATCTTCTTCAAAACTGATTATTTGATTTACCTTGGATTTAGGGATTATTTTAACTTTTATGATCATAATATCTCTTTAAGAGGTTTTTGAATCCCTCCATTGCGTAAGCTATTTATAATTAGGCGTTTAGTTATGGTAAACTTAAATGTTTTAGCTAAATTCTAACCAATTATTATCATAACCATATAAAAAACAGTAGCTTAAAAAAAGCTAAAAAAGTAATATTTTGAATTATGAAAAATTATAAGTTCGCTAATTCATTTCTTCATATTTTCCATCGTAGCTAAAAGCTGCATGCAATCAAGTTGTTTTATTTAATTTCAGAATAATATTTAATGTTTAGGAGAAAATATGAAAATTAAAGAATTTATATCAGTTACTTTGCTAATAGCTGGCACTACTATAGGAGCTGGAATGTTAGCTATCCCTCTCGTTACCTCTGCTGCTGGTTTTTTGCCTGCTTTTGTTATCACCTTTTTTGTCTGGATTTTTATGTTTTTAACAGGACTTTTGTTTTTAGAAGCAACTCTTTGGATGCCAAAAGATGCAAATGTTCTATCCATGACAGAGCGGTTTTTGGGTAAAAGATTTAAAATCATATCAGGCGGTACTTTTATATTCTTGTATTACTGTTTGATGATAGCTTACTTTGCTGCTGGAGCTCCACTTTTTGCTTCTTTTATAGATGCTATCTTTCAAATAACTCTGAAAGGCTGGATAGTATATGCTATTTTTGGGCTTATTTTTGGGGTGATTGTTGGAGTCGGGATAAAACTCATAGATAGGGTCAACTATATTTTGATGACAGCTTTATTTATCTCATTTTTTGTGCTAGTCGGGGTCGGAAATAAAAATGTAGATTTTGAAAGGTTTGTTTTTCAAAATTGGAAAAGTGTTTTTTTTGCAGCTCCTGTTTTATTTAGTTCGTTTGGATACCACAATGTAATTCCATCACTCACTTTTCACTTTAATCGAAAACCTAAACTTATGAGATATTCGATTTTAGTTGGAACTATCATTCCTTTTATTATCTATCTATTATGGCAATATCTAATAATTGGAGCTGTCGATAAAGAAATAATCGATCAAACTCTAAAAGCTGGAAAGCCAATTACAGAAGCTTTGCAATCAATTACTGGAATTGGCTGGGTAAAAGCTTTGGGTAGAATCTTTGCTCTTTTTGCTATTATTACATCTATGTTAGGGGTATCTTTTTCTGTTGTAGATTTTCTAGGTGATGGTCTTAAAATGAAAAGATATGGAAAAGATAGATTTTTCTTATGTCTTTTAACTTTTGTGCCCCCTTTTATCTTAACCGCTTTAGATCCATCAATTTTTGTTTTAGCAATTGGAGTTGCAGGCGGGTTTGGAGAGGCTTTTTTAAATGGGATATTGCCTGCTATGCTTGTTTGGAAGGGTAGATATAAAGATAAACTTAAATCTAGTTTTTCTCTTTTCGGAGGAAAAATTACCCTCTCAGTTATTTTGGTTATTGGTTTTTTAGTAATGGTTTTAGAAAGCATTCATTTAATTAAACAATATTTAAAATAATTTTTACGTATTGTGATAAATTGTAAATAATTTTATAGTCTTCCTCTTAATTTAAATTTAAAGAGGAAGTTTATGCCAGTAAGTAGATTACAAATGTTTAGAACAGGTGTCTCGAATAGAATATCTGATGCAACTACAAGTATATCAAATGGTGCAACAAATGTATCAAATAAAGTTAAAAGTACTGCAACAGGCGTTTTAAGTAGTGTAAGTAGAGCAAAAAGCTATGTTGTAACTAGCCTGACGATTTCAGAAAAAAATAAAGCAAAAATTAAAAATATACCTAGAAAAATTATGGATTTTATTAAAAAAATTATGAATTTTATTAAAGAAAATAACTCGCTTATATTTTTTGGGTTAACCGTTTTATTTTCTTACCATATGGCGTCTGTATCTGCTTTTGAATATTTAGCTAAAGCAGGTCTTTCTTTAACAAGCACTTTTGTGTCAGGGATGACTCTAGGAACAGGTCTTTTAGCTCTAAAAAATATACTATTTTCTTATCCAAGAAGAAATACTAAAGAAAATAAAGATAAAACTACTCAAGATGATAAAATAAATTACTTGCTGGGTATTGCGAATCTTTGTCAAATATATATAAATCCAGCTCAATCTTTAGCGACAGCTATTGGAGTCGCTGGTTTAGTGGCGGTAAAGACAGCATATAAATGTTTTCTTCCAGCAGATGAGATAAAAAAAGGTCCTGAAATAACTTTTTTAGTACCAACAGAGCTTTCTCAAAGTGTAGATGTTGAGGGTGCTGGAGTTGCTCAAGCTTAGAGTAATTAATTTATTTCACTAGCACTTGATTATATTGCAAACTTTTTGAGAACCTTTGTCTTCAGAAAAATAACATTTGATCTTTATTTTTAAAGCCGAATGAATCCTGTAATCTCTTCTGCTTCCCTGAAGTGTTCTGTCTCTATTATAGCCCTTTTGAATAATCTCTTCTTGATAGAGATTTTGAGGGAAATCCCATGCAGATGGCCAGTTTTGTTTGCCAAGTATCACTTCAGCTTGATCTTCAGATTCTATATCAAAAGATTTGTAGCCATACTTTTTAGCAAGCTCAGCTCCTTTCTCTAAAGCTTTTCTCTTCGCCGTTTTATACATCGTATGATCTCTTATAACGATAATAGTAAATTCATCTTTTTGATTTCTATGTTCAAGTAGCTTGTTATTAGAGCTTTGAGGATAAACGCTTGATGTTGCTAGTAATAAAACAGCCATTATAACTGTTAGAAATCTATATTTCATATTTATCCTCTGTAATTAAAACATCTATCTAATCATTATAATTACAGTTTTTGTAATTAAAATTAAACTAATATTTAATTACTGAAAATTAAATTAAATAAACTGCGGCTTTAACATTAGTAAGGGATCTATTATCAGTGATTTAAGTAAAGACCAATAAAAAAGCCCTAGTACTTATTAGCAATAGGGCAAAACATTAAAATAGAAAATTTTTAGAAATTACATTCCGCAAATTTCACATTTAGATTTTTTAGATTTTCTTCCTTTTCTTCTAGCTGGTTTTTTAGTAGCTTTTTTAGCAGTTTTTCTTTTTGTAGTTTTTCTTTTAGCTGTTTTTCTTCTAGCCGGTTTTTTAGCAGTTTTTCTTTTTTTCGCAGGCATATTTTCTCCCTCCTATAACATAGGTTTTGTATATACTCTCTACTTTGCGGATATAATATAACTATTATTTATGCAATGGTTTTTTTTATTTTTTTATAAATTAAGATTATAGAATTCTTTAATGAAAGATATGTTACCAAGCTATAATGCATTAAGGATTTTCCTTAGTTGATGTATTGCAAGTTTGCGTAACTTATTACAATATGTATAAATATTACTCTGAAAGAGTCTATGAGATAACAGATCATAACTTTTCAGACTATAACTCTGCTTTAAACAAAATTAGAGAATGGAACTATAACGACGATGGTAAAGAAGAGGATCTTACTTATTTTGAAATTGTTCTTTTAGGAGATTGGAATAAAGTAGCTGAGCTTACGAAAAATTTTTCTCTTTGGAGATAGCATCTTAAAAAAAATATTGATTTTATATGCTTTTTAAGGTTTTTTCTAAATTAGAAGAGATTTAAAATTTATATAAAAAAATGAAAAAATATATTTTTATATTCTTATCAATTTTCTTTGCCCTTCAAACATATAGTTTTGCAAAAGAAAAAAATAAAGAGGTTATAGTTTATTTTTTCTGGGGCAGGGGGTGCAAACATTGTGATAGAGAAAAAATCTTTTTATCTAAACTGCAAAACAAATACCCAAGTGTAAAAATATATCGATTAGAAGCTTGGAAAAATCAAGAAAATAGAGATCTATTAATAAAACTCTCTAAAGAGCTAGATATCGATATATCTGGTCTTCCTATCACCATAGTTGGAGATAAGGCCTTTATAGGTTATTTAGATGAAAATACGACAGGAAAAAACATTGAAAATGCAGTTCAAGACGCTCTAAAAAATGGATCTAAAGATGTAGTTGAAGATCTAAAAAAACCTAAAGATGACAGAGGGCCAAAACGGACTATCCCTGAAAAAATTAAAATTCCAATTTTTGGTGAAATCGAAATAAAAAATTTATCTCTTCCTCTATTAACTATTTTGTTTGGAGCGATAGATGGTTTTAATCCATGCGCTATGTGGGCTCTTTTAATGCTACTCTCTTTTTTAATAACTCTTAAAAGCAGAAAAAAAATGCTTTTTCTCGGCTCTATATTTATTTTTGTGTCAGCTGTAGTCTATTTCATGTTTATGGTAGCTTGGTTAAATTTCATGCTGTTTTTTAGCTATATTAATTGGGTGAAAATATTAGTTGGATCAATTGCAGTTTTAGGCGGAGGCTACTACTTAAAAGAATATTTTTTTAATAAAGATAGCGCATGCAAAGTAACTAGTAGTAAATATAAGAAAAAAATCACAACTACAATGTCTTTGTTAACAGAAAAAGAGGGGATTTTTTTAGCTATTGTCGGTATTTCTGCGTTAGCTTTTTTAGTGAATTTAATAGAGCTTATTTGCTCTTTTGGATTGCCTGTTATCTATACTCAAATACTTAGCCTCTCTTCTTTATCCACAGCTAGTTATTACCTCTATGTTCTTTTGTATATATTTGTTTTTATGCTAGATGATCTACTAGTTTTTTTCATCGCAGTCTTTTCTTTACATCTTCTAAAACTTACTACAAAATATAGCCGTTTTTCTCATCTAATAGGAGGCGTAGTTTTATTAGTTTTGGGAAGCTTACTTATTTTTAAGCCCGAGTGGCTCATGTTTTAGAAAATATTTTTTTTTTTAAGTTTGAATATCTCAAAAACAACCTTAGAGGTGATCTTATGACAGATCAAATTAATCAAGTATTTACATTTTTATGTTCTATTGATAAAAGAAAGGAAAATACTTAAAATAGGTAAATTATGCATGCAAAAAGAATTTCAGGAATAATCATAGTGATCATAGGAGTCTCTTTGATACTCTCATCTTTTTATATTAAAAGTCGTGTTAGATCAGGAAGGCAAGAAATTTCTGAAGCGCAGAGTACAGTCAGTAAAGGAAAGGAACTTTTTTCTTTTACCAAGGAAACTAAAGAAGTCGGCGAAGTACTTACGGGTTCGGTGCAAAAAAAAATCGATGAAGCTTCTAGTAAGGCAGATAGTTACGATTTACTAGCTACTTGGTTTCAGATTGGAGGAACAGTTTTCATTGTTTTAGGTGCTGTTCTTATATATATCGGTAGAAAAAAATAATTAGATTGTTTTAGAGAATTTGTAGAAATTTTTAATTCATTTTTCTCGTTAGGAAATCATATTGATTTATATGTGGTTGGCTGTGTTGCATAAGTCAAAGATATTATTGATTATCAATGACTTATGTTTTTGATTTTTCAATCAACTTTTTCGCAATTTATTTGAAAATATTTTCAAAAAAATATTGCATAATATCTCTTTGTAAATCGCTCACTTAAAAATACATACCGTTTTACATGATATATTTAAATATATCATTTTAACTACTTTTGATTCATTATTTGCATATTTTTCTTGATTTTTGATGTATTTAAAGCTATTAATTAACTCAATAAACTAATAGGTTTTGATATGAAAAAATCAAAGAAATCTGAAAAACTTTTATTGATAGATATTTTGGAAAACTACTTAACTACTACTCTCACCTTTACGAATTTGATAGACTATATTTCTAAAAAACATTCATGTCTAAAGGGAAGTTCTCTTAGATCTATTTGAAATAGCATTGCAGGTAGCTGTAGCGCTACCAATTAAATAAACACAAATTTGCATCTAAATCATTTTTCATCTTGGCTTTCCTTATCCTGAAATTAGGCAACAGCTTGTTTCCCAAATTCCAGAGGGCTTAATATTATTCTTATGGAAATAAAAAATGGGGCAAACAGGACTTGAACCTGTGACCGACGGATTATGAGTCCGTGGTTATCCTTAACTTCTCAACAGCTATCAACTGCTCTCATATCTAGCATAGAATAGGTTATGTGTTTTTATCAAATGATATATGATGAAAAGAGATGGTGAAAATAAGTCTCAACTGTGCCGCTAGCGTGCCATACAATTTATTTTAGATCTACTTGCTTACATAGCCATTCATATAATTGAACCATCAGCAGGGTATCTTGTTTGCAGTATTCAAGCATTGATTTTTTGAGGGTGTTTTTTTCTTTTGAATTAGGAGGCAGTTCAATTAACTTTTTATAAGCTAACATAGCTTCAATACCATTTCCTACTTCTAAATTTTTATAACTTGCTGTTTCTCCTAAAATTGTAGGTGCTACTTTTTTAATACTGAAGCTTCCTAAAAATTCAGGATAAAATATGCCTTTTATAAAAATGTCTTCCAAATCTATCAAACGATCGATCAAATTAAGGAGTTGATCTTTATACTCAGGAAATGCTTCAGCTAATTCTTTGAGGCGACTTTTTTCGTATGTTTTATGGTAAACTACAATAGATCCTTTTTCAGGCACAGTTTTGATTAATTCTTCAGTAAAATTTTTTCTAGGATCATCTTTTGAGTCAGATATAAATTCATGA
>JAAKFV010000033.1 GCA_011064875.1 Candidatus Anoxychlamydiales bacterium | reverse complement strand
ATCCTTTTTATTTTTTTAATCTATTTTAGCTAGAATAAAAAAAAAGAGCTATTTTTCTTTTTCTTGAAACCTGTTAAGATCATGTTTATGAAGACATACACTAAAGAGAGCTTAGAAGGACTTAGATCTAGAATTGATCTTATTGAAGTGCTATCGCCATATGTAGATTTTTCAAGAAGCGGAAGTTATTTTAAAGCAAGATGCCCATTTCATGATGAGAAAACCCCATCTTTTGTAATAGCTAGATCAGATGCTCACTATCACTGCTATGGCTGCTCAGCTCATGGCGATGCTATCTCTTTTTTGATGAATCATCAAAAAATGTCATTTACAGAATCTGTTGAATATTTAGCTGATAAATTTAATGTAAATTTAGAGATGAATGAAAATGAAAATGATAGAAATTTAGGGCCATCTAAAAAAGCTATAAAAGAGGTTTTAGATTTAGCCTCTCGGTTTTATCATTTTATTCTCTTACATACAGATAATGGAAAAGATGCTCTAAAATATCTCTATGATAGAGGGATTGATCTAGATTTTATTAAAACTTTTCAGATAGGTCTTAGTTTAAGTGATCCTTATCATTTACAAAAGTTTTGCAATGATAAAAAGATTTCAAAAGAGCTTTTATATCAAGCAGGGCTCGTAAAAAATGGAGATAAAGATTTTTTTACTAATAGAATAATGATCCCTATTAAAGATACTATCGGCTCTGTTATCGGATTTACTGGAAGAAAATATAAAGAAGAAACTTTTGGTGGTAAATATATAAATACACCAGAGACTATTCTTTTTAAAAAATCAAAAATTTTATTTGGTCTAAATTACTCTAGAAAAAATATAGCAAAACAAAGAAAAGCAATAGTTGTTGAAGGGCAAATAGACGCTCTTAGATTAATCCATTTTGGGTTTACTATTGCAATTGCATCTCAAGGAACAGCTTTTACTATTGATCATACTCAGCAGCTAATTAATTTAGGCGTGAATCAGGTCTATCTTGCTTTAGACTCAGATAAAGCTGGCATGGAGGCTGCTATAAAAGCAGGGGATCAATTTCAAAAGCATGCAATTGAGACCTATATTTTAAATCTACCTCCAAACATGGATCCAGACTCTATTTTAATTGAATACGGCCCAAAGTATTTTGAAAAGCTAATTTTAGAGAGTTCTGATTATCTCTCTTTTTTAGTAGAGAGTTTATCAAAAAAAATTAATGTAAAATCTCCTAGCGGTAAAAATGAACTTGTTCAAATGATTGTAGAGCGCATAAAAAAATGGGACCATCCTCTTATGGTGCACGAGAGTTTAAGAAAACTAGCTAAACTTACTCAAACCCCAGAAAAAATGATTCCAATCGAATCAGAAGCTCCAAACGTTTATATAAAAAAACAAGCAGATCTTGCTTTTTCAGATATAAATCCCGATCTGATTTTAGAGACAGATCTATTAAGGCAGCTTTTTTTGCAAGGACCTTCAAAGCCAGAATTAATTGAGATTGTAAAAAACAATATTACTGCAGAGCATTTCAAAATAAGAGTTTGCAAAAATCTATATTCCAAATTTATGAGTAGCCATAAAGAAAATATTTTAAAAGATCTTCTATCTTTTGCTATAGATTTAGAAAATGCAGAAGAGCGGCTGTTTTTATCTGAAATGCTTCAAAAAAAAATAAATCTAGATAAGGTAAAAGAAAATTTTATTAATACTATTCAAAAAATTTTAGATAGATATTGGATGGAAAAAAGAGAAGAGATTAAATTAAAGATCCATTCATCTAATTTTTCAGATGATGAAGTTTTAGAGCTCGCTAAAGAGTTTGATGATCTAAAAAATCAAAGACCAACTATTGCCTTATAAAAAATATTTTAATACTAATTATTTTTTTATTATCACTGAATTAACATTGCGCTAATTGCAATTAAAGTAATTAGTTTTGTTTATTTTTTATTCAATATGATGTATAATAATAATGAAAACAATTAATAATAACAGTTTTTAATACGAGGAGAAAAATTATGACTATACCTTTAGGAATAGATCCGCCCGATCTTAGAGAATATAATTTTCCAACATCTAAGTTGGATCCTAAAGCTACAGAACAGCTACTTATTGGTAAAAAAGTATCGCTTTTAAAAAATTTGGATGAGAGAAAAAACGTAGCAATAGCATCAATAGCCACTGCAGCTATTTTATTAGTTGGAGGTTTAATCGCAACATTTATGGTATCTTCTATTTTGGGATCTATAATGATTATTCCATCAATACTTTTAGGAACATCAGGCTCAATGTTTTTTGTGATGAAAAAATATCTAGATCCAAAACAAAAAATTGAATTTGATAAAGATGAGCTAAGATTTGCAATATTTGAAAAAGTTCTACAATATGATACTGATAGATTAGAAGGATATGATCTTTTACAAAAAGCTATTGAAGATAGATCTAAAGAGCCAAAAGATAAAGAAAAAGTATATATCGCTCTAAGACAATTAAAAAGACATCTAAGTAAAGCCAATGTTCAAAAAATCCAGTTTGAAAAAGGAATAGAAAAAGAGTATCAAGAAACTTTAAAAAGACTAGAGGCTGATAAAAATTATAGAATTGGAACTTTAAGATTATCTGGAGCAGCAATAGATGCTCAAGTTTTTCAAATAAACAAAGAATTTAATGATAAGTTAATACCTTGGAACAAATGGAAAAAAACTTCTCTTAAAACAATTGTCGATCAATATAAAATTGCAATTGATTGTTTAAACCTACAATATGACAAGCTTTTAGATAATTTAGGAAAGCCTGAGCCTGAAAGTTGGAAAGACTATTTATGGCATAGAGCAACTACTTGGCCTGCGAAAGATAAAGCTGAGTAAATATAGAAATTTACATCATTTAAAATTTTATAAAAAAAGGAGGTGTTAAAAAGACATCTTCTTTTTTTTTATTAATTTTTTTATAATTTTTTAATATCATATCTGATTGAAAGGGTTCATGGTATTGTGAAGAAGCTTCAAAAAATCTCAATATTTTTTATATTTATAGTCTTTATTTTAGGTTTTTTATCTTCTTGTAAAAACTCTAAAAAAGATCCTTATGCTTCTATAAGGAATATAAAAAACCCAACTTTTAGAGATTATTTAAAAATTCAAAAGCATTTAAAAAAAGATAAAAGAGAGTATCTAAAACTTTTCTCTATTAGCTCTAAAAATGGAAGTAATTTACAAGATAAAAATTACTTAAAAAAAGCTAAAGAATTTCGATTTGTTGGAAAAAAAAGACAGATGAAACCTATGTACGAAAAGCTTTATTTCAACACTTCAAAAGAAGACAAAAAAAGATGTATTATTTGCTATGCTTCTTATAATAAAAATTATCCAGACGGTGTTGAGCGTTTAAAGAAAGCTCTATCTTTAATCGGATACAAAGGCCATTTTATTTATAGAATAGGCAGCTGGCCAAACTTGGATGAAGGCTCGTTAAAATATTCGCATGTACTATTTGCATTTAAGCCCTTTTTTTTTCGTGAAGTAAAAAATATGGGCTATGAAAATGTACTTTGGCTAGATAGCGCTATTTTGCCACTTCAATCTTTAGATGCTATTTTTAAAAAAATCGAAAAGAATGGATATTTTGGATATAAAGCAAATTTTATATTAAGCGAATATATAAATGAGTATGTTTTAAATCTTTTTGATGTATCTATAAACCAAGCAAATTTTATACAAACTATAGAAGCAGGGATTTTGGGATTAAACTTAAATAGTTTTGTAGGGAATACCATTTTAGATAATTGGCAAAAATCTGCTGAAAATGGAGGGTTTTATTCAGCTAGACATGATCAAAACGCTCTTTCTTTAATAGCTTATAAATTAGACTTAAAAAAGTTTGAAGATTCTCATATTTCAAGACCATCTGAGATAGAAGATATAACTAAAGATTCAATGTTTTTTCTGGATAGATCAATTTCATATTGGCCATATAAATCTCAAGAAGAAGAGAAGATTTTAAGAATCACAAAAAGACAGAAAATAAAAAATAGATCTTATAGAGATTTTTTTAAGTTAAAGACTTTTACTAGAAACTTTTCAAAAAATAAAAAAAAATAGATTAGAGTAGAGCTCTAAAGAGAGTGCTTACTCTTCAAAACAATCAAAAAGAGTGCTTTTTATATTATCAATTTTTACTCTTTCTTGTTTCATTGAATCTCTTTCTCTTATAGTGATTGTAGAGTCTTCTAAAGTTTGATAATCAACTGTGATACAATAAGGAGTGCCAAGCTCGTCTTGTCTTCTATATCTTTTTCCGATGGCGCCTGTTTCATCGTATTCTGTTGCGTATCTAATTTTTAAAGAATCAAAAATCTTTCTTGCCTCTTTTATTAGATCTGGTTTTTTCATGAGCGGAAATATAGCGACTTTTACAGGAGCTATATTTTTTGAAAAATGCATAACAGTTCTCATTTCTCCATTTTCTAATTTCTCTTCATCATAAGCGTCGCAGAGCAGTGCTAAAATAGTTCTATCTAAGCCAAAAGTTGGCTCTATTACATGAGGAATAAATCTTTTATTGTTAACATTATCTATGTATTCTAAAGAGACTTTAGAGTGCTTTTGATGCTGGCATAGATCAAAATTTGTTCTATATGCTAGGCCATATAACTCATTTGTTCCAAATGGAAAATCATATGTTATATCTATCGTTTTTTTAGAGTAGTGAGATAGCTTTTCTTTTGCATGCTCAGCTTCTTTTAATTTACTTGAATCAAGTCCGATCATAGAGCAAAACTTTTTCATATCATTTAGCCATTTTTCGAAATGATCTTCCCATGTATTTTGCTCAACGAAATATTCGATCTCCATTTGATCAAATTCAATTAATCTAAATATAAAATTTCCAGGAGTAATTTCATTTCTAAAAGCTTTTCCTATTTGAGCTATACCAAATGGGATTTTAACTCTCATGGTATCTATAACATTTTTATAATCTAAAAATATAGCTTGAGCTGTCTCTGGTCTTAAATATGCAGTGCTATGTTCTACATCAGTTTTACTCATCTCGGTTTTAAACATTAAATTAAAATGTCTAGCTTTTGTAAAATTTTTGGACCTACATTTTGGACAAGATATATCTTCTTTTATTAAAACATTTGTTAGTTCTTCTAAAGATAACCCTTCAACATCTTGACTTGTTTGATCTTCGATAAGCTTATCTACTCTAAATCTAGCTTTGCACTCTTTACAGTCTATCAAAGCGTCGCTAAATCCTTCTATATGACCAGATGCCTTCCAAGTTAAAGGATGAAGCAAAATAGGACCATCTATTCCAACCATATCAGATCTTGATCTTACAAAAAAATTCCACCAAAGATTTTTTATATTATTTTTAATTTCAACACCATATGGACCATATGAATATGTATTTGCAAAACCTCCATAGATCTCAGAGCCTGGGTAGACAAAACCTCTTCTTTTACAAAGAGCAACAATTGCTTTTAAAGGATCTGGAGTATTTTTTTTCATATTTTTTAACCTTTCATCTTTAGATAATTTATATTTTAGCTAGAAGGGTAGTTATTCTCAATTATAAGTTTTTTTTGCATCTTATTGCTTTAATTTTTCTAAATCTTTATTTTGAAGCTATAAAGAGGATAAAATGGATAAAGAGCATATTGATAAACCTATAGTTTCTATTGTAGTTTTGCTAAGAGATTTTTTTCATTTAGCAAACATTACAATGAAAAGCATTGTAGATCAAACAGAAAAATCTTTTGAAATAATTGTTATTTCAACCACAGAGCAAAAAAGAGCTCTTGTCATGTTAAAACCTTACATGGATAAGATAAAGACTTTGGAGTATTCAAAAGAGGAATCTCTTCCTCTTTTAATGAATAAAGGTTTAAAACTTTCAGAGGGTAAATATATTCACTTTCTATTCTCTGGAGATGTATTAGTTTCAAAATATGTTTTGAGCTATCTAAAAGATCTCATCATAGAAAAAAAAGATCCTCAATTAATTAGCTGCGCTTTTTTAAGAAGAGATGAATTTTTAAATCCAGAAGCTATTGGTTTTTCTTTTGATTATTTCAGAAGAGGGAAAATTCCTATGAATATACAATCTTGTTGGTTTTCAATAGAAACAGTTCAAAAATTAAAAAATTTTAACCCAAGATATAAGGTTCAACCAGGCTTTGATATGATTTGTAAAATCTTTTTGAAAAAAGATAAAAAAGTGATTTTTTCAAATAGAGTTTTAACAGATTATCAATTCAAAAAAAGACCATCTAAGCTTATTTTGCTTAAAGCCTTTGAGAACTTAAAAATTATATATAAAAATTTTGGTCTTTTTAAAACAATTTATTGGTGGGCGATTCACGATCACTTCAGAATGTTAAAACTTTTTATGCTATCATTAAAAAGAGCTTTTTGGAGTCCTTAAAAAAAATTAAAGTTAAAATTTTAATTAGATATAAAAAGATTTATAGAGAGTCTCTTACTAAAAAACACAATAAACATATCTAAAAATAAATATATCTAAACTATATTGTATTATCTTCTATATATAATAATAAGTATGTTTGTGCATGTAAATTATAAACAATTATATTAAATAAATTATAATTATTTTAATTCCCGATTTTATTTTAGTTTAATAGTAAATAGGCTATAATGTAGTTAAACAAAATTTGGATTAACTTATGAAGAATATAAAAAATAAAATAAAATCTTTTCTAATAAGCTCTAGAAATATCAAAAAGCATACGCTTCTTTTATCTTCCTCATTTTTAATATGTAATAATCTTTTCATTTTAGCGACTACTAAAGAAGCAGTTCTTTTAAAAAACTTGCTTGCGCTTCAGTTATAGGTAAAGGAGTTTAAAAAGATAAAGGTAAGTAAATGCTACAAAAACTAAGAGCTTTTTTCTGGCCAATTCAAAAGCCAGAGTTAAAAAAAGTGATTCCAATGTTTTTGTTGTTTTTCTTTTTTGTTTTTAATTACACAATTTTAAAAGATATAAGTGAGCCTCTTATAGTTACGGCTAGGGGATCTGGAGCTGAGAGTATCGCTTTTTTAAAGCTTTGGGGTACTTTGCCATTAGCTCTTCTATTTATGTTTGTATATTCAAAACTCTCTAATAGGATTTCAAAAAAAGCTCTATTTTATTCAATAATTGCATTCTTCATATCGTTTTATTTACTTTTTGGATTTGTTTTGTATCCTCTAAAAGATGTTTTGCATCCCCACGCTTTTGCAGATAAATTAGAAGCATTTTTGCCAAAGGGTTTGTCTGGAGGGGTTGCTGTTATTAGAAATTGGACGTTTTCCTTATTTTATTCACTAAGCGAGCTTTGGGGAACTGTAGGGGTCTCTTTTCTATTTTGGGGTTTTTCAAACGATACTACTAAAATATCGGAGTCTAAAAGATTTTATTCACTTTTTGGAATAGGAGCGGCTCTTGCTATGATGGTAGCTGGACCTACAAATATTTACTTTTCAAATCTTGGTAAATTAGCTCTTATAGATTCCTGGGGAGTAACTCTAAAATATTTAATGAGTATTTTATTTATTTCAGGGCTATCAATCATGGGAGTATATTACTGGATAAATAGATATGTTCTTACAGATAAAAGATTTAAAGTAGGTGAAAAAAGTAATTCTAAAAAAGAAAAGGAGGGATTATCTGTAAGAGAGGCTTTAAAATTTATTTTTAAATCTAGATATCTTCTTTTAATTGCTGGAATTGTTATGGGATACTCAATATCTGTTAGTTTTGCTGATATAGTATGGAAAAATCAATTAAAACAGCAATTTCCAAATCCTTGTGATTACTCAGCTTTTATAGGATATTTCTCATTTATGGTATCAATGTTAACTTTGATACTCCTATTTGTCGGAGGGGGAGTTGTTAGAAAGTTTGGATGGAAAAAAGCAGCGCTTGCTACTCCCATAGTGCTTCTATTTGCAGGAGTTGGTTCTTTTGGGTTTATAATCTTTAAAGATAAATTAAATGGTTTTGTAGGCTTTTTTGGAACTTCTGCAATAGTCATGGCAATTGTTTTTGGGACTGTTCAAAATGCAATAGCTAAATGTTTTAAATTCTCTTTTTATGAACCTACTAAAGAGATGGCATATATCCCTTTAGATAATGTCTCTAAAACAAAAGGAAAAGCTGCTATCGATATTTTAGTTACCAAATTCTCAAAAGCAGGAGGCGCTTTTTTACTGCAAGCTTTAATAATCATTTTTGGATCCTTAGCGGCTATTGTACCCTATATAGCGCTTATTTTATTTGGTATAATATCTGTTTGGATATCAAGTGTAGTATTTTTAAATAAACGGTTTTTAAAGCTTACAAGATGTGATTTACCCAAAAAAGCAGCTGTTACAAATAATAAAAAAACAGATAGCAAAGCTAGAAAAACAAAAGATAAAATACTTGCTAGGAAAAAATCTTTTGCAGCTTCAAAAGCTGTTTTGAAAAAGGCTAGAAAAAAGAGAAAAACTCTCGTTTCCTAGATTCATTAAATAGTTAAAATAGAAAGTAAATCTATTATCAAAATTAATTTTAATTTAACTCTTTTATTAAAAATTTGAATAAGTTCTTTGTAATTTTCATTTTTTCATGTACAATGAGGCTTATAAACAAAAGTAAGCCCTAGGAGGATTTTATGAGTTTTTTTTGTTTTAGTGATAATTTGGATATAACGTGTAGTTTAAATATTTTAAAAATCAAAAAAGTATTGTCATCAAAATCTTTCAAATCTTTTAGGCTTCTCAAGCAATCTAAACGCTGTATCAAGCGTAAGTAATTCATTTTTTTTTGTTAAATAAATAAATATAAAAATTTTTTAATTTTAATTTTGGAGTTATTTTATGTCGGTTATTAATCAGATTTATAGTTTTTTTAACTATTTGGATACTTTTTTTTGGGGATATATTGGATTTGTTTTAGTTGCTGCTTTAGGGCTATATCTATCAATAAGATTTAGATTCTTTCAAATCTTAAAGATCAAACTTATTGTAATGGAGTTTTTCAAAGTTTCTAAAAATGTAGATAAAGAAAAAGGTATCCATCCAATAAAAATATTTTTCAGTTCAGTTGGAGGAATGGTAGGTATTGGAAATGTTGTAGGAATTATCACTGCTATTCAGATAGGAGGCCCTGGCGCTTTATTTTGGGTTTGGCTAGCTGCTCCATTTGGAGCTTTAATTAAATACTCTGAGATTTTTCTTGGGATGAAATACAGAATCACAAAAGGAAATAGTTTTGAAGGTGGGCCTATGTATTATCTAAAAGCAGCTCTAAAATCAAAAATCTTTCCAGTTATTGTTGCTATTTTACTTTGTATTTATGGAGTGGAAATTTATCAATTTAATGTAATTTGCGACTCTTTATCTGAGAATTTACATTTTAATAAACTTTTTATAGTTTTTGCATTTTTAGCGCTTGTTTTATATGCCTGTAGAGGAGGAATTAAAAGAGTTGCAAAAATCTGCACAGTATTAATGCCATTTTTTATGGTTTTTTATACAGGCATGTGTTTTTTTATTATCATTAAAAATTTCTCTCTTTTAAAAGAGGTAATAGCTTTAGTTTTTAATAGTGCATTTACGGGTCATGCAGCCGTTGGCGGCTTTGCAGGCTCTAGTTTAATAATCGCTATAAAACAAGGAATTTCTACAGCTGTATATTCTGGAGATATTGGAATTGGTTACGACTCAATAATAAATTCTCAATCATCTAATAAAAAACCAGAGAGCCAAGCTGTTTTATCTATTCTAGGGATTTTTATAGATAATTTTATCTGTACTTTAAGCATATTGGTATTACTCATGAGCTCAATTTGGCAGATGGGAGCTACAATTGAAGGATCAAAATTAATACAGTTAGCTTTTTCTAAATACTTTCCTTATATGAATGTATTTATGCCAATTTTCTTATTATTAACAGGGTATTCAACAATTATTGCTTATTTTGCTGTTGGTATAAAATGCGCTGAATATTTAAGTCCTAAAAAAGGAGAAAAAACATATTATATATATGCTATTTTTTCACTGATATTGTTTTCGTTTTTCTCTCAAAGGGTGCCTCTTCTGGTTATGTCACTATCTGGAGGAGCTTTAATTACGATCAATTTGATTGGGATATTTTTGCTCAGAGATAAAATATCAGCGCCGTTTCAAGAGAAAAAAGCTCCAAAAGGTATGTTAGTTGAATAAAAAAAAGAGAAAATACATGCAAAGACATTTTTAAGTAATGTCTCTTAATATACAAAAGTATTGTGGGATGTTACTTTAATAATTTTTATATTTCTTGAATTGATAGTATAAAACCTCTTAATATACTTACATTAGTAATCTAGAGGATATAAAGATGAATTTTAAACAAAATCTCACAATGTTTTTTGGCATAAGTTTTATGCTGATTTTTGCATTATCTGGCATGTTAATTTTGAGAGAGATAAGGGATGTTTTGCTTATACAAAGTTTTGGATCTAATTCATTTGTTGCAATCCTTCGATTAATTCAAATCCCTGTAACCATTTTGTTGGGTATTGGGGCATTTTTTTTAACTAGAAACGGAAAAATTAAAAGAGCTTTTCATCTTTTTTTTCCTATAAACATTTTATTTTCTTTATTGATGCTAGCGCTATTTTACTTTAAAGGAATATCTTTGCATCCAAGTTCAGCTTCAACTGCTACTATATTTAACAAAATAGTAGCTTCAACATTTTATTTCTGGGTAGGGTTTTCTAATGTTTTTACAATAGTATTGATCTGGGGTTTTGCAAATCAACACTACACTTTTAAAAGAGCTTCTTATCAATATCCTTTGATTCTTCTAATAGCTTCTTTGTCTATGGGTATATATATAAAATATTTGATGGGGTTTATTTTTGAGAAAAAACTTTATTATTTAATCTTTTTAACCTCTGCTATCATCTATGCGATTGTATATATCATTTATTTTTTGTTAAGAGAAGTTCATTTAAGAAAAAAAGATGTATTAAAAAAACCTTCTTTAAAATATTTAATAGCGCTTATAGCGATAGTATTTTTCTTAAGTTTAGCTAAACAATTTCCTCAATTACCCTTTAAATATCTATTAAAACAAAAAGCTCCTCAAGCTAAAGATTATTTAATGATTATGGGGTCATTTTCTTTTAAACAAGCGATCTATGGCGTATTTACTCTTTTGCTAGGAGTCCTACTCGGGCTTTGGATGTATATAAAAGGTTCAAAACTTTTAGCTAAAATTGGAGGGTTTTTAATAATAGTTATAACCCTCTTAGGTTTGTATGTTTTCAAAATGCCTGCAAAAGAAGCTACTATTGATATAAAAAGTGCATATTCCTTAATGCCATATGGAATGTTTATGAGTTTTGTTGCTCTATTTTTATATTTGATAAAGGAGCTTTGCTATTTTAGATTTCCTTTAAAAAACAGGTTTTCTGCAAAAATATTAGTTGATTTGATTTTTGTATCTATAGCTATGCCTTTATCAACTTACATGTCGACTGTGGTGATAGTTATGAAAGGTTCTATTTTAGCTAGTAATAATATTTATATGGGGATGTTTTTTATTTCGATGTTGATCTGTTTTATAGCTTTATATTGGATAAACAAAGAGCAAAAGAATAATTTAATAGAATAAATTTTTTATAAAAAATAAAATTTTAATTTTATAGGAAATTTTTAACTTTTAATTGATTTCAATGAAATTCTAGATAACTTATAATCTTACGCATTATGAGTATTTTAAGCTATAAACTAGATGATTTAAAAGATGCCCTTAGTAAAGAGGGATATAAAGCCTTTAGTACATCCCAAATTTTTGAGTGGATTTATAAAAAAAGAGTTTTTACTTTCGATGAAATGACAAATCTATCAAAAGATTTAAGAAATTTTTTGAACAAAAATTACTCGCTAAGCTCTTTAAAACTAAAAAAGATTGAAGTTTCTAAAGATAAAGAGACTAAAAAATATCTATTTGAGCTAGAAGATGGCTATTTTATTGAAGCTGTACTTATTCTATCAGATGAAAGAAAAACCATTTGCGTCTCTTCTCAAGTAGGCTGCAAAGTTAAATGCACATTTTGTGCATCTGGAAAAAAAGGTTTTTTCAGAAATCTTTTATCTTTTGAAATAATAGAGCAAATTTTAGGGGTAGCCAATAATATAAATGAAAATCTGACTCACGTTGTTTTTATGGGAATGGGAGAGCCACTTTTAAATTTAGAAGAGGTTATAAAAGCAATAGAAATAATATCTGATGATAAATATCTAAAAATATCTCAAAGAAGAATAACTGTTTCAACATCTGGGATTTTGGAGAATATTGAAAAATTAAAAGAAAGAGATCTAAAAGTTAATTTAGCTTTGTCTTTGCATGCCCCGACAGATGAGATCAGAAAAAAAATAATGCCATATGTAAAAAAATATAAACTAAAAGATTTAATAGCTTCTTTAAAAGGCTACGGCTTTCATACGAAAAGAGATATATCTTTTGAATACATTTTAATAAAAGATATCAATGATTCTATTGAATGTGCAAAAAAGCTACATCTACTTTTAAAAGACATTCAGTGCTCTATTAATTTAATACCTTATAATGAGATAGACGATCTAGGTTATAAAAGGCCTGATAATAATAAAATTTTTGAATTTAAATCCTTTCTATTATCTAGAAAAATGAATGTCTCTCAAAGATATACTAAAGGAAAAGATATTGCAGCCTCTTGCGGTCAGCTTGCTATAAAACAGAGATTATAGCTTGCTAATATTTAATAAATTTCATTAAACTCCAACTAGATTTTTTAGGTTTTAAAATGAATATTCCAAACTATGTAACTCTACTTAGAATTATTATTATCCCTTTTTTTCCACTTATTTATTTGAAATATAGCTTTTTTAAAATAGATCTTCTTTGGATGCCCTATATTTTGCTTTTAATTTTAGTTTTTTGTGAGCTTACTGATTTAATAGATGGCTTTTTAGCTAGGAAAAGAAATCAAGTAACCGATCTTGGAAAAGTTATGGATCCTATGGCTGATAGCATCACTAATATTTCAGTTTTTTTAACCTTTACTCAAAGCTGGATTGATATTCCAATGCTGCTGGTATTTGTATTCTTATATCGAGAGTTTTTTATAAGCACTCTAAGAACTATTTGCGCATTGAAAGGAGTAGCTTTAGCTGCTAGAAAAAGTGGTAAAATTAAAACCTTTTTGCAAGCAGTTGTAAATATTTCTATCGTTCTTTTATTAATTCCTTTTACTTGGGGATATCTCTCATTAGAGACTCTTAGATGGATATCGCTTGGACTAGTTTCAATCGCTGCTATCTATAGCGTTATCAGCGCTGTAGATTATATCTATGCTAATAGAAAATATATGAAAAAGTTTTTATCCGAGTAGATTTTTATACGCTTTTAAATATTTGTTTGCAGAATTTTCCCAAGAAAAGTTTAGCTTCATATTTTTTTTGACAAGCGTATAAAATTTTTGATTTTTTATATGCCAAAAGTTTAGAGCTCTTTTGGTTGCACTTTCTACCTGAGCTTCATTAAATTTTTCAAAAGAAAAACCATTTCTTTTTTCTTTATCAATTTTCTTATCATCTAAATCAAAAACTGAGTCAGCTAGACCTCCTGTTTTTCTAACTATTGGAACAGCTCCATATTTAAAGCCTATCATTTGGGTAAGGCCACAAGGTTCAAATAAAGATGGAATTATAACAAAATCTGCTGCTGCAAAAATTAAGTGAGCGAGCTTTTCATTATGCTCAAATAAAATAGAGACATTTGAGTTGTTTTTTAGATCACTTTTTAGTTTATAAAACTCTTTAGTAGTTTTTTTATCAAAAACATCTCCAAGCAAAACAAACTGTGCATTATTTTTTAAAGCTGTCTGTAAAGATTTTTTTATTAAACTAGGACCTTTTTGAGGTACTAATCTTCCGATTGAGCATATTAGGGGCTTGTCTACTTGATCTAAATTCAAATATTTTTGTAGGTCTTTTTTGTTTTTCTTTTTCAAATCGATTAATTTTTTTATAGAAAAATCTTCTGTGAATTTATGTTTTAAAAATTTATCGGTTTTGGGATCCCAATATTTTGGATCTATTCCGTTTATTATGCCTTTAATCTTTTTTTTGTTTTTCTCTATTACTTTATGTAGATTTTTCTCATTTGCTTTAAGCATTATCTCTTTTGCATAGTTCTCTGATACGGGAACTATTAAATCTGAGTAAATAATACCACCTTTTAAAAGATTTAAAGTTCTTGGCCTGTTTGGGTCCTTTAACTTTTCATCTTGTAAAAAGTACCTACCATCAAATCCTAAATTATCTATGTCTTTTGGTTTTGAAAAACCTTGATATTTCAAGTTATGAATAGAGAGTACAATCTTTTTTATTTCTAGCTTATCTTTAGAGTAAATCTCTTTATAAAGAGGTGCTATAATAGATGTATGCCAATCATGAATATGTAAAATGTCAATTTTTTTATTTTCAGATTTTAAAAACTCCAAAGCTGTTTTACAAAAGAATAAAAATCTAGTTACATCAGCTCTGTATCCATAAATTTTTGGTTTAGAAAAATAGTTTTTATTATCTTCTACTAAATATATTTGAACTCTATTTAGTTTTGCTGAATATATAGTAGTTTTTTGCCATCTTCTCTTTTCAAAGATTTGAAAGTTTTTTTTATAAATTTTTAGATCTTTTAAAAAGCTAGATTTAAGACTTTTATATTTGGGTAAAATAACTGTAGTATCAATTCCTTTTCTGACGAGCTCACTTGTAAGGCCTCCGACAACGTCTCCAAGCCCTCCTGCCTTTGCAATTGGCGCCATCTCTGCTGCTATGTTTACTACTCTCAATTTTCACTCCTGATATTTTTTTTGTAGCAAAAAATTAATATTTTTGTAAGTTTATTTTTCAAAAAAACAAAACTCAAAAAAAAATGGAGACAAAACCCCTTTTATCGCTTGAAAGCCTGCCTAATGAGATTTTATTAAAGATTTTAAAGCAAGATTTAGATATTACCGATCTTAAAGCTGTTCGGACCCTTGGAAGATTATGGTACAGACTAGCAAGTATTGATGAATTGTGGATAAATATTGCAAAAAAAATAAATTATAATCAAATGCCTTTAAAAGGAAAAAGTATGATGAGTTTGATAAGATTGCATGTAAAGTTTCTCATAATAGGCGCTAGAGTTTGCAATACAATTTTTTTTGAAGGAGCCTTTTTAAGAAATTGGGTTAATAAAAATATTAAAAATGATGCAGATATAACTATTGAAAAAATTTTACAGCTTAAAAAGGAAAGGAATATTGAAAGAGTATGGAATAGAATTTCTGTTTCTGCACAAGAGCGCATGAGTTTTATTCTTTGGATTTGAAGAAGACATTTGCTTAGATCTTCTACAACCTCTTCCCAGATTAGGACAAGCCTAAAATAATACTAATATTTTTTTTTTAATACAATTTTGAAATGTTATTATTATTGATAATAAATACTATTTCTTCGTATGTTCTAGCTGTTTTTTTTAAGAAAAAGATCCTCATAAGATCTAAAAGAGATGAATATGGCTCTGCAATCATCTTCTCCTATATGCTCATGTCCAGATGAACACTTAGTTCTTGTTTTGCAAATAGGAATAGAAAAGGGTATTTTAGATAGTCCTGACATAAACTACTTTAAGTTGGTTTCAAGAAGGTTTTACCATGTAGCATTAAATGATAGGATATGGATTGAAGTTGCTCGAAAAATAAGTACTTATCTAGCTGAGAGGTTTATTCAACTAAATAAAGAGTTATATCAAGCAACGGAAATGAACTTTTATATTTTCGATCTTTTAAAAAAAGATGTATCACAAACAGTTTTTCAAGCAAGAGAGGCCTCTCCTCTTTTAAATAAATGGGTAGATGAAGAAATTTTCAAAAAAAATATTACAATTGAAAAAATACGTATGCTTAAAAGAAAAATTTTAAGGGGAGCAGGACGTATTTTAAAAGAGAGAGAAAATACCTTGGACAAGTTTCTTGGAGATAACACAATATTTGTTTATGTAAATTCAGATTCCAACCCTATTGATAGCATATTTCGTTTGCATCCCACCCGAAGAGATATTACCGGTGCTAAGAATAGATAAATTTTTAATTTTTTATCTTTTAAAATACTTTAAGCTAATTTAAAAAAAATATTAATATTTTTAATAAAATTTTTCAATAATAATACTATTGATAATAACTTTTGTATTTAGTATATTTTATACGGTTGATTATAAATAAAATTTAATTAGAGTATCAAACAATGAGCATAGAAGCTTTTCCAAATGAGATTTTACTTCATATTTTTATGCAAGGAGCGGAAAACAATATTTTAGATATTGGAGATCTTCAAAATGTTTTTTTAGTTTCAAGACAATGGAAAACAGTTGCTAAAACAGATCTTCTTTGGAAGTTTATTGCTTTTCAAATAATTAAGTTTGTAGACCTTTCAAAAGGGCCTACAAAAGGTCTTGAAATTGGAATGGATCTATCAAAGCCACTAGATGTTGATGTGTGGCAAAGATTTAAAAAGAGAATAGAAGAGATCGTAAAAAATTCGAAAAATAAAGATAAACATCTAAGCTCTTTTAATATAGCAAATATTATAGCAATAAAAAAGTTAGAAGAGAGCTCTCAAGTCTCGAAACAATGCAATCCGTCTAGCTTTTCCTCTGATTATAGAGATTATGACTCTCATTTTGCAAAACATGGTATAGCAGGTATAATAGGTCCTCCTTGTATGGGTTCTTCTATAGATTTTTACTAAAAAAAAATTGAAAAATTTTTTACTAAATTTCAAGATTTTTATCTTCCTTGAAAAAAATATTGTTATTACTTATAGTGGTATTGGTTTTTTAATGGGGTGTGGCCAAGTGGTAAGGCAGCGGTTTTTGGTACCGCCATGCGTAGGTTCGAATCCTGCCACCCCAATTTAG
>JAAKFV010000032.1 GCA_011064875.1 Candidatus Anoxychlamydiales bacterium | reverse complement strand
CGAATGGACTGATAAAGCTACTCCTTTAGATTGGACAAGGTTAGAATCTCAAGATCCATACGGAAAACTACATAAAGTTAATTTTATGTATCTTATGAAAAAATGGTTATAATTGATTTGCATTTTCTTGGCTATCTTTAAGATATAAAAAACTTTTTAGAATAGTTTTTCGACTAATTTTTAATCTACAAACCATTTCATTATGAGTTAAACCTAAAGCTTGCAATTCCTTGATTTTTGGTGCAAGTTTTTGATATAAATGTATATTATTTTTATAAGTAATTTTAATCTGGACGGGAATGAGAGACATGGTACGAATTGGTTGCTGCCGCGTCCGAACATTCTTTGCTTGTTCTATGATAAGATTTATTGCCATTATTATTTCCTTAATAGGGATTTATATATTTTATTCAAATGGTCTATCTGCTATTTCAGAAATTATGAACAAATACATGGATATTCCTCAACTTTGTGTTGGATTGGTTAGAAACAAAATATTACTCGAATAATAAAAAAATGTGGAATAAAAGGAGATAAAATGAATAAAAATTTTTATAAATTAGTGTTCTGCAGTTTAGCGATTGGTGGTTTAGTTAATAGCCTTGCTGCTATTGAATCTTCTGCAATTTGGATGCAAAAAATCGCGAAAATTAAGAATGCCCCACATGACCATAATTCAATTCCAAATTCCTGTTTATCAAAAAAACTTCGGTCTTATATTAAGGAAATATCGGCACTACATCAAGAAGGAATTTTGGATGGTGAATTCCTTGTTGCAAAAGGTTCTAAGGTTCTTTTGGATTTAAAAAGTGCTGATGTTGCTGAAATTGCTGTAGATACTATAGGGGCTCCACAGTTTATGATTGGATCTACATCTAAACAATTTACTGCTGCAGCCCTATTAAAAGCTCTTTATGAAAATATGGCTCATGGAGAGTCAGAAACTGAAAAAACAGCCGATGTTAAAAGACTTTTACATTTACCTCTTTCTCATTTTCTTCCAGAAGATGCCGTTATTTGGGAAGGTGTTATGCCGGCATGGGCTAATAAAATAAATTTGCATCAGCTTCTTTCACATACTTCAGGCCTTCCTAATTTTCCAACTTTGCCTGAATTTCATGCTATGAATAGTTTAGGTAAGCAAGCATTAGAAATCCCTCATTCTAAAGCAGAAATCATGAAAATTGTATTGAAATACCCATTAAATTTTACCCCGGGATCAAAATTTTCATATTGTAATACGGGTTATCTCTTGACGGCTGAAGTGATAAGTGCAATTACAGGTATGCCGCTATCTCTTTATCTTAAAAAAGCATTCTTTGATCCCTTAGGACTATTATCTACCTTTAGTCCCGAAACTGGAAATTCGGTTCAATTACGGGAATTTGCCCCATGCTTCACTAGACTGATTCCTCAATATTCCTATGATCCTGCTTGTGATCCAGCAATTTTGCACCCCCCCTTTTATTTAGATGATGTGAGTTGGGTTCAAGGTGCAGGATCTATCATTTCTACAGCGCCTGACTTGCTAAAATGGAATATAGCTCTTCACCTAACAAAAACAATTTTACCAAATGTTCTTTATGAGCTTTATATTACAAAAAACTTAAATGACTATGCCTATGGTATTTGTTTATTTGACATTTGTGATGGAATAATGTTGTATCATCCTGGACGCATTGGAAATTATACGTCGACTTTAGTATATATACCAGAAGATGAAATTACTATTATTAGATTGACTCATATTTGTATTGACTCTCCTACAATAGAAAAAGAAATTGACGAGTGGACGGAAGGATTAAAAGATCAAATTCCAGATCCAATAGAACGCCAACTTATAGTGAGAAGGAAGATTATAGAAAAATATCCTGATATAAGAGGAAATTTCCGTGGCGAAGAGATTTTCAGCATCTTATCTAAAAGAATAACTGTTGAGGTGAAATAATGTTGTATCATCCTGGACGTATCGAAAATTATACGGGCGACTTTAGTGTGTATACCAGAAGATGAAGTTACTATTATTAGATTGTCTCATATTTGTATTAAATAATTTTAATCTGGACTGGTATGAGTGACATGGTACGAATTGGTTGCTGCCGCATCCGCATGTTTTTAATGTTTATGTTTTTTTTATTTGAAAAAACCATTTTTTATTAAACATTGAAAAGATTGCTTCTGGGTTAAATGTTCATAATTTAAATATTTTATTCATTGATTATCAAGAGCTTAGTTAGTAAAAATATTTTTTTAATAACAACCCAGAAGTATTTGACATAAAATAACTTCAGGGTTATATTCAGGGTTGGTTTTATGAAAAGGTGTTTTTTATACCTTAATTGTTAGACAGACTTTTTCTTATAGTCTTTGGACTAATCTTAAGAGTTTTTGCAATTTCAACATTTGTCATCCCGAGGGTCTTCAATTCCCTAATCTTCTGAGCTAATTTTTTATAAAGAGGTATTATTTCATTTAGAATAATTTTAATCTTCACTGGAATTAGCGACTTAGTACGAATTGGCACCCATCGCGCCCGTTATCTTCTTGAATATAAGCAGTTTATCGTTTTTGCATCCAAAAGAGTTATAAATTAAATAATTTTTGAATATTTAACGATTATAACGATAAAAGCGTTAAAATATTAAAAATATTCTTTATTTTAACGGTTTTGTTGACAAAATCGTAGTTATATAATATAATATGAGTTATATATAGAGGAGATTGTATGGTTAAAATATTGAGTATTTATAAAAAAATTGATGCTCTTCGCTTAAGATATTACAAAGCTTCTACTGGTAAAGAGGAACTACTTAAAATTATTTCTGAATCAGGAGTTGCAGAACATGTATATAATTCCAATGCCATAGAAAATAGCACGTTAACTCTAGAAGAAACTGATAAAATTTTAAATCAAATTGATTGTGATAGATTCATTTCTGTAAGAGAAATCTTTGAAGCAAAAAACCTAGCTCGGGTTGTTTCATATATTGATAAAAAAGCAAAAGAACACGAATTAAATCTTAATGTAATGCTTTTTTTACATAAAATACTTCTTTCTAATATTAGTGATGATATAGCAGGAAGATTCAGAAAAGATACAGAATTTGTACGTGTAGGAAGTCACATAGCTCCTAACCCTAAAGAAGTGATTAACCGTCTTGAAGAAATGCTAGTTGAATATAATTCAACTCTTTCTGAAAACATTATTAAACGCATAGCCAAATTACATCTTGTTTTTGAGTATACCCATCCTTTTTGTGATGGTAATGGTCGTATTGGCAGAGTTATGAATAATTATTTACTTATAAGAGAGGGGTATGTATCGATTAATATTAAATTCATTGATAGAAAATATTACTACCAAGCCTTTAAAGAATTTGATTGGAGTAATAAAACTACTATTATGGAAGAAATCATTGGCAAAGCTCTTACCAATAGTTATCACAAAAGATTAGCATATTTGGAAGGTGGTGAAATTATTTCTCTTTTAGAATATGCAAAAAGAAAAAAACTTTCTTATCCTAATTTAATTAATAAAGCTAAAAGACAAACAATTGAGGCTTTTTTAGAAAAGGGTAAGTGGAAAATAGCCATTACAGAAACGTAAGATTTGAAACTCCTTCGCCTTTATCGAGGGAGGTTCAATGATTAACGTTATCATGGCTATTTTTAAGATATAGAAAGCCTTTTAGTGCAGTTTTTCGACTAATTTTTAACCTTTTAGAAATTTCGATAATAGTCATTACTAAAGTTTTCAATTCCTTAATCTTTGGAGCTGGTTTTTTATCGGATAGAGATGTTATTTCCCTTTATTTTAATAGAAACCCTTCTATCATCTCTAAGTATTCTTAGCCTTCTTTTGTAAGTGCTATATTTTTGTCCGTAATTTTTAGTATTTTCAACTCTCCATCTAATTGTATAATGTCCAGGTTTAAGTGTGATATGAAACTTTTGACCAAATATAGAGGGTTCATCTAAAGATATTCTTTTTGAACCTATTTGAACTTCTACTACATTTTGTTTTTCAGTATCATAAATTTCACTCTCTATACTTGTATAGTAATCATCATAGTAGGGGTCTTCTTTATAATAATGTCTTTTTGGAGTCATTTCAGAGATAATTCTAAAGCTAGAGTATACTTTTTTAAAAATATTATCTTTTCTTGGAGTTTGATTGGTTGCAATTATTAGTAAAAAAAGGATAACAGAGGTGATTGCAAAAACAAAAAGTATTTTAAAGAATTTTTTCATTTTCTAGATCTCATTATTTTTCAATTCTTTATCTTACTTATATATTGCAGAACTACTTTCTTTAAAGAAAGAATATAGTAAACAATTTTAGCTCATTTACTTAATTTCAATAAGATGAATATCAAACTCAATATCTTTTCCTGCAAGAGGATGATTTGCATCAAATGTGATATCTTTGTCTGTCATATCTATTACTTTTACTAAAATGATCTGTCCATCGGGCTGTTGAATTTGTAGTTGCTGGTCTTTTTCTATCTCTAAGTTTGAAGGAAGCTCAGATTTGTCAACTGTAGTTATAAGCTCTTCTACATAAGGACCAAAAGCGTCATCAGACTGTAGATTGATGATTTTTTTTTCTCCTGCTTTCATACCGATTAAGGCATTTTCAAAAGCGGTTAGAATTTGACCATCTCCGACAGTGAATACTAAAGGATCCATTTGAGTTAAAGAATCAAAGATTAGTAAATCCGCTGTTTTGGCTTTATAGTGGAGCTTTACGGTATCTCCCATTTTTACTACGCTTGACATTTTTCCTCCAAAATATAGGTGCTTATATTTTTTTGTTTATTGTAGGGAGCTTAATTAGTCAATGTTTATTTAGAAAAAATTTGAAAAGTAATTTGCAATCTATTAAATCTAAATTAGAAAGGTAAAAAAAACAATTTTAGGCAATTTTAATGAAATGGCTTGTATTGGTATTAGCTTTATGTTTGACAGGCTGTCACTTCCCAAGCAAAATTGCAATGGAAGGATCGGGAGGGAGGAATGCCTATAATATGGAAGTTCAAAAGACAAATGCCGAAGAGATGCTACTCAATTTAGTAAGACTTAGATACTTTGACTCACCGTTTTTTTTAGAGGTGTCCTCCGTAACTAATCAATTTACCATGAGAAATTTAGCAGTGGCTAGCATCAAGCTTCCCGGTTTTGATAAGACAAATCCAATGAGTCTTGGAGGGGAGACCCAATGGACAAATCAACCGACTATTCAATACTCTCCACTTCAAGGTAAGGAATTTGCGAATCAGCTAATGCAACCTCTAGATATCAATACAATTCAACAAGTTATTTACTCTGGTTGGGATATTGAAAGAGTTTTTTCTTTAACAGTTAAAAATTTTCAAGAGTTTCCAAATATTCCAAGAGAAGGTCTCGATCCCGATGAACTAATTAGACATCAAAAGTTTCATCAACTTATTAAATTAATGACTGCGCTTCAACTGAAAGGAGATCTTCAGATCGGAATAGGGCAGAGCAAAGCTGAAGATGCAAACAAGCCAAATCTTCAATTTGCTTTTCCATCAGATAATAAAATTAGTGAAGAGATGGCTGAGCTATTATCTTCAGAAAAAAACGTTAATGGCAAATATGTGCTCAATGTTGTTGTTGGATTTGATGAAAAAGGAAATATAGGACTTCTTCCAAGATCGCTTCTCTCTTGTATGCACCATTTAAGTAAAGGTATTTTGATTCCTCAAAAAGATCTCGATGAAAAAAAAGTGAGTTTTTCAACGGCAGGAGAGCGTAGAAAAGAAGATATTGAAAAAATATTTAAAGAGTTATTAATTGTATGCTCTTCAGATAAAAAACCAAAAAATCCATATGTTGCTATTAAATATCGAGATTTTTGGTTTTATATAGAAGATGATGATCTTCACTCTAAAAAGACTTTTATGTTATTATTAGAATTATATAACTTACAATCGGGTAGAGGACCAGATAAAGGGCCTATTTTAACCTTGCCTCTCGGAGTTGGCTAGTGAAAAATGTAGATCTATTAACAGTTTTTTTTGCAGCTGCTATATATATGGTGATGTATATACTATGGTATTCTAATATTTTATTTGGAAAAGTCTATGAAAAAATCTTAAAAACTACTAAAAAAAAACCGCCTTTTTATCACTACTTTTTGCTTTTTTTATTTTTATTTGTAATATCATATGTTATGTCTCTTTTTGAAGTTTTAATGGGTGTTACAACTTTTTTTGATGGCATTTTTTTAGGGTTTTTAATTTGGCTTGGACTTGTTACAACCCATAGCCTTTTTTTGGTAGTATCATTCAAAAGAAGTATTAAACTCTACGCTTTAGACAATCTATTATATCTTTTAGCCTTGATGATTGTCGGAGGAATATTAGCGGGCTAATTTTCTTATTTGGTTCAAATGAGATGCCTTTTTATTTCCATTGATTTTTATATCAGCGACAATCGGTAGATGATCTGATGCTGTTTTTGCATCTTCATAAATATAGCCATGTATTATTCTTGCTTTATATCCAGCAAAGATATAATCGATCTTCTCTTTTGGATCATCAGATGGATAGCTATAATACCTTTTATGCTTCAAAGAGAGTTTTAAGGGAGCGGCTTCTTTAAAACCTAAATGTAATATTGTAGAGATTGTAGTTTCATTTTTAATATCAAAGGTTTTTTTATCTACAAACCAAGGAGCATCTTGAAGGTAGAGGCCATCTTTTGTTGAAGCAGCTGGCGCAATAGAATTGAAATCTCCTCCAATTATTGTAGGGGTATTTTTATCTGTAAGCCAAAGTTTTTTTATTTTTTGAATTTGTCTCTCTCTTTCATCTTGAGACCAAGGATCTAAATGTAGATTGATTAAATTAATTTTTTTGCCATTAAAATTCATTACACATTTTTGAGCTCCATGTGGATCATAGAGCCATTTTGTGAAAAAGGGCATGTAATTTGCATAATCAAATACAATAGCCTCGCTATATTCTATTGGATATTTTGATAAGATTGCTTGGCCATGTTCAATTTTCCCGAAAACCTTATGAAAATTAATATGAACTTTTCCTTTTAAAGTCGGAGATTGAGATATATAGTTATATCCAGCTTTTAGAGCTAAAAAGCTTGCTTGATCAATATGATGAGATCTTTTAGAAAAAGAATCAACCTCTTGAAGTAAAACTATATCAGCATCTATCTCTTTTAAGATTTGAGCTATTTTATCTAGTCTTTTTATATAGCTATTTTTATCGATATGGGGAGAATCTGCTTCAAATCCGATGCCAAAATGAATATTGTAAGATGCAACTTTAATAATAAAAGGTTTTGAATTATCTATATTATTTTTAACAACGTTTAAAACAGTTATTTCAGGATTAGATCTTTTGGGAAGAAGGGGATTTTCATTCCACCAAAGGAAAATAAAAAATAGAAAAATGATAGTTGAAAAAGAAGATAAAAGTAGTAAAAAAAATAATTTTGTCTTTTTCATTTTACAGCCTCTTATTTTTTAATAATAAAAACAAAAAATATCTGCAACAAAATAACTTAAAAATGAAAAGGATTTGGATTGACTTTTAAAATTTTTCTATATAGAAATAATGTAAATAAGAGGTGTAGTTTAATGGAAAAACCCCAAAAAAAAATGAATTATCTAATTATTACAGCATCAGGTGGAGCAGGAAATTTACATGGCGCAAAAGCGCAAAAGCAGATTTTAGAAAAAAATGACCCAAATGCAAATGTCATCACAAAAGATTTTATGCTAGACTGGCTTGGTGTGATTATGGGCAACTTTGGGGTATATGCATGGAATAGAGCTCAAAAAAAAGGAAACGTAAAGCTTCAAAAGCTTTTGGGAAATGGCCAAAGAATCTTAGATATTTTATTTTGGCCTAGAATATTTTTTTCAGCTTATCAAGACCTTTTAAGACATGATGTTGACTTTGTTTTTCATATGCAAGCATTGGGAGCTTCTGCAATTGTAAAAGCGATAAGACTATATAATAGAGTAAAAAAGAAAAATGTTGAGTTAAAAATAATTTTTACAGATCTTCCAGCTTGCAAATCTAAACATTATTTCAATCCAATCAGTAGACTTTCAAAAAAAGATAAAAAAATTCTTTTAATTTCTTCAATTAAACCTCCTTTAAAAAAAGATCAAACAGAAAAAGAATTTTGGGAACAAAACTGCAGAATTTCTATGGATAGAGTCTGCTACGATCCATATCCTGTAAGAGAGAGTTTTTATAAATTAGAAAATAAAAAAAGAGAAAATATTGATTATAAAATTAAGATAAATTTCTCAAATGATTTTGAGGGAAATTTAATAGAAGAGATATCAAAAAAAGGAAATACTAATTTTAAGAAAAATGAATCATCTATTGAATATACAATCAAACCTACAGATTTTTTAATGACTATTATTTTAGGATCAAAACCTTGTTTCAAAGCTATATATAATTATATTTATAATTTAATCGAGTTTATGAAAAAAAACTCAATAAAGAAAAATATAATAATTTTCCCATATTGCTCTGCTGCTAAAGATCCTCTTATAAAAAAACTTCATCATATGATTATGAAAATAGATAATTTTCCAAGTAATTTAACTATTGCTGCTATGTCTTTTCAAAAAGAAGATGTTGTTGCGGATTTATATTTTAGAAGTGATTTGACAATTACAAAAAGTGCAGGGCAAACAGCAATGGAACTTATGAAAGTTTCAAAAGCAATATTTTATGTTCATACAGAGTGCAATTTAAAGGTCAAAGAGACTTCAAATAAAAAACTCCTAAAAGGTATTCCTGTTTGGGAAGCTGGAATTGCAATTTTTATGCAAGAAAAGATGAATGCAAGACTTATAAATCCAAAGTCATTTATAGATGTTTGCAAGGAGCATTTCGTTTAATAGCTAATTAAAAATCTTAAAAGACCTTCCCATTCCCTATTGTCTATAAAGGGTTTTATCTTATCAACAGAGATTCCAAGTTCATTTGCAAAATCATCAAGATAGATAACAAGTTTATTTCTTAGATCATAGATATCCATTGTTTGAGCAAAGTCTTTAACAAATCTTGTTCTTATAAAATAGTCATCAAAAATCACTGCCATATACTCTTTTAAATCAGGATGTGTAAAAATATACCCAAGAAATTTAAAAGGATGAATATATCTAATCTCATTGCCCACTTTATTTAATCTTTTTTCATGATGTAAAAGTAGAGCTATTTTTCCATTTATCCCTAAAGTAGTGATCAAATCAGTTATTTTTTGCTCATCTTCGTAAGGGCGAGGCAGTTCTGTATAAGTCATTTGTTTTTCGTTTTTTGGAGGAAGCTTTACAATGGCTGAGAGTATTCCTGCTTTTGAGAATGCGAGATGATATTTTATACTCTGATTATAAACAATTTTTTCTTCAATAATTTGATTTTTTTCATTATCTTGAATGTTTGCATCTAGGATATCTGCGTCTATTGGTAACATAATAACTCCAATAATTTTTTTAAGTAGACTGCTAACTTTATCTTAATATATTATTTAAAAAAAGTGAAAATTAAAAAAAATATTAAATGAAATTTCTTAAATTATTTTTTAAAACTATTTTTGTAGTTGCTTTGATTTTAGCCGTTTCAAAATCTTGGCAGCTAATAACAGATGGTTTTAGAATAGATAAAATCAATTCATCTTTAACCAAAAAAGATGCTTCAAATCTTTCAATTGAACCTGAGATAAGTAAGATTTTTAATCAAAAATTCAAATACCTATCTAAAGGTTGTCAAACCTATGTATTTAAAAGTTTAGAT
Organism: Candidatus Anoxychlamydiales bacterium; assembly: GCA_011064875.1. Classification (GTDB taxonomy): domain Bacteria; phylum Chlamydiota; class Chlamydiia; order Chlamydiales; family SM23-39; genus JAAKFX01. The sequence continues at coordinate 8,495 of JAAKFV010000032.1, read as the reverse complement.
GATAGGTATGTTTTAAAATTCATAAGATACCATAGGTATAAAATACCTCTATGGCTAAGAGTTTGTACGTTTTTAGATGACTATCGTAATAAAAGGCTTTATTACAAAGATAAACTCTTAAAAGACTCTTTAAAAAGTTATGAAATTGCATCTAATTTTTTAAAAGATGAAACAGCTATAATCTATGTCCATCTTAATAAAACCAATAATTTAAATAAAAAAATTGAATTGCAAGATAGGCTTGGCAAAAAATATTTAGTTGATTTAGATACAAAAGGCTTTGTTATTCAAAAAAAAGTAAAAACTTTTGAAGATGTTTTAATGCAGCATAAAAATGATGAAATCGAGCTAAAAAAGCTTGCTAATTCATTTTTATATACTACTGAAGCTATCTATAAAAAAGGTTTTATAAATGATGATTATAATTGTGTGAAAAACTCAGGCTTCATAAATGGAAAAGTCATTCACTCTGATGTAGGTAGCTTTCTTCCAAGAGATAATCTCATGGCAAAAGAAAATTTTGAAAAAGAGTTTTTTAGATTTGTTAGGTATTTTAAAAAATGGTCTGATAAAAATGCTCCATTTTTATCATCGCATCTAGATGAAAAGATAAAAAATATGAGCCAAACTCTATAAATAAAAATAGGCTATCAGTTATAATCTGTTACATACAATCTCTATAAAAAAGTAAAAATGAAATTTTTAAAAATATTTTTAAAAAGCATCTCTTTGATAGCTTTAGTGGCAATTGCTTCAAAAGCTTGGGTCATATATAGCTCTAGCTTTAGATTAGATAAAATTGAGCCAAAAGAGCTTTTTTTGAATCATTTTGAGATCAATATCTTAGAAAATAAAGATTTAGGAAAAATTCTAAACCAAAAATATAAGTTTTTAAGTAAAGGTAGACAATCTTTTGTATTTGTAAGTGATGATAATAGATATGTTTTAAAACTTTTTAGATTTCATAGATATAGACCCTCTATTTTTTGTGATTTGATTAGCTCATTTGAAATAGCAAAAAAATATACAAAAAAAATTCAAGATGAAAAAAATGATCTATATTATGAGTCTATGAATAGCTACAAAATAGCCTATGAAAAACTAAAAGATGAAACAGCAACTATTTATGTGCATTTAAATAAAACAAACAATTTAAATAGAAAATTAAAAATAGAAGACAAATTTAGAAATACACATATAATTGATCTCAATGAGGTTGGTTTTGTTGTTCAAAAAAAAGCTTTTTCTTTTAAAAAGGCTCTTTTAAATGCTAAAGATGATAAGAAAACCTTTGAAACTCTTTTAAATTCATTTTTTGATAATCTACAATCGATATACTCTAAAAATCTTCTAAATAAAGATAGACATGTCATTCAAAATCTAGGTGTTATTGATGAGAGAGTTGTAGAGGTAGATATTGGTAGATTCATTATCAAAAATGATTTTAATGAAAGTAAAATAAAAGAAGAGGCTTATCACTATACAACGTACTTAAAAAAATGGCTTTTGAAAAATTTCCCAGATTCTATAGAATTTTTAGATGAAAAGCTCCTTGAGCTAACTCAAAATACAAATATAAAATCAAATGAGGAATATAAGGCATCCTAATATGAGTAAAGTTTTAAAAAATACTTTGCCTTTTTTCTTTTTAGTTTTTTTTATATGGCTCGCCTTAAATAGAACAGATGGCTTTAAATCCAATCTAATCACAAAATTTGATAAAGTAGATGATACATACAAAATCGATGTAGAAAAAAACTTAAATAAAACTAAAGAGATTTTATCTCAAGATTTTCATTATTTAACAAGGGGAAGGGAGTGCTTTATATTTGAAAGCAAAGATAAAAAATATGTCTTAAAATTTTTTGATTCTTCTAGATACTATACAAAATATTTTTTCCCTAAAACCTCACTGCCCAAATTTTTAGATGATTACAGAAAAAAACACTACAATAGAAGATCTAAAAAACTCGCTTTTAATCTCTCTAGTGCAAAACTAGCTTTTGATAACTTAAAAGAAGACTCTGCTCTGATCTTTGTTAATTTAAATATTACAGATGTTTTTAAAGATAAAGTAAAAGTAAAAAACAAATATGGAAAAATTTTTGATTTAGATCTAAATAACATATTTTTTATTCTTCAAAAAAAATGTGATATTTTTTATCACGTCTATGAAAAAACATCTGATGAAAAGTATAAAATGTATCTAATAGAGTCCTTTTTAGAGATGGTACACAATAGAACCAAAAAATTAATAATAGATGATGATATCGGAAAAAAAAGAAGAAATTGGGGCCTATTTGATAATAAAGCTGTAACCATAGATATCGGAAGATGGTATTTTGATGAAAAGCTTGCAACACTTCCTGGCTATAAAAAAGAGATGGTAAAAGCTACAAAAATCTTAAGAAAATACTTAGAAGATAATGAACCTGAAAAAATAAGTTTTTTAAATGAAAATCTAGATAAATATTTTGAAGAATTTGATGCTTTTACTTCTTAAAATGTTTTTTAAACCAAGTAGCGGCTATCAAAGCTACTTCTTCTAATTTGTTTTCCTCTTCAAACAAGTGAGTTGCTCCTTCAACAATTTTTAGTTCCTTCGTGCATTTCAATTCTTTAAAAGCTTTTTCATTCATTTCAATAACTTCAATATCTAAGCCTCCAACAATAAGAAGTGTTGCCGCTTTAACATCTTTTAGATATTTCATAGCAAGATCAGGCCTTCCTCCTCTTGAGACTACAGCTTTAATTTTTTCTTTTTCAAAAGCTGCTGCGATTAATGCTGCGCTAGAGCCTGTTGATGCTCCAAAATATCCAAGTTTTAAATCTTTTAGATCTTTTTGCTTTTCAATCCAAGAGGTCACTTCTATAAGTCTTTTAGCTAGCATATTGATATTAAATCTATGTTCTAGGGTTATTTCATCAATTTTTTCTTCTTCTTTTGTCAATAGATCAAATAAAAGTGTAGAGATGTTTTTTTCTTGAAGCTTTTTTGCAACTAAAATATTTCTTGGACTAAATCTACTACTTCCACTTCCATGTGCAAATATTACAAGTCCTATTGAGCTTTTAATTAAATTTAAAGACCCATTTAATTTTAAAGAGTCTTGAGTGATAGTAATTTTTTTTTCCATAAAGTTTAGCCTGACGATAAGTTTAGCTCTTTATTTAACAAATAAAAGGTTTTAAGTTTTTTATAAATAAAAAATATGGCAGAGCATTAAAAAGTTATCTTTTTAAAAATCTGTCATTAAAAAATCTCTATATATATGTTGAGTTATAAAATCTCTTCTAAAGAATCTACACTTACATCAATAAAACCATCAGCCAAAGCTTTTAAAATACTATCAGAAAAATTCTCTGGAATAAATGGTATTTCTATACTCTCGATTAGTTCATTTACGATATCTTTAGCAATCTGTTTTTTTTCATCCACTGTTGTATCTATAAATTCACTTGTAAATTTAATGGTCTCTATTGTGATATTCGCTATATCATGTACTTGAAATCCATCTTTAAATCCCTCTTTTATATCATTTACAAACTCTTCTATATCACCTAATGTAATCTCACCTTCAATCTTCTTATTTGGTGCTATCTTATCAATAGAATCTGGCATGATAATATTTACAAATGAATTAGCCAAAGCTTTGAAGATTGGATCTGTAATGAAATCAGGTAAATAAGGAGTATCTGTCTCATCGATAATATAATCTATAATCGCTAAAACAGCTTCTTTTTTCTCAGATCCATCTAATGAAAAGAAGTTTTCTACGTATTTCAAAGAAAACTTCATTAAGCTAGCTATATCATCCCACTGAAATCCATCTTCAAAGATATCTTTTATCGATATTGCCGCTTTTTTTAAATCTTCAGCTGATGGTTTATTTGGTTTTTCTATAGGAAGAGGTTTTATATCCATTGGTTTTTGAACTTCCTCAACTCTTACATAGATAGCAGGTGGGTTTTTAAAATTCTCTGGTGGCGCATAATAATCATTAATCATAAAAAATCCTTTGTTAAATTTTTTTTTGTATTAAAAAATTAGATTATTAAAAAATTTTTGCAAAGTTATTTTTAGATTTTTTTTATGAGATCAAAGACATCCTCTTTTAAGAAATATAAATCTATAGATTCTTTATTTCGCAATAATAAAAACTAAATTTTTAAAAGATGCTTTTCATGAAATCTTAAAATATTTTAAAAAGCATCTTTTTATTCTTGTTCCTACTCAACTCTATAAAAACTTCCAACAAGTGGCAGAGCTATTGCTAGAAATAGACCTGCTGTCACAATTGCTGTTTTACGCATACAGCTTATATCTGTCTTTGGTTTTTCTTTACGGGAAACAGGTGCAGCTTTTGCTGCTCCAGCTGCTGCTGCACTTGCTTCTGCTCTTCTCCTTACTGCTGCAGCTTTTGAAGAACCAGGTAAAGTTCTTTCTAGCATTGCTGCTGCAACTGCTGCACTTGCTTTTACTGTTTTTGCTGCATCCGCTTCTCCTGCTATTGGTAGTGCTGGGGCTTTTCTATCAGGAGCAGGAGCCAATGCTGCTCTTGGTTTTGCTTTTGATGGTGCTTTTGGGAGTGGTTTAGTAGGAACAGGTAAAGTTGTTGCTAGTCCTGCTTTTGCTGCTGCTATCATGGCTGCTTTTTTTTCTGCTGCTGCTCTTGCTGCTGCAGCTTCTTCTGCTCTTGCTGCAGCTACTACTTTTGCTTTTGCGGCTGCTGCACTCTCCTCTGCAGATTCTTCGCTTTCTAAATCTCCCTTTCCGAGTAGATCAGGGAGATCTTCCCTTAGAACAGCTGCGACAACTGTAGCATCAAGTGCTGCTTGTAAACCTTCTACGTCCTCAGTATCAAAAGTTGGTAATGGGGGTTCTTCCGCTGCTGCAACTGCAGGAGCAGCACTCGAAGCAGCTCCCGAAGAAGGGCCCGTTAAGCCATCAGGGGATTTATCTCTCTCGCTCTCAAATAGTGGTGGCGGAGTAGGCCCTTGCCCAAGCATTGCACCTAAGGTATCCAAATAGTTTCCTGATCCATCTGGAGTTGGACTAGCCTCTGCTGGTTCAGCTCCTGGACTTTGCGGGGATACAGGGTCGTTAGAAAAAAGAGAGAAAGTCCCCGGAGAACTAGATGGTTTGATTGTACCTCTTCCAGTAGCTGGCGATGGAGAGGGAGTCAAAGTAAAACCTATTTTCTTTAAACGTTGGCGTACTTCAGGATCATTTTTATCTGCGGTGGCACTTACACTTTGTGCTCCTTCAAAAGATTCATCTAGATCTACTGGTGGTTCTTTTGATTTTTCAATTGAAGTTGAATCAAATTTTAATTGTTCAATAACAGGAATATGATCACTTGGACAAGTAATAGGTTTCTCTAAGTCCACGTTTAGTCTTTCAAAAGGTTGGAATGTAAAACCTCTTGTATAAATATAATCTGATTTAACTCTATCTTTTAGAGTCCTATGATAATTGGTTGGAGCCTTATCTTTATCATTAGTTCTAAATCCTTCTTTTTCTAATATTTCTAGCCTTTGTCGGTAATGCTCTCTTGTTGTATTTGCATCTAAACCGATAATAGTTCCAGTTGCATCCAATTCATTTAGTTTAGATAATAGGTCTTCTAATTCTTTGTCTCCTTCTGGAGCGTTAGGTTTACCTTTCATTGGATTCATTAAATCAAACCCAGAGATATGTGCTGATGCAACATTATATATTTTTTCTGTTGATTTATCTTTTAAAGTTAGAACTGTAAATGAACGGTTATTTAATTTAATATCAGATTTATAAGAGGTTAAAAATGTAAATCTAGCAGTTCTATAAACAACAGCAGTATCATTATCATTATTTATTATTGTAAAGTCTTTTCCTAACCATTCTTTTATTCTATCTAAATCAGATCCGATCTCTTGCAGAAACATTATGTCGGGTTCATTTGATTCGATAAGAAAGCCGAAAGCAAATTTTGCTCTATTATTTCTTAAACCAACAAGTCCTTCAGGTTCCTCCGGTGGAGTGTCTCCTGCTCTTTGTAACATCTCTTTGTATCTTTCATCTGTACCAACATTCCATGTTAAAACATTTAATGACATTTGTTATCTCCTAAATTTTTTTTGATAAACTTATATAAAAGTTAAGAAAAAAACAATGAGATTTTTAAATTAAAATTATTATTAATACTTTTTATAAATTATTTTAGGATTTCGATAACTTCTGTATCAGATACTTGATCAAACTTTTCAAAATATTGTGCTATCGCTAAAAAATCATCTGGCATGTATGGACAGATTACTTCATCCACTAATTTAGTTAGTTTTTCAATAGTGAAATATGGACCTACAGGAATTGCAACTATTATCTTTTTGACTTTTCTTTTTTTTAGTGCACCTATTGCTGCTATCATAGTAGCTCCTGTTGCAATACCATCGTCTACTAACATAATAGTCTTATCTTTTAGATAGATTGATTTTTTGTTTTGTCTATAGAGAGTTTCTCTTTCTTTCGCTAAGTTTTTTTCTTTTTCAATCTCCTTTTTTAAATACTCCTTGGATACATCATAGCCTTTAATTAAGTCTTCATTTAGAAACTCAAAATCTTCACAAATAGCGCCGATTGCAAGTTCTTCTAATATTGGAGAAGATAATTTTCTAGCAACTATGATATCTAATGAAAGATTTAGCTCTTTAGATAAAATATCGCCAATGACAACTCCTCCACGGGGGAGTGCAATAACTATAGTATCTTTTTTATTTTTATATTTTTTTAAGAGTGAAGATAGCTTTTTTGCTGCATCTTGTCTGTTTTTGAAAAGCATAAAAAAAATACCTTTTGATCTTATAGTATTTTTTTTAGGTATTTTTGAAAATTATAAAAATTTATCTTTTTTTTATCATCGATAGGTTTTTTAAGGAAATATAGCTAAAAATCTCTGGTAAAGAATTTTTTTCTTGATATTAGTTCTATTTTTTATCATTTTAAGGGTTTAAGGAATTTAAAAAAAAAATGCTAAAAAAATTTAAAAACTTTTTGTTAAATAAGCTTTTTTCAAAGCCTTTAAAAAAATTATCCAAAATAAAGCGCTTTTATTATAAAACTATAAAAGTGTTTTGGATCTCTATAGATCACTTTTTTAGACATCAAATAACACTCAGATCTTCTGCTTTAACTTACTTCTCTTTAATGGCTATAGTACCTTTTTTTGCTCTTATTTTTGCTATAGCTAAAAAGATAGGGGACCAGGAGACCATTGAAAAAGAAATACTAGAAAGATTTAAAGAACAACAAGAAATTGTTGTGAAAGTTATTGAGTTTGCTAAGAATTTGATTGTAGAAGCTAAAAGTGGATGGATAGCACTATTTGGTATCATCTTTTTATTTTGGACTTTGATAAAGCTTTTTTCTAATTTAGAGTCATCTTTAAATGAAATCTGGCAAGTAAAAAATATAAGAAAGTTCAAAAGAAGGCTTTCTAACTATTTAGCTTTGATGTTTGTAATTCCTGTTTTTTTAGTAGTTTTTATAACCCTTAGAATGTATATCACAAATTTGATATCTGAAGATATTGTAGTTGAATATATTTTTAGATTACCACTTAGTTTAGTTCCATATTGTTTGATTTTAGCTTTATTTACTTTTATCTACGTTTTTATGCCAAAAGTAAAAGTAAAAATAAAATATGCTTTTTTATCAGCCGTTATCTCAGCTAGCATCTATCAAATCATTCAGATGGTTTATGTGAACTTTCAAATAGGTATTACAAAATTTAATGCTATTTATGGAAGCTTTGCAGCATTGCCTTTATTTTTGATATGGCTCCAAATTAGCTGGATTATCTTTTTATATGGTGCAGAGATTAGTTTTGCTATTCAAAATCTAGATAAAATTAAAGTAAAAGATTTAGAGAAAAAATAATTTTATTTTAACTATTTTAAGTTCTTCCATAGATATCTTCTAATCTTATTATATCATCTTCTCCAAGATATGTGCCTATTTGCACCTCTACTATAACTACTTTTTGGTCAGTATCATTTTCAATTCTATGAACGCCATCAATTGGAATAAATATATGATCGTTTACATTTAACGTTTTTTTCATCTTATCAACAGTAATTAGAGGTTTTCCTTTTGCTACAATCCAATGCTCAGATCTTTTTTTATGTTTTTGCAATGATAGTTTTGATTTGGGATTCACTTCTATCCATTTAACTTGGCATGTTTTTTCAATTTTTAATGTCTGGTATGTCCCCCAAGGTCTTTTATAGATTTTATGTTCAACATTTTCTTTCATCTTTTTTCTCGCAAGGAAACCCTGTCCTTTAGGTCAGGGAGGAATTGGGACCTCCAAGTTAAAACGACCTTCCTAGCTTGTATCCGGCCTATGTTTTTCTTAATATTTACACTATCAGAGATGATAGTTCCATTGATGTCTGAAATTGCAAAGAAGCCGGAGCTTCTTTTCCCTTTAACAAATCCAACTCCCTTGGAAGTTTTA
>JAAKFV010000031.1 GCA_011064875.1 Candidatus Anoxychlamydiales bacterium | reverse complement strand
AATCTCAAAAAAAGGATTATAAAATATTTTTAAAAAAAATTATACACATTTTCCTCCACTTTCTAAAGAAAGTGGAATCCAATGTGTCTTTTTCTTGAATTTTAAGATTTTTTGAGTTTATGTTTTTTTTGGATTTTACTTTCATCTTTTTTTAATAAATGCTCCAAAGTAGCGGTTTTATGTAAAAGAAATGAATCGACTATCACTAAAGAGCACATAGCTTCTATGACAGAGACTGCTCTAATCGCTATGCAAGGATCATATCTATTATCGTTTGAAAATTTTAATTTTTTTTTATTTCCATAGATATCGATAGTTTCTTGATTTTTTCCAATAGTTGGAGTTGGTTTAAATGCAACTCTTCCAACAATTGGCATACTATTTGAAATGCCTGCTTGAATTCCTCCTTCATTATTTGTTTTAGTTACAATTTTAGAATTCTCAAAATCAAATAGATCATTTCTAATAGATCCTAATTTTTTAGAGCCATCAAATCCATCTCCTATCTCAAAACCGATAGCAGCTGGTATACTCATGAGAGCTGATGCTAATTTTGCATTTAATTTATCATATATAGGATCTCCAAGAGAATCAAAAACATTTAAAATTACAAATTCAACAACTCCTCCAATCGAGTCTTTTTCTTTTTGAATATTTTTTAGTTTTTCAATCATTTTCTTCTCAGCTATTTTATCTGGGCAAAAGATTTTGCTTTTATAAATATTTTCAAAATCATCCATTTTTACATCAGCTAAAATATCTCCGATTGATTTAACATAAGAAAAGATTTGTATTCCTTTATTTTTTAATATTTTTTTAGCAATGGCGCCTGCGGCTACTCTAGATGCTGTCTCTCTTGCTGAAGCTCTAGAACCTCCTCTATGATCAAAAATTTTATATTTTTGAAGGTATGTGTAATTTGCATGTGAGGGCCTTAAAATATCTTTTATCTTATCGTAGTTTTTGGATTTAACGTCTCTATTTTCTATAAGTATGCAAATGGGAGCTCCTGTTGTTTTACCATCAAAAACACCAGATACAATTTTAGCACTATCCTCTTCATCTCTTTTAGAGACAAACTCATTTAAATTAGGTCTTCTTTTTTTTAGCTCTAGATTAATTTCATCTTCTGTAATCTCTATATTTGAAGGGCATCCATCTATTACAACTCCTATTAGAGGACCGTGAGACTCTCCAAAGGTTGTAATTTTAAATATTTTCCCAAATGAATTAGACATATAAATATTTTGTTTCAACTTGAGCTGTTTTGATTTTTTTTAAATGATTTATTTGATCAATTTTATTTTTTGTATCAAATGCTATCTCTTGAATATCTTTGTCATCTGTTTGAATAGTAATATCTGCTAATTTTTCATACAAAATTTCTCTATTTTCAAAAGTTTTGATTAAAAATTTTTCATCTTGGAATATTGATTTTTTTTTATTTAAAAAAATCCTTTTCTTCAATGTATCTATAGAAGTTTTAAGATAGATAATAATTTTTGAATTTTTTAAAAATTCAAAATTATTTTCATTTAATATAGAGCCTCCTGCAGCTGCTATCACTGAATTTTTAACGTTTTTTATAGAAAAAAAAGCTTTTTCTTCTAAAGCTCTAAATTTTTCTTCTTTTAAAAATTTAAAGATCTCAAAAATCTGAGTTACATTTTTATTTTTAGGATAATTTTTATAAAACAGTGTTTTTATAATCTCATCAATATCAAAAAATTTTCTGTCTAACATAGCAGATAGCGTTTTACCAACTGAAGATTTACCAGAGTGTTTCATACCAATTAAGATTATATTCATAGAATTGCGCACCCAAGAGATTTGAAATCTTTTTTAAATGTTGGATAAGTTTTGTTAATACAATCTACATCTTCAATCAAAGATGGTTTTTCTATTCCTAAAGCTGCTATTGTAAGCGCCATTGCAATTCTATGATCTCTGTGTGAGTTTAATGTAGCGGCTTCTAATTTTGATCCTTCAACCCCAAGACCATCTTTTTTCTCTATTATTTTAGCTTTCATTTTTTTTAGCTCATTAGTTATTGCAAAAATTCGATCTGATTCTTTTTTTCTAGCATTAAGTCCGTTTTTGAGCATTAGTTTTCCTCTATTATAACAGCCAATAACAGCTAAAATTGGAATGGAATCTATAATATCATCAACATCGATTTCAAGATTTCCTTCTAAGATAGATTTTTCTACTCTAATTTGATTTTTTTCTTTATCTATATAGATGTTAGCTTTCAATTTTTTAAAAATTTCAATTGTTTTTTGATCATTTTGAAAATCATCAAAAACAACATCTTTTATTAAAATATTTGATTTTGTAATTAATGCTGCAGCTATTGGAAATAAAATAGTTGAAAAATCTGTTGGAACCATATAATCAAATCCCCTAAAAGCTTTTCTATCAAACTTACTTGGTGGATATAGAATAAATTTTTGAAAGTCTTGATTTTCAACTTTTATATTCATTTTATTAAGCCAGCTAAGCGTTAATTTGACCCAAGGCTTTTCTTTTGGATTAATAACTTCTATTTGCATTTTTGTATCTAAAAGAGAAGCTGCTATAAGCATCGAAGAGACAAATTGCGAATCTTCTCCATTTATCTGTATGTTTTTAGAGATTATTGGCCCTTTTATCTGCAATGGAGCAAAGTCTGTATTGTGAATCGATTTGATATGGGCCCCCAAACAAGACAACGCTTCGATTAACGGTTTCATAGATCTATTTGTTTTAATAGATTCATCACCTGTAATAATTATTTTTTTATCAGATAAAGCATAAATGGAAGTTAAAAAACGAAGGGCTATCCCTGAGTTTTTTACATCTAGTTTATCTTTATCCTTTAGCAAAATTTTTCTGTTTGTTCCAAAAATTTCTAAACTATTTTTTTTAATCTCAATTTTAGCTTTGAATTTTCTACATCCTTCAATAAAAGCTAAAATATCATCAGTTTTCAAAAAGTTTTTTATTTTAGATCTACCCTTTGATAAAGATGCAAATAAAATAGCTCTCATTGTTTGAGATTTAGAAGAAGGAACTATAATCTCACCTGACATTATAGATTTTTTTACAAAAAAGTTTTTCATTTAAAACTGAAATTTTAGTTAAATTGAAAAAAAGGCCTTTATTATATATCATTGATATAAAAGTTAAATAGGAAACTCAGCTAATGGATATAAAAACTCCCGACTATCATTCAATTGAAGAATTTCAAAATAGATCAAAAAAATTAAAAGAGATTAAAGATTTAGGAATCGATCCATATCCTCATAAATTTGAGCCATCTCATTTAGCAAAAGAGATTTTAGAAAAATATTCAAAAAAAGAAATCGGACATTTCGATGATGCAGCAGCTGGAGAAACTCCTATAGTTAAATTTGCCGGAAGACTCGTTTTATTTAGAGCTATGGGAAAAAATGCATTTGCTCAAATTCAAGATGAAAGCGGCAAAATTCAAATACTGTTTAATAGAGAAATAACAAAAGTTGATGGATATGATGTTGAAAAATCAAAGGAGAAACAATCTCACATAAAGTTCATAGAAAAAAAATTGGATCTCGGTGATATCATAGGAATTGAGGGAAATTTATTTCATACACAAAAGGGTGAACTTACCATTTTTGCAAAGAAAGTAAAAATTCTTTGTAAGGCTCTACTACCACTTCCTGATAAACACTCAGGACTTGCTGATCTTGGTGTTAAATATAGAAAAAGATGGCTCGATTTAATAACAGATCCAAAAGTTATAGATACATTTACTAAACGCTCTAAAATTATAAAAATTATAAGAAACTATTTAGATGAAGCTAATTTTTTAGAAGTGGAGACTCCAGTTTTACAAAATATCTATGGAGGAGCAGAGGCTAAACCTTTTAAAACTCATATAAATGCTCTTCATCAAGATATGTATCTTAGAATTGCTTTAGAAATTTCTTTAAAAAAACTATTAGTTGGAGGTTTTAATAGAATTTATGAAATTGGAAAAGTATTTAGAAATGAAGGGTTAGATAAGACTCACAATCCTGAGTTTACTATTTTAGAAGCATATGCTAGTTTTTGGGATTACAATGATTTAATGGAGTTTACAGAAAAACTCTATGAAACTATAGCCCTAAAGGTTAATAATTCTACAAAAGTTGAATTTGGCTCTCACATAATAGATGTAAAGACTCCATGGAAAAGACTTACGATGAAACGAGCTATTAAAGAGTATGGAGGAGTAGATGTTGAATCTTTAACAGATGAAGATCTTCACAAAAAACTATTAGAAACATCTGTAGATAGAACTAAATTAAAAAATGCAACTCGTGGCAATTTAATTGCTCTTTTATTTGAAGAGCTTGTAGAAGATAAACTAATTCAGCCTCATCACATAACAGATCATCCAATTGAAACAACTCCTCTTTGTAAACTCCATAGAGATCCAAAAGAGAGAGAAAAAAAGATAGTGGAAAGGTTTGAGAGTTTTATTGCAGGACATGAAGTATTAAACGCGTACTCTGAGCTTAACGATCCTGAAATTCAAAGAGAGCTACTTCTTAATCAAGTAAAAAAACGTTTAGCAGGTGATGAAGAAGCTCATCCACTAGATGAAGAGTTTATAGAAGCTATATGTCAAGGAATGCCGCCTGCTGCAGGCTTTGGTATTGGTATTGATCGTTTGATTATGCTTTTTACAAACTCTCAATCGATTAGAGATGTTATTTTCTTTCCAATAATGAGACCTGAAGAATAGTTTTTTCAGCTATCTATCTTTAAACATAAATTAATTATTTTAATTTATATTTTCTTAAATAAATCCTGGGGGTTTTTGCATTTATCTAGTTTAATATTCAAAACATTTTAAGAAACCTCAAAAAAGGAGTAAAACAATGATTTCAAATCATTCTTGTGGAAAAATATCCCATGTACTAGGAGGTTTTGGTCTTGCTGTAGCATCTATATCATTAACATATAGCGCAATCGGCCCAAGCATGCATCAGTTAGATGCTTCAGCTTTTGCAATTACTACTCTAGCTCTAACAATTCTTAGTATCGTAGCTTGTCTAGCAGGTTCAAGACTTACAAGAAGCAAAGAAGCATGAGGTCATATAATTAAAACTGACATACTCTCATCGCTAAAGTTAATGGGAGTATGTCAGAGTAAATACTCTTAATTTTTAATAAACCGTTTTTGAAAACCCTCTATCATTGTTTTCATTTTCATTAAATAATCTTCTCCAGAAACATCATTTAGTTTCATTGAAACTATCCCTTTTGAGAGCTTATTTGTTTGATATCTAAGTTGTGGTTCTTGAGCATCGATAACATCACACAAAAATTTAGCTATATCCTCAGCTGATTGATAATGAGACTCTAATTTTTCTCTATCGTTTTTTTGTTTATGGGAAGCCTCCATATAATCACATATTTTTTTATAAGGATCATTCTCTATTTCTCTAGTCCCCATCTTTAAAGTAAAGTCAGTTGCAACAGGCCCTGGTTCAACAATTGATACGTTTATTCTCCAAGGAAGTAATTCAATACTGAGAGCTTCTGACATAGCCTCTAGTGCAGCTTTAGAAGCAGAATACATACTTCCATAAGGAAGACCATATACTCCCTGCTCTGAGCTGATGTTAATGATATGACCACTTTTTTGTCTTCTCATATGAGGCAAGACTTCTTGGCACATTCTAATCGCTCCAAAAAGATTCACATCCATCTGCTCTTGAATATCCTCCATAGAAAGGTTTTCTAATGAGCCGCCAAGGGCATATCCAGCATTATTTATTAAAACATCAATACTCCCCTCTTTTATCACTATTTTATGTATAGTTTTTTTGATGCTTTGAAGATCTGTTACATCTAAGTATTCAAATCGAACATTTTTAATTTTTGATGTATCTAATGAATTTGTATCTCTAATCGTTGCATAAACTCTAAATCCTTTATTTGCTAAATATTTAGCAGTAGCAAGACCTATTCCTCTCGATGCTCCAGTAATAAGCACTACTTTATTGTTTAGATCAAGTTTACTTACAGCAATAGCATTGAGCGATATTGTTTTGGCTGTAAATATCAATAATACAATCAAAATAAATCTTTTTAAAAAATTCATAAAATCCTCTAAATTATAACTTAAGAATTTATATTAGTTTAGAAGATGTTTTAATTCAAAATTTCTCTTTATCTAATTTTTAATATTTCTTGTCTGAGTACTATTTCCATCCCAAATAAATAGCTTTTTATATCTCTTTCAAAAACCTATACAGATAGATATCTATTTGCAATTAATCCATGTGGACAATTTCAGACAATGAAACTATTAGTAAAAGGCTATCCGCCAGAAAATTAAAACTATACTGCCACTAAATCAATGGGAACATCAAACTTAATGAGATCAATTTTAGTAGTGTACTGAGTTTTATGAACTATTTTAAATGCTTTACGAAAATCTTCGTCTCTAGTTAAGAGTTGATCAAGCACCCACAATCTTATATCTCGTTGAGTAGTAAGATTTATTTTGGCCACACTATTTCTTTTCTTTTCCCATTTAACAACAGCAGGATGAGTAACACCAAATAATTTTCCAAATTCTGATTGAGTTAAACCAAGCCATGTTCTAATAAAACGAATTTGATTACCTGTCAAATCTACAGGATGATGAGCTAGGGCGAGCAGAGTAACTTTCTGTAAAACATTAAGATCTATATCTGGAACCCAATTCCCCCGAAGCTCTATCATGGGAACGTTCCGAAGCAATATCGGAAAGCCCAAACCTTCATAAATAATTTCTTTTTCAATCTTTTGTTTTCTCATTTTTTTTCCTTCCTCTTCTCAGGGTAAAAAGCAGTAATAATTAAAAGATCTGTTTCCATCTCAAAGGAAACAATCACTCTTAAATCTAGTCCATCCAAAGTCCATCCTCTAATAGCATAATTCCATGAATTAAAAGCCTCATCAAAACGGTCTTTCCCTTTTTCATGTCTCCCATGCTTTAAAACATGAAGAATTTCAGGCAAAATTATATTTCTCTGCTTTTGTCTCTTAATGGCATGCATTGTATCCCGATATCTTCCAGCAATAACACAATCTTGAATGGCTGTAAGTAGATTATCTATTTTTTTCGGTCGCGATTTAGGCAAAATAGATCCTTTTTAATCTAAACCTAATTGTAACTCAGTTACAATTAGATGTCAACAATCAATTGATCGATAAAATTAATTTGATCTCAGATCATTAATTATCAGATATTTACAATTATAATATTTTTTCTTTTTCATGAAGCTAAAATTATTTCTTTTTAAGCCTTGCCCCATCTGGCATATCTTCAATTACATAGCCATGATCAAAAATAAAATCTCTTAGTTCATCAGCTAGAGTAAAATTTTTATTTTTTCTAGCATCAATTCTTTTCTCTAAAGCGTCTTGAACAAGCTTTGGTATATCTTCTTTTTTATCGATAAAGATAAATCCTAAAACTTTATCTATCTCTTTTAAGAATTTAATAGTTTTCAAAGCTTCTTTTTTTGATATTTTTTTATCGTCGATTAAATGATTTATCTCTCTTATCAGATCAAAAATAGTACTAAGAGCTAAAGAGATATTTAGATCATCTGATAGGGCTTCAATAAATCTTGTTTTTTCTTTTTTGATGATTGCATAAGCTAAATCACCATCTTTTTCTTCTTTTACAGATTTTAGTCTAGATACAAAATCTAAAATTCTTTGAATTGATGCTTTTGCAGCTTTTAGCCCTTCGAATGTGAAATTTAGCTGCATTCTATAATGAGAATTTAAAAGCATATATCTGATATCTCTTCCGGTATAATCCATGGAGATAAGATCTCTTAAAGTATAGAAATTACCGAGGCTTTTAGACATTTTTTTTCCATCAACAATTAGATGCTCTGAGTGAGCCCAGTGAAGAACAAATCTTTCATTAGTAAAAGACTCTGATTGAGCAATTTCATTTTCATGGTGAGGGAAAATATTATCAACGCCGCCACAGTGGATATCTATATTGGAACCAAGTAGTTTTAGGGCCATAGCTGAGCATTCTATATGCCAACCGGGCCGGCCTTTTCCAAATGGACTATTCCAAAAAATCTCGCCATCTCTTTTCTGATCATACGCTTTCCATAAAACAAAATCTGAGATATTTTCTTTTTCATATTCATCTGTAGACACTCTTTTAGAAGCGCCTTTTTTTAAGCTTTTTAAATCCAAGTGAGAAAGCTTTCCATAATCTTTAAATTTATCAATAGAAAAATAGATGCTACCATCTGATCCTTTGTAAGCTATTTTTTTATCAACGAGTTTAACTATGATATCTATCATATTTTCTATGTAATGAGTCGCTTTTGGATAAAACTCAGCTTTTTCAATATTTAGCTTTATTAAATCTTCAAAAAAAGCTTGTCTAAAAGGTTCTGTGAATTCATTAAGAGATATATTTTTTTCTATTACGCCTTTTATAATTTTATCTTCGATATCAGTGATATTCATAACTTGAGTGACGGAAAACCCAAAATATTTCAAAACTCTTCTTAAGAGATCTTCGAAGACATATGTTCTATAGTTACCGATATGAGCAAAGTCATAGACAGTAGGCCCGCAAGTATAAATACGAATCGTCTTACCATCTTTTGGTACAATTTTTTCTTTTTTTCTAGTTTGAGTATTATAAAGGTTCAATTGAGCAATAATATCCATTTCTTACTCGATTATTGTTTGTAAAAATCTATAATCTACTTTTCCAGTACCTAAAAGAGGGATACCTTCCATTTTGTTAACATCAGAAATTTTAACAAGATTAGAAAAGCCAGCTTCTTTAAGAATCTGATTCGCTTCATTTTTTAAAAGTTCGGTTGTTGTAAATAAAACTAGCCTTGGTCTAGATCCTTCAATTTCTATTGCTATAGCAGCGACAATTGGGCCATCAGGTTCAATATTCATTCTTGTTATAATTTCGTCAGTTATAACTTCTTCTATAGCACCTAAACTCACCATTTCACCAGCGACTTTTGTAAATCTTTTTAATCTTCCAGAGAGTATTAAATTACCCTCTTTATCTAGATAGCCAAGATCACCTGTTTTATACCATTTTTCGCCTCTAATTTCAATAAAAGGATCTTTTTTTTCTGCTAAATATCCATGAAACACATTTGGTCCTTTTACACAGATTTCACCCTCGACATTATTTTCTATAAGAGTTTCTTTTTCTGGATCGATAAAACAAAGCTCAACATTATCTAAAGGCTTTCCTACACCCTTTTCTCTGATACCTTCGATATTTATAGAAATAGCGGGAGCGCATTCTGTAATACCATAGCCTTCGACAAGATGTTTTTCTTCGCCTAAGCTTTTGATTTTATCATAAAGCACTTTTGCTGTTTTTTCAGCGCCTGTTACAAACATCCTTATAGTTTTTAGTTGCTCTTCTTTAGCAGCTTGCAAAAGCCCTTTTAAAAAGCTTGGAGGTGAACAGATAACTGTAATTTTCCATCTCTCAATTCCTCTAGCTAAAGAATAGGAATCTGTAGGATCAGGAAAAAATGCTATTCTAACTCCTGATAAAATTGGAAAAAGCCCTGCTATAGAAAATCCAAATGAATGAAAAGGAGGCAGAATTCCATAAAAGATATCTTCTGCATGAAAATCGACACATTTCATAGCAGCTACTTGATTAGATATTATATTTTTATGAGTAAGAGGAACTCCTTTAGGAGCTGCTTCAGTCCCTGAAGTAAATAAAACACACGCTATATCATTTTCAGATACTTTGTCTAGATTTAATTTTTTAAGAAGTCCTTTTGTGGTAGAAAAGGTTTTTAAAAGAGCCGAGAATTTATTAAATTTTGTAATTCTTTTTTTAATATCTTCTAAATATATTAGTTGTTTTGAAAGGTGCCCAAATTCAACATTTGATATTTTTTCTAAAAATTTCCAAGAGCTAATAACGGTATCAGAGTGGGTAACTTGCATCATATGATTTAAATATCTAGGTCCCAAAGTCCAATTGAGCATAACAGGAATTTTGTTAGCTAGAAGAGTTGCTAGAATAACAAGATATGATCCAACCGAAGATGGAAGTAGTATTGCGATATGTTTAGATGGATATTTTTTTATCTCTTCAGCTAAAACGAGAGCTGCAATCTTTAATCTTCTATAGCTCATAGGACCCACTAAATCATCTGCAACAGCAACTGAATCTTTCATAGTATTACAAGTAAGTAAAAAAGATTCTTGAATAGTCTTTCCTTGAGGGGGAAGGGGTTCTTTTCTTTTTTGTTCTTCTGGCCATTTATATACAAGCTCTTCTTGAAGCTCTTTTCTTTCAATTTTTTTAGTGCCTTCCGCAAATTCTAAAACATCTTGAACTGTTTGAATATCTTCAGGATAGATTTCTCCAACATCGTAATGTACTCCTAAAAAAGTAATGAGCTCAGCAATATCTAATGAATCAAGCGCTAAATCTTGAGCTAAATCCATTTTTGGATTTATTTGATCTTCAGATATTTTAGAGATTTTAGCTAGTTCTGAAAAAATCTCTTTTTCCAGATCAGATGAAAAATCTCTCAAAGATAAAACTTTTCTAGCTTCAGTTTTTGGTAGTTTAAGTAGTTTTTCTTTAAAGGGAGAGTAAGATACTAAGCTAGGAGGCTCTGCATCTTTTATTCCCTCTTTCGTAGGATATCTATTATACCAATTCTCCAAATATTTATTTATTTCTAGTCTCGTTCCATCCATTGGGAAATCTTTCTTTGCTACCTCTATTTCAATTAAAACTTTTCTTCTTGGCATAAAGAAAATAAAAGAGTTTAAAAGAGACTTCATGCCTCTTTTAACCATACTTTTAAAATCTGGAGTTCTTCCAGTATATACTCTTGAAAAACTACTTCCCCAAAGTCCTGTTGTTCTAATTAAAACTATATTAGCATCTTTGCACTCAGTTAAAATACTATGCATTGCAGAAGAACCTCCCAAGAGCTCCTTTCCAGTATGTTTTAACCTACCAGAAGGATAAAGCAAGAAATTTTCTTTTTTATGAACTCCGTCAATTATTTCAGCGATTAGTTCTCTAGCTTTTTTTAATTTAACTTCATTTAAAGATGTATCAAAATTTGGAATAGAAAGTGCCTTGACAAGCCTCATTAAAAAACCAATTCCCGACTGGCGAAAGATATATTCGATGACAATTGGTCTCATTTTAAATTTTGGCCAAAGATACATTGCTATTAAAATTGGATCTATATGAGCTGGATGATTTGGTAAAAAAAGTATTCCTGAGTTTGGATTAAACTTATATTTTTTTAATAGATCTTTGCCTTTTATTTTCACAGAATATCTAAGTCTGATCAAGAGTCTTCCAACAAAGCAAAAAAGTGATATAAATAAATAACGCATCGCATCCTAAATTTTTTTTATATAAGTATTATATTTTATACATTTTTTGATTTTAAAACACCACTCAAAGAGAAAATTTTCATGTATCTTCATAAATTTTCAAAAAAAAATTTTAAAAAGAAAATTGATCTTTAAATTTAAACTATTTAAATAAGAAAATATGAGCACTAATAAAAAAAAGAAAAAAACACTGCCTCAAGTCCCTATCCCTTTTCAAAAGGGGGCTAAGTGGCAAGAACTTGCGAATTTTATTTCTAGAAAAAATAGAGAGATTTCTATTATTAAAGATTTCAAAAAAGATCCCTATCTTAAAAAAATTCACTCTCAAAGAGACAAAATCTTTGCTAAAGAGTTTTCTCAGAAGAAAAATCAATAGCAAATTTTTAAATATTTCTTGCACAATTTATAAAATTTTATATATAACTCACGTAAGAAGGAGCCAAATATTAGGAGGCTAAATATGGGTGATATGACAATAAGAAATCACAAACTTCCAGTAGAGCCAATTCAAAGTGGATATAGCAAGGAAAAAGGAGAAACAACTGAGCTTCCCTCCACTATTGGAGCTCCAACAATTCTTACTACAGGACAAAATATTGGAGATTGCACAGAAGCAGGTGTCCAAGGGCAAGACTTATCTCAAAGAGCTGTAAAGGAAGGTGGATACACTCCAAAAGGTGCAAATATTCTTCTATCGCAAATTCCCAAATAACTTAAAAATAGCTATTTTTCAGCTGAATTAATTTAGCTATCACAATAGATTTAAAAATATCGGTAGCGATAAAGGGAACAATCCCTAATAAAATTGCTTTTTTCAGACCTAAAAAAAAGCTCAGCCAAAGAGCTCCCCCGAACAACACTATCAGATGTCCTAGTAAAATTGTTAAACCTATTTTTCTTTGCGAAAGATCTTGATTTTTCTGAAAAATTTTTCCTACAACAAAACAGGAAATAAAATAACTTAAAATGTAGCCACCTGTTGTTCCTAAAAGATATTGCATACCAAAATTGCCACCTGCAAAAAAAGGAAGACCCATGGCTCCTAAAAATAAAAATAATAGTGTTGCAAAAGAGCCTTTTTTAGATCCTAAAAAAAATCCATATGATATAGCAATTGAGTTTTGCAGTATTATTGGAACCGGAGTAAAAAAAAGTGGAATATAAATTTTAGCAAACATAGCTAAAAAAAATGCTCCAAAGAGGACCTGGCAAATATCTTTTATAATATCTTTTTCGATTCTCTTAGCGATTGTTAAACTCATATAAACTCCTGATTTTTTTTAAAAGATAATTTATATCTTTTGTAAAATTATTTCAATAAGGTTTGCGATTTCTTTAGAAGCCTCATAAGTAATTAAATCTTTAGCCTTTGAGATCTCTACCCATTTTCCATCTAATATTTCATCAGATTGTATTTTTGCATCTCCAGTAACTTCAATAAGATAATAGTAAACTTTTTTTGCTGTTTTTTTTGAATCTCTCATTAGTGAGTATTGTTCTATAAGAGGTTTTTCAGATAAGAATTTTAAAAATTCTAAATTAGTCTCTTCTTTTAGCTCACGAAGAGCTGCTGACTTCCCTGTTTCTGAAAGATTTGCATGGCCTTTTGGAAATCCCCAGTGATTGCCACTTTTATTTTGTATTAAATAGGTATACCAAATACCCTTTTCTTTTTTTAAGGCTATTGTTCCAAAACTTTCTTCATATAGCATAAATACGCCTTTAAACTACCCATTATATGGAGCAAAAATTACAACAGAGTTATGTCCACCAAAACCAAAAGAAGAGGACATAGCAGCTGTTATTTTATGATCTTTTGCTTTATTTGCTATAGGATCTAAATCGCCTAGTTCTTCTTCGGGATTTTCTAAATTGATAGTTGGATGGAGTTTATTAGTTAAAATAGCTTTGATTGTAGCTATAGCCTCCATTGCAGATGCAGCACCTAAACAGTGGCCTGTCATTGATTTTGTAGCATTTATTTTTATATTCTTTGTATGAGAGCCAAACGCTTTTTTAATAGCTCTAATTTCACAAAGATCCCCAACAGTTGTAGATGTTGCATGCGTATTGATATGGTTAATATCTTCTAATGAAATATCCGCATCTTCTAGAGCATCTGTAAAACATCTGGCAACAACTTCACCATTTTCTCTTGGAGCTGTCATATGAAAGGCATCACAATTCAAATTGCCACCTAGATATTCAGCTAAGATAGGAGCTTTTCTTTCAAGAGCATGCTCTAGAGACTCTAATACTAAAACTCCAGCTCCCTCGCCCATTACAAAACCATCTCTATTTTTATCCCAAGGCCGAGATGCTTTTTCAGGTGCGTCGTTTCTAGTCGAGAGTGTTTTGGCTTGAACAAAACCAGCAAGGCAAATTGGTGACATAGGGGCTTCAGTTCCCCCTGTTAGCATTAAATCAGCTTCACCTTTTCTTATATGCTCAGCTGCTGCGTGAATAGAGTAGTTAGATGTTGCACAAGCTGTAGAAATAGAATAGTTAGGTCCTTGAAAGCCTAAATCTATAGCAAGCAGCGCCCCTGCCATATTAGTAATGATAAAAGGAACAAAAAAGGGTGTTAACCTTTTATAACTCTCTTTTATGAGAGTTTCTACACCATCAGAAAAACTATGCATTCCCCCCATTCCAGAGCTTACTACTATCCCACAACGTGTTTTATCTAAATTCTCTAAAAGGCTTGCATCAATTTTAGAGTGCTCTAAAGCTTTTTTACCAGCGACCATAGCATATCTAATAAATGGATCGGCTCGTCTTGCTTGTTTTTTTTGCATGTATTCGCCAGGATCAAAATCTTTTATAAAACCAGCTATTTGAGTTGGATATTCACTTACATCGAAAAGATCTAATTTTTGAACGCAGCTTTTACCTAAAAGCAGCTGATCATAAAAATGATCAACGTCATTTCCAAATGCGCTAGCTATGCCAAGCCCTGTTACTACTACTCTTCTTTTTTTTGTCATATTTAACTTCTTATAAAGTTTATTGTTCTACTTTTATTTTTAAATCAATAATTTTAGATTTTTGCCAAAGCTTTTCTAAAGCATATGTCTCTCTTAGCTGAGGTTTAAAAAGGTGTACAATAATATCTAAATAATCGATAACAACCCAATCTGAGTCTTGAAGACCTTCAACATGAAGAGGCTTTTCTTTTAACTTTTTTAGTTGCTCAATTATCTCATTTGCAATCGCTTTTATATGCCTTTCAACATTTCCTTCAGCAATTATTATGTAATCACAAATCGAAGAAACGCCTCGAACATCTAGGGCTAAAATATTAAAGCCTTTTTTATCGTAAATAATCTGTGATATAATATTTAATAACTCAATCTTATCCATCTTAAATCGAAAGTCCTCTTTTTTTTAGGTCTTAAAATAACTTATTTTTAAAATTTTCTTTTAACACCCTACAAGTATAACTTACGATTATAAATGTAGTCTAGAGTTTCTTTTGGGATAAGATGTAAGCAATTTTTATGATTTTTAAGCCTTTTTCTAATCTCCGTAGAAGAGATTTCAAAGATATTAGTTTTAACAAAATTTTTATTATTTAGAGTAAAATTTTCACTTTTAAAGTTTTCTAAAAATTTATTTCTAACTCCTACAATTAAAAGAGCGATTTGTAAAATATTTTTATAATCTTTCCATTTATGAAAGTTTAAAAGAGTATCTTCTGTAATGATAAGTCTTAAATTATCACTATTTTTTATCTCTTTTAAAGTATTTATTGTATATGAGATATTTTCATTTCTTATCTCAAAATTGGTTAAATCAAAATTTTTAAAATCTTGAATTGCTATCTTTACCATCTCGAATCTATCTTTAGAGCTCGCAATTGGAGGATTTTCAGTTTTAAATGGCGATACATTTGCGGGACAAAATATAATTTTATCTAATTTTAATTTTTCTAGAATTTGAATAGCTAAGTTAAGATGTCCTAAATGAATAGGATCAAAGCTTCCACCAAAAAATCCGATATTTTTCATATAATTTGCCAATTTCTTTTTTTGGATAATTTGTAGAGTTTAGAGCAAGGAGATACAGCTATCTTTTTATGAGCAACTTCAAAAAGCTCTATGTCTTGAATACTATCAGAATATACAGAGACATTTTCTTTTTCAACTCCTAATCTTTTCATAAGAATTATTGCATCTTTAGCTTTTTTTTCACCATCCATTATAAGTTCTATTTTATCAAATCTATCATCTTTATCAAAAAGATATTTAGTTGCTCTAAATTCATTAACTTTTAATATTTTACTAATTGGCTCGACTAAAAAAGTGGGAGAGGATGAAAAAATAGCAATATAGTGATTGTCATTCATAGCCTTTTGAAGCTCTAAAATTGCTGGCATATAAAAAATTTTATCTAAATATTTATCTAAAAAATGATCGATATCTTTTGTAAATAGACTATATTTTCTATTTTTTAAAAACTTTTCAAAAACTACCTGGTGTAGATTTGCAATATCCATATTAAAATATTTAAATTTGATGAAGTAATAGATTAATTTGAAAATTGATCTTTTATCAAAATTATTTTTTTTATATAGATATAGAAAAAACTTAAAGCTGATGTTTGTTTTAAGAAGGGTTTTGTCTAGATCAAAAATAGTTAAATGCACGTTAATTACTTTCTAGATTAGCGATTTTTTCTTCAAGTTCATGGATAGATTTATCTAAAGCTTGAAGCCTTTGTTTTTCTTCATCAATTAGATCTCTATACATCATAGCTTTTTCAAAACATAGTCCCGATCCAGCTAGCTGTTTCTTCAAATTATCTAAATGATTTTTTAAAGCTTGTCTTCTTTTCTTTTTTTGCTCAAAGACTATAAGAAGCTGATTTATTTCATCAGAAGAGTTTAGAGTCTGTTTTTCTTTTTTATCTTCGATTAGGTGATGCAATGCTCTAAAATCTTTTTCGAATATCAACTTTTCAAATTTAGCCAACTCAAATGCTTTTAATTTTTCTTCGATTTGATTTTTTTCAAGCTCTAACTCATCTATAGAAAGATCGGATTTATCTAAAAGATCTCTGATATCATTTTTAATTTGATCTAATTTCGTTTTTCTACTTTTTTCTTTCTCATCTATTCTACTAATTTTCTCTTCATTTATTTTTTTCACTTTATTATTATAGATTGGGGCTTTAGCTTCTTTTATTTTAAATTTTAAAAATTTGATATCCTCTTTTTTCAAGCTAAGTGTTTTTATAAAATTAAAGATCTCTTTTTCTTCATTTGGAATTGATTTGTCATTTGAATTAGCTTCGCACATCTTTTTCAACTTTTCGATTTTTAAAAGAGCTTGATCAATAAATTCTTTGGATTTTTGTCTCTCTTTTTTGTAGCTTTTTTCAGCTAATTTTACCTTGTCCCAACATTTAGATAACATCAATCTACAATTGGTAAAAGCCTCAGTATTTAGAGTTAATTTTTTTGCAAGATTTTGAAGGCTTTTAATTTCATCTTTTAAAACAAAAAACGAGACTTTTTTAAGATCAAAATTCTCAGAAAACTTATCTATTGAAACTAAGAACTCTTCACTAATAGAACCTATTAAATCTTTTCTTTTTGGAAAAATAATATCTCCAACATTAGAGAGTCTTTTTAAAAATTTATTTTTAGCACTTATTCTCATTTGAGTTTTGATAATTTCTTTTCTTAGAGAGTTTATTCTCGCTGCATATGTATTTAAAAGATCTAACTCTTTTTGAGTCTCAACATAAAAACTTTTCTTTGATAAAAGAGATCTTATCTTTTCATTGAAATCGATTGTTTTCATAGTTAGAAGAACTACTTCATACTTTTTTAAATCTTCTTCTAATGAATTTATTGCTAAATCAATTTGCTGCACTTCAAAATTAGTTTGCTCATTTGAAATATTTTTAAGTCTTTTAACTTCATTAGAAAGCTCTATATATTCCTTCCAAAAAAGCGCTCTAGAAGTTGCATTTATAGGAGCTTTAAATATTACTAAGCATCTGTTTTTTATATCCCAAAAAGTTTTAAAATCAGGTCTATTTTCTGTAGATATAGCCTTTTTCATCTCCTCTAAAGATAGCTTTATTTTATCTTCGTTAGAAGAGAGTAGATCTAATTTTTTTGTAAAATCTAGATCTTCTATTTGAGTCTCATTATTTTTTTTCAAAGACGAATTTTCATCCATAACACATTCCTTTTAAGAAAAAATATACTTTTTGAAAAGAAAGATAAAAGTTTATAAAAATAGATCTTTTTAAGTAAAACACTTTTCCAGATAATTTATATCACAAATTTAACTTTAAAATTGAATTTTACAAAAAGCAAGCAAAAACTTAAAAATATGAGAAGTTTTTAGATATTTTCATCTAATGTTTTATTTAAAAAGAACTTATATTTAGATTATTTCATTAGCTAACAGAGTTATCTGCATCTAAAGTATAGACAGATTCTAAAAGATTTTCCTCTAGCATTTTAGCAAAATCTTGATCTTCTGAAAAAAGAGCTAAAAGCTCTTTTAAATTCTTTTCTAAAATTGCATAATCTTGAATAGTTACAATCACGGATATTTCATCTCTTTTTTGTAATTCTAAAAGATATTTTCTATCATTTATATCTACGTATTTCAATATTTCAATTAAAAGCTCTTCTTGGTTATTTCTTGCAAAAGAATGAAAGAGAGTATTGCCCTCTTCATCTAATCTAGTCTCTAAAAGAGCTTTTCTATCATGCATTGGAGTTTTCTTGAGCAAAGTCAAAGCTACACAAATGTCATCTAAAAAAACCATTGTTGAATAGTAAAAAGGAGTTTTACCATATATATCTTTAGTATTCAGAAAATAGGCCATATCTTTTCCTGGAATAATCTGTAAAAGCTCTTCAAAAAGACACCGATATGCCTCTTTCTCTATAACCTCTTTTTGCATACTAAGTAGATAATGTAGAGGAGTTTTACCAAATGAGTCTTGCAGCAAGAATAGCTGTAATTTTTGATTTTCTTCAACTAAATCCAATTCACTAAAAATCATTCTAACCAAAGTAACATCGCCCATAAGAACAGCATAGTGCAAAAGTGATCTTCTCATATTATCACACTCAGATAGGATATCTATTATATCTTGTTTATATGTAACATCATCTTTTGAACAACTTTTCAATTTTTGAAATAGAGATAAAAGTTTATTAGACCTCTTGTGTAATTAAATTTCATAATTATAAATTCCTGCTATTAGATTAAATCTTAAACCAAATCTTTTTCTTCGATTTCTATATCGATCTGC
>JAAKFV010000030.1 GCA_011064875.1 Candidatus Anoxychlamydiales bacterium | reverse complement strand
TAGCTAAAAAATATCGACTTCCTAAACAGATCATCGATATTATAAAACAACACCATGGCACAACTTTAGTTTATTATTTTTATAGAAAAGAGATGGAAATCAAACAAGAAATGGATCAAATAGAAGAAAATCATTTTAGATATCCAGGGCCAAAACCAAAATCAAAAGAAGCGGCAATCATTATGATTGCAGATGCTATGGAAGCAGCATCTAGATCATTAGAAGAGATTACTGAAGAAATTTTATGCTCTTTAGTAAATAAAATAGTAAAATATAGAACAGAAGATGGTCAGTTCGATGATTGTTCTCTAACATTTGAAGAGATGAAAATAGTAAAAAAATCAATAATTAGAACTCTTTTGCTAACAAGACATTCCAGAATAAAATATCCGGAGCAAAAACAGGAAAAATTAAGGTTTTATCTAGAGTCTTATCTAGCTGATAAAAGTGTTTAGAGATTTTTCTTTTTTTTAATTTCTTGTAAATATTTTTGGCATGTAACATGATTTTAAAAAATTTTAATTTGAAGTTGGAGATATTTTATGTCAGTTGCACGTTGTGAGAGGCTTTTTATATTGATGAGAGAAGATATAGAGATTTTGAGACATAGCAATAGAAATGTATTAAGAAGAAGTTCAGGTTTGGAAAATCAGCCAACTCAAGAGCAAATAAATGTCTCAACTCTTAGAATGATTAGTTTAAGAGAAAGAATTCAAGAAATTATAACGACTATGAAAAAACTTAACCGTTTAGCTAATAATGATGTTGGATATCATCATCCTAAATGCGATAAACATTTAAGATCGCGATTAACGAGATCCCAAGATTCTATGATTGTAGATGAAGAAACAATATTAGCATTGCAAAAAAAATTGAATGAACTATTTACGCCTTCAGCAAAACTTTAATAGAGATATTTGCCTCATAGATAATTTGTTTATTTTTCTAAGAAAAAATAAAGAAATTTAGGATTTGTTTGCGGGAATCCTCTCCTTTTCAAAGGAGAGATGAAAGCAAACCATCATCAAATATAATATTTGATGATGAAAATAAAATATATCATTGACAATTTTAAAATTATTTATTGACTTTTGAAATAGGTATTTTCTAAACTATCTGCATGAAAAAACAGAATCTAAAACATAAAAGAACATGTGTATATAATGTGAATTATCATATTGTATTCTCAACAAAATATAGAAAAAAGGTTCTAAGTGAAAAAGTTGAAACTTGTCTTAAAAACCTTGTTTATCAAATAGCTAAGGATAAAGGATTCTATGTTGAAACAATTGAAGTTGGAGAAAAAGATCATGTGCATATATTTGTTTCAGCAGATCCTAATTTCTCAATTTCATATATTGTCAAAATGTTAAAAGGTATAACAGCCAGAAAACTATTAATATTTTTTCCATTATTAACCAAAGTTTTATGGAAAGGACATTTATGGAACCCTTCATATTATGTAGAAACAATTGGAAGTATTTCAGAAGAAAATATCAAAAAATATATAGAAGGACAAAATAAATAATGGAGTATACATATAGATTCAGACTTGATCCTAGCAAGCCTGCAAAAGTTTTTTTAAATAAACTAGTAGGTTCATGTCGCTTTCTTTATAACAAGCTTCTAGAAATTTCGAAGGAAGAAAAATTATATAATTATTATGAACTAAAAAAAAGGATAGTAAATTTAAAAAAAGAATATCCCTTTTAAAAAGAAACTAATTCGCAAAGTCTACAAGGATCATGTTTAAATTTAAAAAGAGCATTTGATAATTTTTTTAATAAAAGAGCTAAATTTCCAAACTTCAAAAGTAAAAATAAAAGAAATTCAATAAGTATCCCTCAATTTTTTAAGATTGCAGATAATAAGCTTTATATACCAAAACTAAAAACTGCAATACCAATAATTTTGCATAGAAAGAGTATAGGAAATATAAAGAGCATATCGATTACAAAAACACCTAGTGGCAAATATTATTTAAATGTTTTGGTAGAAAGGGAGATGAATAAATTATCATCAAATAAAAATGCAGTTGCATTAGATATGGGGCTTATGACATTTGCAAAATTATCAAATGGAGAAGAGATAAAGAATTTAAGATTTTATAAAAAAGCTGAAAAAAGAGTAAAAAAAATACAAAAAAAACTCTCTAAAAAACAAAAAGGAAGTAATAACAGAAAAAAAGCGATAATAAAAGTAGCAAAAGTTCATGAAAAGATAAAAAACAAAAGAAATGATTTTTTACACAAAGAATCTTTAAAAGTTATACGTGATAACCAAACGATAATAATGGAAGATTTGAAAGTAAAAAATATGATAAGAAATAAAAAACTATCCAAAAGCATACAAGATGCATCTTGGTCTGAATTTAATAGAATGATAAAGTATAAAGCCCGATGGTATGGAAGAGAATACATAGAGCTAGATGCATTTTATCCATCAACCAAGAAATGTTCAATATGTGGCTATAAAAACCAAAAGCTTGATATACATACAAGAAAATGGATATGTCCAAAGTGCAGAACTTTTCATGATAGAGATTATAATGCTACAATTAACCAATTAAAAATAGGACTGGGACAGTCCAAATTAACGCCTGTGGATTATGCTATGGCGGCGGAACAGAAATATATTTTCTGGTCTACGAGTTATCATAAGCGGAAGCAGGAAGCTTGCCATTTTAATGGCGAGTAGTTCACGATTTCATTTCAAGTTCAATAGCATCGATAAGAACATCTAAATGCATATCACATTTTTTTATATCGTTTTTTAAATCTGTTATGTTTAGTTCTTGAACTCCAACATATATTTTTACTTTAGGCTCTGTTCCAGAGGGTCTTATTACTATTTTAGAATTATCTGCTAGCCAAAATCTTAAAACATCAGAAGAGGGGAGTTCTAAAATTGTTTTTGTTTGAGTTTGAAGATCAAGTGTCTCAGATGTTTTATAATCATCGATAAAAGCTACAGTTTCATTAGCAATGGTTTTAGGGGGATTTTCTCTTAAGCGTTGCATTAATTTTTTCATTTTTTCAAAATTCTCTAAAGTTGGTTCAAATGCAATAGATGCTTGTTTTTCTCTATAAATTCCATGTGTTTGATAAAGATCATATAAAAGATCTATTAGAGTTTTATTCTCTTTTTTAGCATCCAAGGCTATTTTAGCTATTAGAAGTGATGCGCTTATTGCATCTTTATCCCTTGCAAAAGTGTGTATTAGATAGCCTAAAGACTCTTCTGCACCAAATATAAACTCAAAAGAGTTATCTACTTCGAATTCATGAATTTTCTCAGCAATATATTTAAAACCTGTTAAAACATCGATTGAGTGGATGTCATAGTGTTCTGAGATTCTTGTGAAAAGCTCTGTTGTTACTATTGTTTTAATCGCTGCTGTTTTTGAATATAGAGATTTTTTTTTGCAAAGATAGTTAAGCATAATACAAGAAAGCTCGTTTCCAGTTAATATGTAGGGGGTATTTTCATGATTTATTACAGCTCCAACTCTATCGGCGTCTGGATCTGTAGCTATAAAAATATCTGCATTTTTCTCTTTTAAATATCTAATTCCAAGCTCTAATGACTCTTTTTCTTCAGGATTTGGTTTTGGAGCGTTTGTGAAATTTGGATCAATAGCTTCTTGCTCTTTTACAATAAAGATATCTTTAAATCCGAGCTCATTTAAACATTTTGGGGTTAGAGTAATTCCTGTTCCATGAAAATTGGAATAAACAATTTTAAGATTAGGATTTTCAATTTTATTTTTAAAAAGCTCTAGAGAAAACAGATTTTTTGTATAAGCTTTATCTATTTCTTCCAAAATAAACTCAATCAAAGGATGCTCTATAGTGTCTAAAAGTTTTACTTTTTCAATAGAATCAATTTTATTGTATTCAGCTATTATCCCTGTGTCATGAGGAGGCAAAACTTGTCCTCCATCTTTCCAATATACCTTGTAGCCATTGTACTCTTTAGGATTGTGAGATGCTGTTATCATAATTGCTGAGATGCAATTTTTAAATCTACATCCAAAAGATACTATAGGAGTTGGTCTTAGCTCTTTTAAAAGATAAACTTTTATTTTGTTTGCAGCTAAAACTTTTGAAGCCTCAAAAGCGAAAAGTTTTGAGTTTTGTCTATTATCAAAACCTATCAAGACAGATGGGTCTTTTGATTTTTGAGATAATATATAATTAGAAAGTGCTTGAGTAGCTATTGCTATTGTGTATTTATTTAACCTATTCGTTCCAATTCCCATCTTGGCTCTAATGCCACCTGTTCCAAATGTTAGAGTATCTGAAAAAGCATTTACAAGTTCTTTAGAATTCTCTTTGAGAAGTTTTTTTATCTCATTTTTAGTCTCATCATCGAATGGGCCTTCTAGCCATGTTTGAATTCTTTTTTTTGCTGAAAAGTCTTGATCCATTTTTAAAGCCATTTATTATTGATTTTTAAAAGATTTTAATTAAAAAATCAAAATAAATTATTCGATCTTTTGATTTATCTCTGCAAGCGAGAATAATTTACCCTCTTTTTCATCGATTCCAGGGCAGTAACTTTTTTCATCTTGCCAATTTTTAGAAGATTTTAAATTGCTTTTCCAAAAGGGATATGTTTTGCATTGCTCAGGTCTTGCATCGTAGATCTGACATTTTTTATCTTTTAAAAAACAACAATCATAATTTTTGAAATTTTCTATGAGCGAGATTTTTCCTTTAACTTCTCTTGTATACTTTTTTAAAAAATCTTTTTTTGAAAGTTTTAGATATTTTGAGATTTTTTCTATTTCATTATCTTTAAGCCAAACATAACCAGGAGCTTTTGTGCAACAATCTGCACAACCTTTTATACACTTAAAATAAAGACCTCTTTGATACCATGTCATGAAAAATTAAGCTCTTCTACTTTGTCTTTTTGCCAATTGTTATCTTGTAAGATATAGCAGTAGATATTACATTTATCATCTTCAATTTTTAAAATACTAAAAGATGCATTTTTTTTGTGAGATGAACATCCCGAGCAAATCATATAAGGTAAGTTTTCTTCTTTAGTAATCGATGGTTTATGAGTATGGCCATGTAGATATAATTTTATATTAGGATATTTTTTTATTACTTTTAATAAATCGTCTCTTCTTTTTAAAAGTTTTCTTTTTGGAGCTTTGTGAAATAATGGAAAATGATTCGAAATAATGATGTTTTTATCTTTTGGGATTTTTTCTAGAATATCTATTAAATCTTTTTCCATCTCTGTAGAGAAAAGTCCTGTTGCCGAAAAAAGAGGTGTAACTAATGTTGTATCTAAACCTATATATACCCATTTCTTAGAAAGATCGAAGAGGTGAATTTTTTTCTGCTTTGAATCTATGATATTATTGCTTTTTAAAATGTTTTGAAAATAAGATTGTTTATTAGCTTGTCTTGTATAGGTATCATGATTTCCAGGAATTATGAAAAATTTCATGTTTTCATCAAATGAATCAATAAATTTTTTAGCTTTTTCAAATTCTTTTTTTAATGAAGTAGAGCTCAAATCTCCCGTTATAAAAATATTATTTACATTTAAGGATTTTAAAAGATCAGGGAGCTTAAATAGATGCGTATCAATATAGGATCTTTTTCTTGTAATAAGTAGGTTTGTTGTCCCAATGAATCTTTTTAAGCTCAAAGGAAATATGCTAATATTTGAAAAATGTAGATCTGATAAATGAGCTATTGTAATCATCGTAAATAAGTTTAATCCTATTTAAGTTGTTTGTTTT
Source organism: Candidatus Anoxychlamydiales bacterium (assembly GCA_011064875.1). GTDB lineage: Bacteria > Chlamydiota > Chlamydiia > Chlamydiales > SM23-39 > JAAKFX01. The sequence goes on along the minus strand of JAAKFV010000030.1, from coordinate 13,596 downwards.
TAAAAACTTAAATTAAGTATAACCTATTTTATCTTTTATTTAAAGGCGAATTTGCTTTTTGCTCGATCTCGCTCTAATTACAGGGGTTCGGTCTTTCATTTTCTTGTTTTTCTCTTCTACACTTAGATGTTCAGGACTCTTTTTCTTTCTTGTTTTTCTCTCTATGCTTTTAGCTTGTTTTGCCTTCTGTTTGTTCTTTTTTGATGAAATCTCTTTTCTATAGTTTTTTTCAAAACCTTCTTCTTCTTTGGCTTCTTCTTTCTTTTCTTTGGTGACTTTTTCTATGAATTTCATCATATGACTTGGTTCATCTTTCATGCTTTTGCCTCCCTCTTATCTATAATTTTATTATTAATATTAATTACTAATCAATTAGATAATACAATAGATTAATTGTTAATAATTTATAGTATTATTAAATAATTTAAATTAACGAGGATAAATTGCTAATTAAGCGTAAGCCTTTTATTGGCAGGGTTTTGAGAGAAATATTTAAGGACTTTTCTTACGCTTATGAACTTTTGAAAGTACTTTTCTCTTAGCCTCAAACCTTTAAGATTTGGAACTAATGAAAGGGGCGAAATTATGCTTGTTTTTAGCCAGCCTCCTTGCCATTTTTTTGTAACTTTTTTGCTTTTAGCGATCATTATATGATCAATTTTGAAAAGAGAGGCTAAATGTATTGCTAAAGAATCATTTCCAATTAAATAAGATGATTCGTAAATATATGAAGCTAAATCACTTAGCGTTTGAAATAAAGGTAGATCTAAACCTAAATCATGAACAAAAAGCCAATCTTTTCTCTCTTCAGGCGCAACTGAAATCACACATCTAAATCCTTTGTTTTTAAGCTTTTTTGCAAGTTTTATAAATTTATGTTTGCTCCAACATTTATTAACATCTGTACTAGTTGGCTGAATGATTACTCTTTTTGGGTATTTTTTATGTGTAAGGTTTTTAGGGATTACGATTCCTGTATCTAGCGCTCTTGAGTCTAAAATAACTTTATCTAAAGCAGTAGTTTTTTTATTTTTATTTAAATGTGAACTCAAAAATTTTTGAAAATTTTTAGCTAAACTCTTCGCTATTGGAAGATCATCATCTAGAAAAATATCTAAATTTGAAAGAGGGGAAAATTTTGATTTATTATATCTAAAATATATTATGCTTAATTTGGTTTTGATCAGTTTTTTTAGCTCATTTGTTTTATCTATTTTTACTTCATCTTGCTCTAAAAAAATATGATCGTATGAATTTAACTCTTTTAGAGATAATTTTTTAAATTGAAATTTAGGAAACCAATTTTTTAATGAAAAAATATTATCATGCAAAATAGTAACTTCATAACCTAAAGTTGTTAACTGATTTGCTGCTATCATTAAAATAAGAGCGTCTCCAATTGTCGAAACTGGGATAATTGCAGCTTTTTTCAAAATATCTCCAAAGTATTTTTTTTCTTTTTAAAAAACGATAGCTTTTGCTTCAAAACCATCTAGCTTAATATTAAATTTAGAAGAAAAAAATGATTTTTCTTCTTTTTTATTAGTCATTAGATTTTTAGCTCTTGAATACTTAATTTGAGTGATATCAACCTCTTCTTCAATTGGATCTTTTGAAAAATTTAAAGCTATCATCAATAGTGATTTGTCTTGAAGTTTATATGTTGCAATGTAGAGTGGTGCGGCCTTTACATCTAAAACATCCAACATCCAAGCTAGATTTATTTTATACTCTTTTCTAATTTTTAACATCTTTTTTAATTGAGAGGCATAAGATAGGGGATCTAAAAGTTGTTTATTTAAAGAACCATATAAAGTTTTAGCTTTTGGTAGATTTGATTTACTAAATTTTTGATCAGAGTCTCCCAAAAGATCATATGCTCCTCTATTTATCCAACGATTATCACCTCCTTTTATTAAATCTTTTACCTGCGTTGGTTTTAAAGGATAAGCCCCTACTAGATCCCAGCCAGATACCATGAAAATGCCAGGTTGCATAGCATTAAAAAAAGTTAAAAGAAGATGAGCTTTTTTTACCATCTCTTTTTGATCTTTTGTCATTGAAAAAATATCTCTATATCCTAAAGCTGCAGAGCAAAGGCCTACCATCGTAGTACATGGACCATTACCACTTGGTAAAATATATGGAGTTTTTTTTGTTAAGATTTTTGAAAAATCTTCATCTCTAATTTTTTCTCTGATCTCTTTTCCTGTATATTGTCCTCCCTTATAAGAAAATTCTTTTTCTGCATTGATATCAAATTCAACAAGCTCATATGTAATCTCATCGTGGTTTTGAAGTGCATGGATAAATCTAATAGGGGAGATTTTGGCATTGTTCATAAGTGCTAAATTGAGTCTTAAAAAATCTGCATCCTCAGAAATCAAAGCATGTACATATGCAGTTCTTGTAATAAAATCATAAGAAAAATCAGAGCCTAACTTTAGCATAGTTTTCATATCTTCAATTGTAAGATTCAACTCTTGGTAGGTAAACCCTCCATTCTCTTTAGAAAAATTTCCAAGTTTCCTAGTTAACATGGAAATTAAATTAGTAGATATTAAAGATAGAGGATGTCCTTCAGACCATGCTTTTTCTTTGCCAGGTTTTTTTTCAATCCCTAAAAAACCATTAGCATCTAACCTAAGACCATCATTTTTTAAAACTCCAACAGACTCCATGATATCGCCAGCAATTAGAGAATTAGCTGCGAAGCTAGGATCTAACCAATTAAGAGATGGTTGGCCTGCTTTGAAATAGTGAAGATATACCCATCTTCTTGTTTTACCATCTGTGCCTTTAATCTTTTTTGTTGCATCCCAATTTGTAACTTTTATTCCAGGCTCAGCAAAAATAACCCTTTGAAGCCTACCGACTATATAGCCTTTTTCTTTTAATTTATCGACCTCATTAAAACTTAAATTTTTAGAAAAATCATTTTCACTCACCTCTGGTAAAAGAGACCAATCTTTTTTATCTATCTCTACCATATGATATAAACCCGAATAATCTTTATAATTCATTAAAGCTAAGACAAAGTCATATCCAAGTCCTGTATGCCCTGGTATTAAATCTCCGACAATAGCAGCTTTATATGAGTGAATTGTTTTTGCCATTTCAAGATATTGAGCTTGAGTGCCAAAGTTTGGATCGATTTTTAAGCTCATCCTATCATATCCACCATCAACAGAAGGTGTGTGTGTTCCTGTTATAATACCACCAGCTTCTTTCATAGGACCTGTATGAATCCCTTCAATTCCTATATCTGTTAAAATATTCCAAAGATTTGGATCGGAGAGTGTTTCTATAACAGTTTTTCCCTTTTCTGTAATTATTGCTCTTGCATAGGAATCTAACCAAACAGAAGTTTTTTCGCAGATTTGTTTGGGTTTTGGAAGCCCATATTCGTGCTTCCACTGATCTTTATTTCCTGAATAGTTTTTAGCAAGTATTGAAGCGTTATATAAAATCGATTCTTTTTCAAGCTCATCTACATCGAAATTTTCAAAAGAAAATGATGATAAAATTATAAAAAGAATAGAAAGATTGAAGATTTTCATTTAAAGACCTTATTACTTTTTAGTTGAAGATATAAAAAAAAAAAATAGAAAAGTCAATAAAAAATAGATTTTTTATTTTTCAATTTTTGGATAAAAAATATTTTTTTTCGCGCAAATAGATTTAATATTTAGATTTGAAAATTAAAATCTAAAATACTATAGCTTTAGCTTCAAAACCATCTAGCTTAATATTAAATTTAGAAGAAAAAAATGATTTATCTTCTTTTTTGTTAGTTATTATATTTTTAGCACTTTTAAATTTAATTTGAGGGATTTCAAATTCTTCTTGAGCTTTTTCTTTTGAAAAATTCAAAGCTACTAGTAAATATGATTTATCTTGAAGTTGATACATCGCTAAAAATAAAGATGAATTTTTTACATCTAATATCTTAACTTGAGTAGCTAAATTTATTTTGTACTCTTTTCTTGCTTTTAGCATGTTTTTTACAAAAGATGCGTAAGATGAAGGATCTTTTAGTTGCTCGGGCAGAGAGCCATATAAAGTTTTTGCTTTTGGCAAGTTAGAAGGACTTATTATTTCATCAGAAGTTCCAAGGAGATCGTATGCTCCTCTATTTGTCCATCTACAATCACCGTCTTCTAAAAGCTCTTTTATTTGAGAAACTTTTAATGGGTATGCTCCCACTAAATCCCAACCAGATATCATAAAAATACCAGGTTGCATAGCATTATAAAATGTTAATAGTTGATGAGCTTTTTGAACGAGTAATTTTTGATCTTCTGTCATATTATAAAAATCTTTATAACCTAGCGCTAAAGCTGAGAGTTCTACAAAAGTTGCACAAGGACCATAAGATGTTTTTTTTTGAACGACTGATAGATCCTCTTTTAATATCGAATCCGCTATTTCTTTTCCTGTATATTCTTTACCTTTATATTCAAATTTTTCATCTGGATTACCTTTAAATTCATCTAGTCCATAAGATAGTGAATCATGATTTTGAAGTGCATGGATAAATCTGCTCGGTGGGATTTTTGCTTTGTCTAAGAGTGAAATATTAAGTCTTAAAAAATCAGCATCTTCAGCGATTATTCCATGGGTATATCCAGGTCTTGTATTAAAATCATAAGAAAAATCTGCTCCAAACTCTAACATGGCTTTTATATCAGCAATTGAAAGATGCAATTCTTGATAAGTAATGCCACCGATACTTTTTGCAAAATTTAATTTTCTTGTAAGCATAGATATTAAATTAGTTGCAACAGTAGAGAGGGGATGCTCCTCTGAAAAAGCTGTATCCTTTCCAGGTACAATTTCAACACCTAAATAACCATTTGCATCTAATCGGACTCCATTATTTTTTAAAATTCCAAGAGACTCCATGATATCACCAGCTATTAGTCTATCTGCTGCAAAGCTAGGATCTAACCAGTTAAGAGTAGGTTGGCCAGCATTATAATAGTGTAGATACACCCATCTTCTTGTTTTGCCATCTGCTCCTTTTATTTTTTTTGTTGCATCCCAATTAGAAATTTTATCCGGGCCTGCTGCAAAAACACTTTGTAATCTTCCAACTATGTATCCCTTTTTATATAGTTTATCTACTTCATTAAAATTTAAGTTTTTAGCAAATTCATTTTTTTCTACATTTGGAAGTAACGTCCAATCTTTTTCATCGATTTCAACTAGATCGTAAAGGCCTGGATAATCTTTAAAATTCATCAAAGCTAATACAAAATCAGCTCCTAAACCGGTGTGTCCTGGTATTAAATCTCCGATAAGTACACTATTAAAAGAGTGTATAGTGTCTGCCATTTGAATATACTGCTCTTTTGTTCCAAAAGTAGGATCTATTTTTAAAGAGATTCTATCAAAACCACCATCTATTGAGGGTGTATGCTTTCCCGTTATTATTCCTCCAGCCTCTTTCATTGGCCCTGTATGGATACCATCAATTCCAATCTCTGTTAAAACTTCCCAAAGATCCGGATCTCCTAGAGTCTCTATTACCGTTTTTCCCTTTTTAGGAATTATTGATCTTGCATATGAATCTAACCAAACAGATGTTTTTTCTAAAATTTGAGTGGGTTTTGGAAATCCATAGGGATTTTGCCATTGAGCTTTTTTTCCTGAATAGTTTAAAGCTAGTTTCTCTGAAGCATATAAAATTGATTCTTTTTCAAGCTCATCTACATCAAAATCTTCAAAAGAAAAAGAGGATAGTATTAAAAGTAGCGATGCAAAAAATATATTTTTCATAAAAAAAAACCTAAATATTTTTAATTTGAAGATATATAAAAAAATAGGCTCCAGTCAATAAAAAAAACAATAAAGCTATTAGAGAAAAAATGTTATCTACATTTTAAATATTTAAAAAATAAAAAAAAATACAATGTTCTAAAAAAACAAAATATGAAAAAAATCAAACCTAAAAAAAATATTTTTTTTAGGTTTGGTTAGAATAACAAATTATTTTTTATCTTCATCTTTTGCATCAGCAATCAATGCATCAGAAAGCAAAACAATCTTAGCAATCGATACAGCATGAATTAAAGAGGTTTTAATAACTTTTGTAGGATCGATAATTCCAGTTTTGATAAAATCTTCAATCTTTTCTGTAACTACATTAAAACCAAATGTTTTTCCCTTTTTTAAAAGCTCATCTATTATCAAATGATAATCGAGGCCTGCATTTGAAATGATCTGCTTTAAAGGTGCTAAAAGTGCCTTTTTTAAAATGTCTACACCAATTTTTTCATCAAGAGAAATATCTAAATTATCTATTGCATCTTTTGCTCTTAAAAGAGAAATTCCACCACCTGCTACTATGCCATCTTCAATAGCTGCTTTTGTTGCATTTAAACTATCTTCATATTTTTGTTTTTTCTCTTTTAGTTCGCTATCTGATGCTCCACCTACTTTTATTACTACAACGCCGCCTTTTAGTTTGCAAATTCTTTTATCTAATTGGTCTTTGTCTACATCATCTGTTGAGTTCTCTTTTTCTTGCTCTAATAGCTCGATTCTTTTTTGAAGGTTTTTGCCTTTTCCTCCAATAAGTAGAGTTTTATCTTTTGTTATAATAACTTTTTCTAACTCACCTAGCTCTTCAAATTTAGCATCTTTTAAAATAAGACCTTTGTCTTCACTAAAATATGTACCACCTGTCAATTGGGCTATATCTTCTAAAACATCTTTTCTTTTATCTCCAAAACCAGGGGTTTTAATAGCAGTAACTCTCATTACCCCTTTGATATTATTAATAACTAAAGTAGCGAGTGTATCTGCATCGATATCATCTGCAATAATTAACAGCTCTTTAGATGTAGATGCTGTCGTTTGTAGAATAACTAGAAGATCTTGGATAGTGTTTATCTTTTTATCAGTTATTAAAATCTTTGGGTTTGTCATTTCCACTATCATCTTTTTAGCATCAGTGCAAAAATATGGACTTAAATAACCCCTTTCAATTTCTAATCCCTCTTTTATCTCTATTTCAGTCTCATCTTTATTTCCACTTTCAATAGTTATACTTGCTCCATTTTCAGCTTTTTTAAAGCTACTTAAAATATCTTCTCCAATTTTTTTATCTCCAGATGCAGAGACTGTTGCTATATTTTTTTTATCTTCATCGCTTTTTATTTTATCTGAAATCTCATCAATCCTTTCTAAAACTTTTTCAAGTGCTTTTTCTAATCCCTTTTTTATATGAATAGCAGATGTTCCTGTAGTGATATGTTTCATGCCCTCATTAACAATAGATCTAAGTAGTACAACCCCTGCAGTAGTGCCATCTCCTGAAATTTGTTTTATCTTTTGAGCTACCTCTTTAGCAAGTTTCGCTCCCATATCTTCAAAATCATCTTTTAAATCGATATCATCGATAAGAGAATTTCCATCATTTGTAATTTTTGGCATTGCCCAAGAAGATATTGCTACATTTCTACCAAGAGGCCCAAGTGTTACAGAAACAACATCTGCAAGTTCATTTATTCCTTTTTTTAGCTTTTCTCTAGCTTGTTCATCGAAAATTATCTCTTTTGGGTTTGAAGACATATTTTTAGCTCCTAAATTTTAAAGTTTTTATAAAAACTAGATTTGTAATTTTAAATAATAATAATGTAGATAATTTTTGGTTTATTTTCAATAATCTTATTTGCTAAATCAAACTATTTTATTTTGAAAATTTCATAGACCTTTTTTTTCGATATATTTTTTATTTTTGCTGATGCTGTTATAGCTTCTTTTAAACTAAGCCCATACATGCTCTGAAGCAGTTTTACGCTCTCTTCAATGCTAAGATCATCGATCATCTCTCCTCTATTAACCACTAGAACTAGCTCTCCTTTAAGGGGATGATTTTTTAAGTATTTGAGCATGTCATCGGCTCTATGAGCTATTCTCTTTTCAAATTTTTTTGTCATTTCTTTTAAAATACAAAGCTCTCTTTTAGGATCTAGTGAAGCTATTTTCTCGACCGTTTTTAATATTCTTTTAGCTGATTCAAATGTAATAGACACACCATCGAAAAAAAGCATTTTTTTGATAAATAAATTTAGCTCACTTGTTTTTTTAGGTAAAAAACCTAAAAACTCAAATGGATGCGATTCAAATCCACTCAAAACAAGGGCTTGGATAATGCTGCAAGGCCCTGGAATGGCTTCTACTTTAATGTTTTTATCAAAACAAGCTTTTATGAGGTTTTCGCCTGGATCTGAAATTAATGGGGTTCCAGCGTCCGAGATCAAGCCAAGAGTTTTATCCTCTTTTAAATCTTTTAAAATGTTTGACTCAAGTTTTTTTTCATTGAACTTATGAAAGCTAATTAATCTTTTTTTTATCTGATATCTATCAAATAAAATTTTACTAGTCCTTGTGTCTTCACATAAAATATAGTCGCAACTTTTAAAAATTTCAATTGCTCTAAAGCTTATGTCTTTAAGATTGCCTATCGGCGTAGATATAATATATAGCATAATTAATTATAAAAAAAAGGTGGCACTCAGATTCGAACTGAGGAATAAGAGCTTTGCAGGCTCCCGCCTTACCACTTGGCTATGCCACCAAATTTAAGTTACCAATTATGCTTTAATTATAAAAGGAAATCAATGAATTTTTCATATGTGAAAATTTGATTTTTAATTTTAGAGGATTAAATGATTTTTTCTAATCTATTTAGATAGATCTATAAGAGTTCAGCTTTTAATTGAAGATATAGAATTATGTCGTTTTTGGTTTTTTTGCACCAAATAAAGAGAAATTTGAATACCATTTAGATTCATTGTTTTTTGGTACTTCTTCTGCAGCAATTGCTGATTTGTCTTCATATACTATTGTTTTAGCATTCTTTAAATGTTTTTTTACAGTATCAAGATCTATTTTGAGAGCTTCTTTATCAGATAGATCTTGTGTATTATCATAGATATAATACTCACCATTTTCTCTATAAATTGAAAAATAATGGCCACCGCCTCTATCTCCCTCATGAATTGAAGCATAATTAAATTCGAAATCACCTTTATCATCTGCTACAAACCTTTCATTCTCGTATTTTAAATTAAAAGGAACATTTTCTAGTGTAGCTTTATCACTGATTTCAATAGTGATTGAAGATGGTTTTTTAGGGATTGTAATAGTATCTTTAAAGGTTCTTTCAGCTCCAGGGGCATCTTTTGTTGTAGAACCTTTTCTATCTACACAAAAATATTCGTTAATAGAGTTAGTTAAATTTATAGTTTCTCCTTTCTTTAGAACAGGAATATTAATAGATGAAGAATTAATAGATTCCTTTTTTTGGTCTTCACTATCTGCTAAAGGTGAATACTCTCTTTCTTCTATAATTTGAGCAACATCAATCGCACCGATTTTTAGAAGATAATTTTCTAAATCTTTATATGCCATATCTGAATCTTCTTGAGTATTTCCTTTTAAACGTAAATCTTTTCTTATTTTTTCAGCGTAGCTTTCTTGATCATCGTATTTTTCTTCAATGATAGAATATTGCTCACTCGGTGTTTTTCCTGCACATTTTTTAATACACTCAATTAAATTTTTAGTTTTTTCTTTTAATTTTAAAAGGTCACTTTGTTCGTCTTTAGTTTTGTTTGTGTGGTTTTTATTAAATTTCTTTTCATCTTTTAGAGCAGCTATAATTTTTTTATTGTTTAAAACTCTTTGAACAGTCGTATGTAACCAACAGTTTTGTTTTGCTGTTTTTTCGGCTTTTACTTTTTCAGTAGAATTAGATAAGTTTTTAATTTTTTCTTTGAGCTGAGCTAATGTTGGAGCTGTGCATCTTAGTCTGTCATCTATTTCATCCCAATTATCTACAATTGATGTGGATTCAACAAAAACATCATCTAAATCATCTAAATCTAATTTTCCCCAAAATAGATATTTCATTTTATATTCAAAATATCCATTTTTATCGACTTTGTATTTTCTAGTTTTATCTTTTGAGTCTTTTACATATTTTCCATTTTTATCAGGGATTCTATAAATAATTCTAAACCCAAATCTCCCTCCCTTCTTTTTGGGAATCTCAAATCCCCATTTTACAACATCTTCAGAGAGTATTTTTTCATCATCTTCTTTACCTTTGTTGTATGCTTTTTGATGTTTTTCCCAGGCTTTATCCATTTTTTTACAAAATTTATCTTGTTCATCTTCAGTAAGTTCAACAAAATCTTGAGATCTAAAAGGATTGATATTGTGTAAAAATGGTGGTAATTTAGAGTCTTTTGAAATATTCTTTTTAAGATATTTTGCTCCATGAGTAATTGTTTTAGCTCCATGTGCTAAAGCTAAACCTGCACCAGCAAAAATACCCACTGGTGATAAGAGAGCTTTTTTCCAATGTTTTTCTGGCCAAAAAATTTCTTTGGCTTTCTCTGTTACTTTTGTAAGGGTTTTCCACTCGGTTGGGGAGAGGTTGGCAGGTTCTTTTGTGCTAGGTTTTTTAGCAGTTATTTCCTTGATTTTTTGACCACCAATTTTTCTTTTTTTGTGAGTGTCCTTAACCTTTTCTAAAGCTATTGAAACTTGATTAGATTTGTGTTTAGCTGAAAATGCATATTTTCCAAGCTTCGTCTGAGATGCAGCTTCTTTAGTTCTTTTTGCAGTAGTATCAACGCTTGGATTATCGCTTGAACCGTCTGGTTTTCCAGAAGCGCCAGCGCTAGGAGGTGGTTTTGGTGAATCTTTACGTTTTGTTGGTGTTGTCATAAAAATTATATCTTTATATTTATTATTAAAATTCTTTATTATTATTATAATATATTTTTTAATATAATATCAATAAAATCTTAATTATTTAGTAACTTTTATTGAATATATAAAGGGTTGAAAATCAGATGGATAAGACGATAAAAAAAGTGTTAGATTTGCAAAAAACTGATTATCAGATAGATAGTAGACTTGTAAAAAAGGGAAGTATTTTTTTTGCTCTAAAAGGAGAGAGAACAGATGGCCATTTATATCTCAAAGATGTGGCTAAAAAGGGGGCAAAATTAGCTATTATTGATAAAAGTTTTATAGTTGATGAGCAAGGCCTTGATTTAGAGCTTCTTAGAGTAAAGGATGTATTAGAATTCTTGCAAGAGCTTGCAAAAGAAGTGCTTACAAAAAGCCCAGCTAAAATAATAGGTGTAACAGGATCTTCTGGAAAAACCACTACCAAAGAGTTTATATATGCTCTTTTGAAATCTAAATTTAGAGTCTCTAAAACTTTGAAGAGTTTTAATTCAAAAGCGGGGCTCCCGATCGCTATTTTGAACATGGATAAAAATGTGGATTTTTTAGTGCTAGAAATGGCGATGGATGAAGCTGGGGAGATTGAAAAGCTGATTAAAATTGCTAAGCCTGATATTGCATTAATTACACAAATAGCGACTTTTGCAGGAGACTTGGGCAGCCAAGATGTTTTAGCTGAAGCTAAAAAAGAGATTTTTATCGATAAAAAGACTAAAATAAAGCTGATAAATAAAAGACTAAAAAAGCTAAAAGCTTTTCAAAATGAGAATTATTTAACGTATTCAATAGAGGATAAAACAGCTGATTTTTATTTAGATATTAAAGATTTAGATTTTTATGAAGAAGGAAAAAAATATGCTATAGAAAATCTACCTTTTAAAGAGACTCATCTTTTAGAAAATGTCTTAGCTGCGATTTCTATTTGTAGAATAGCAGGAGTGAAATTTGAAAGTATTTTAAAAAAATTAAATACTTTAAAAGCCTATGATATGAGATTTGAAAAGGTTTTAATCGAAAATGTTTTATTCATTAAAGATTATTACAATGGCAATCCAGATGCAACGATTGCAGCTTTAAAAAATCTGCCCCAAACAAAAGGCAAAAAAATAGCAATTTTAGGATCTCATAGATCTTATGGAAAGTTATCAAAAAAAGTTCATGAAAAAATAGTTTTAGAGGCTAAAAAATATGCAGATGAAATTTTATGTATCGGTGAAGAATTTGAAAATATAGAAAATATAAAAAATTATTCAAACTTAGAAGATGTGGCTAAAGATCTTAAAAAAATTATGAAAAAAGATGATGTCGTTTTGATAAAAGGCTCTAGGTTTTTGAAAATGGAGAAAATTTTTGGTTTTTTAAATTGATGATATTTTTTTGTTATCATATTATGGTAGAGGCTAGCAAAAAGCTCGGCAAAGGAAAGGGTTTTCTTGCCATAGAAGGATAGAGAAATGTTACTTTTACTCATAAAATATTTATTTAAGCTTTTTAATAGCTCAATTCCAACAGTGTTTTCATATGCATCAACAAGAATGATGCTAGCTGCTATTACATCTTTGCTCATCACGATTTTTTTAGGCCCAATAGTTATAAAAAAATTATATACTATGAAAATAGGGCAAAAAATTAGAACAAAAGAAGATTGCCCCTTGCTCGCTGAACTGCATGAAAAGAAAAAAGATACCCCCACAATGGGAGGTATTTTGATTTTGTTTTCAATGCTAATTTCTTTGTTTTTATGGATGGATTTAACAAATATTTTTACCTTGATTTTACTTTTTACTACTCTGTGGCTTGGTCTCATCGGCGCATTAGATGACTATCTGAAATTAAAACACAAAAGCTCAAAAGGGCTGCCATCGAAATTAAAGTTTTTGCTTCAATTAATCTTTTCGGTTTTTATTGCTTTTTATCTTCTTTGGCCTAGCCCAGATAAATTCACAAAAAAAGAGTTTCCTGAGCGTGTTTTAGCTAAAGAAAATATCTCAAATAGTGATGTTAAAATAATTAAAACAACAAAAAATTCTGCAATTTCAAAACCTATAAATTTAAGTGCTAAAGAGTATTTTTCAAGATTTTATATTCCTTTTTATAAAAAACCGATTATTTTAAAGGGATTTTTGATAGTTATTATTTTTCTGTTGATGGTTTTTGTAATTACGGGAACATCAAATGCTGTTAACTTAACAGATGGATTAGATGGCCTCGCTGCAGGTTCTCTTGTTATGGTTGCAAGTACTCTCGCTCTATTTGCCTTTTTATCAAACCATATCCAAATGGCAAGGTATCTTAATATCTTATACATAGAGCATAGCGGAGAAATTGCTGTTTATTTATTTGCATTGGCAGGGGCCTGTTTGGGATTTTTATGGTATAACTCTTTTCCTGCTCAAATCTTTATGGGAGATACAGGATCACTCGCATTGGGAGGAATAATAGGTGTTAGCGCTATACTTCTTAGACGTGAGTTTTTGCTAGCTATTATCGGGGGAATTTTTGTAGCGGAGGCTCTGTCTGTTATTTTACAGGTATTGAGTTATAGATATAGAAATAAAAAAAGAGTGTTTTTATGCTCTCCTTTGCATCACCATTTTGAATATAAAGGTTGGCCAGAGTCAAAAGTTGTTATTCGGTTTTGGATAATGGGTCTTTTACTTGCTTTAATTGGTGTGGCATCACTAAAGTTTCAGTAAATTGTCAATCACCCCTCCCTAAAGGAAAGGGCTTGAACCGTGAGGATCAGGGGTAACAGGTTGACCAGAAGACAAACTAAAGGAGTTTTTTTTAAATGTTTGTAAACGTTAAGACAGAGAAAAGACA
>JAAKFV010000003.1 GCA_011064875.1 Candidatus Anoxychlamydiales bacterium | reverse complement strand
AACCAATAATGCCCAGGATAGGACTCGAACCTACATACCTCGCGGCACCAGATCCTAAGTCTGGCGTGTCTACCAATTTCACCACCTGGGCGTAAAAGAATAAGAATATAATTTATGATTTTTTTAGGTTTTAGTCAAGAAATCCGATATTTGCAGCTATATTTTTTATTTTTAAAAATATAAAAAATATTTCACTTTTCTTCAGAACTTACAATTTCATCAGGCTCATATACAGGAAAAGCATCAAAGCCTTCTTCTCTAATTGCAAAAATAAGTTTTGCAACGGGATCCCAAGAAGCATTTTTATCAATATGCAATAGAACTTGAGTTTGGCGTTTGTCTTTAGGAAGTAAGCCAATTTGATGTTGGTAGTTTAACTCTTTTTTTATTCTTTGTAGATCTTCCATAGGGTATGATTGAATTTCTGTAATCCACTGATAACTTCCAGAGTCCGTAACACTTAAATTGATTTGATGAGATTCATCTGCTTGTTTTATTGGCTGAGCACCTTCTTCTGTTTTTAATTGAACGAGATTTAGTTTTGTATCGTATAAAGATGCGCGAGAAACAGCAAGTGTTGCGAAAAAAGCTAGCATCAAAAATAGAAAATCAATCATAGGAGCAAAATTAAAATTTGATCTAGATTTTAGATTTTCTTCAGGGATAAGACTCATAGCTCATCTCCTTTACGTTTATTTTTTGGATTTATTAGATGACACAAGCCAAAAGCTTCATTTTCTACAGCATTCAACATTTTTACGAGGCGATACTTTAGAGTTGCATGAAAGATCATAGCAATAATCGCAACAATTAAACCAGCGACTGTTGTCCCAATAGCGATACCTAGACCATCAAATAGAGATGAGATAGTATCTATTGATCTATTGATATCATAAAAAGCATAAAACATTCCGATTACAGTTCCTAAAAGACCTAACATCGGGGCTATTATCACTATGTCGTTTAAAAGACCTATTTTTTGCCAAAATTTAGTTGTGAATCTTTGTCCCTCTGATTTCATAGTTTGAGCAACAAATTGCGGGCCATGTGATCTAACACAAAGAGCAGAAGATATAATGCTCGCAAATAGATGTCCGTGGCAGTTGCAATAATTTATTGCCTTTTCAAACTCTTTATTTAAAAGATATGTTTTCACATCTTTAATGACTTGAGTGCTCATATTATTTTTTTCTCTAAAGGTAAATAGACAATACATCCAAACGCTAACAGCGGCTACAGATAATACAATTAAAGTTGCATAGATAACAGGGGATGCTGAAAATATTTCTTTTACATCTAGAGTAGTGGTGAAAGTCTCTTTTAAAATGTTTGTATTTTCTTCTGAAAAAATAGGGAATATAAAAAGATTTGATAAGGTAAAAAAGATAGCTAAAAGTTTAAAATTTTTTATTCTTCTCATAAAGTATTAATCTCCATTCATTAATGGGGCTTTTTGCATAGTAGCAATTTGTTTTTTAAATCTGCAAGCAAAAATTTAGATATGGATATCTAGATTAGGTTCTTTTATACTTTATAGCTATGAAAAAAAGTGATTTAGTAATTCCATTTAAGTATGAAGATAGAAGACCGATTATCTTAAATCGGTATTTATATGTCCCAGATAATTATGATGCACATGATCAGTTTACAGATAAAATAACCTTTGAAAATGATAATGAGATAAATATTGAGTATTGCTCGGGAAATGGTGAGTGGATAATTGAAAAAGCAAAAAAAAATCTAAATATAAATTTTATAGCAGTTGAGATGAAATTTTTAAGAGCGAGACAAATCTGGTTTAAGATGCATAAAGATAATCTGAAAAATTTATTTGTTGTTCAATCAGAGGCATTTGTTTTCACAAAACATTATTTAGAAGATTATTTTGCCATGGATGTTTTTATAAATTTTCCAGATCCTTGGCCTAAAAAAAAGCATGCTAAAAATAGACTCCTTAAAAAAGAGTTTTTACAAGAAGTGAATAGAGTTCAAAAAAAAGATGAAACAATCACTATAATAACCGATAATGAAGATTATAGAGATGAAATTATAAGTGAATTTTTAAAAGTTGAAGAATATAAAGCTATTTTTAAAAAACCGTATTTTGTTCAAGATGCAAAAGATTTTGGATCTTCTTTTTTTTTGAGTCTGTTTCAATCTAAAGGCAAAGCTATAAATTACATTAAATTTGCGAAGATCTAGATCTGAGAATCTAAGATCCGAGGATCTAGGATCTCAGAATATAGAGTCTTTTCGAGAAGTAACCTTTTAGTTTAAAAAAGTAGAGTTTGTTTAAATGGATCGGGGTAGAGGGATTTGAACCCCCGACCTACTGGTCCCAAACCAGCCGCGCTAGCCAAGCTGCGCTATACCCCGATTATGAAAGACTATTTTATATCAAAATAAGTCTTTTGATCAATTCAAATTTTTTTTTTTATTAAAATATCTAAAATTTACTTGTCTAAAGAAACTAGATGTGTCATTTTTTATAAAAAGAGGTTAAATAATGTTTACCAAACTAAAGAGCTATGAAAAATTAAAAAAGCTTGGCTCTGATCCAATTGATCTAACGAATAAAGATATATTTACTCTCGATAGAATCAAAAAAATGCAAATATCTAGTTCTACTCGAGAAAAAAAACTTGACCTAAGACTTTTATATGCAACTGAGAGAGTTACTAAAGATGTAATCGATTCTCTTTTTGAACTTTCAAAAGATACAAATGCAATCTCAAAAATGAAAGATATGCAAGATGGCAAAATTGTAAATTCTCTAAAAGGGTGTGAATCTGAGAATAGAAAAGTTTTGCATACAGCAATGAGAGATTTTTTTGAACAAAAAAATCCTTCTAAAGAAGCAAAAGAGGCAAGCTCTTTAGCTTATAAAGAGATTGAAAAATTAGATAAATTTTTAGAAAAAATCAATAAAGACAACAAATTTGAAAATATTGTTCAAATAGGAATTGGCGGATCTTTTTTAGGACCTAAAGCTTTAGCAACAGCTTTAAAAAAATATACTCTAAAAAATAGAGAATTTTATTTTATCTCAAATGTTGATCCAGACGATAGCTCTCAAATATTGGATAGTATTGATCTTTCAAAAACACTTTTTGTATCAGTTTCAAAATCAGGAACTACTCTAGAGACTTTAACCAATGAAGAAATAGTAAAAGATTTTTTGCATAAAAAAGGTTTAAATCCAAAAGATCACATGGCCTCTGTTACAGGTAAAAACTCTCCTATGGATGATCCCTCCAAGTATCTAGAATCATTTTATATTTGGGACTACGTTGGTGGTAGATATTCAGCCTCGTCTATGGTAGGCGGTGTTTTACTTGGATTTTGTTTTGGAATAGATACTTTTAAAGATTTTCTAAAGGGCGCATCTTATATGGATAAAATAGCTCTTGAAGAGGATCAAAATAATTTACCACTATTTTCAGCTCTTTTAGGGATTTGGAATAGAAACTTTTTAGGTTATTCTACAGAGGCTATTATTCCATATTCTCAAGCGCTTTTATATTTTCCCTTGCATCTACAACAACTTGATATGGAATCAAATGGTAAATCTATCGATAAAAATTGTGAAAAAATCTCATATAAAAGTGGACCTATAATTTTTGGGGATATTGGAACAAATGCTCAGCACTCATTTTTTCAGCTCCTTCATCAAGGCACTGATATAATTCCTATTGAATTTATAGGATTTAAAAAATCGCAATATCAAAAAGATTTAAAAGTAAAAGAAACAAAATCTCAAGAAAAACTCTTATCTAATATGTTTGCTCAAAGCATAACCTTAGCTCAAGGACAAAAAAATAAAAATCCTAACAAAAACTTTTCAGGAAATAGAGCTAATCATATTTTATTAGCTAATCAATTAGATCCTTATACTTTAGGAGCTTTGCTCTCTTACTTTGAAAACAAAGTAGCTTTCCAAGGTTTTATTTGGGATATAAATTCGTTTGATCAAGAAGGCGTTCAATTAGGTAAGATTTTAGCAAATAAGTTTTTAGATTTATTTGCTAAAAAAGATGTGGATTTTGATATTGGAAAAGAATATTTGAAATTTTTACAACTCTAGCCAAAATATATATTTATCTTAAATAGCTATAAATCAACAATAAAGAAGATTATCTTGGTCCAAATTTGGACCATATAAAACATGGTCTCAAATTGGACCATAAACTTTATGGTCCAATTTGACGCCAAAATCATTATCTGTTATATTGATATTAATTATTTAAAAACGTTGGAATATAAGATGTTTTGTTATTGCTGCAAAAAAGAGATTTTAAGAAAAGATCCTATTTTATCAGGGCTGCATTCAGAATGCTTTATCAAGTGGTTTGGAATAAAAGAGGAGTTTAGCAATATAGTTGTTAGAAATAGCTATTTAGGAAAAGAAGTTTTTGAAAAGATAAATTCGAGCTTTTTTCATGGTAAATTTCGAAAATATTCAGGAAGTTTAGGAGGAAAAAATTATATCCTAAAAGTTCAACAAAAAGATTATCCGGAGTTGCCTGCTTGTGAATATCTATGCAATCAAATAGCTCAACTTCTTAAAATTGAAGTTCCACAGTTTTATTTTATTCGTTTTCAAAATAAATTAGATACTTTTGTTAGCAAAAATTTTATACAAAATATTCCTAATAGTTCTTTGATTCATATCTACCATTTTTTAGGAGATAATTCTTTTGATTGTGAAACGATTTCGCAAATTATTGAAAATAAGACTAATAGATTAAATGATGTTGAAAAATTTATTCAAATTTCTCTTTTTGATTCATTAATAGGAAATCATGATAGACATGGAAGGAATCTTGCTCTTATTCAAACTCCTTTTGGATTTCAACTAGCTCCTGCTTATGATAATCCTAGTTATTTGGCAATTGAAATTAAAATGCTTTTAGGAGCCATTCATGAGCCGAAAGGTACTATTGCAACATATCATACAAATGAACCTAGTTTAAGTGACTATGTTCGAGAATGGAAAAGATTAAAACGCCAGAGAGTTGTAGAAAAATTCAAGACTCTTGTATTGAAATCTAAAAGCAGAATTTTTCAATTAATTAACGATAGTTTCATGAGTAATAAAAGAAAAAAAGCTTTTGCTGCCTTAATTAATCGCAGAATAGAGGAATTAAATGAATAAGAATAAAACTATACAAGCTGTAGAAGTTTATTTAAAAAAGCGAAAAACCCGTGTTTTTGTAGGTAAGCTGTATCGCAAGAAGGGTGATTACATTTTTGAATATGACCAAAAGTATCTATATGCTAAACATGTAATACCAGTTGGAGAGGAACTTCCTCTAACTCGTAAAATTCATCGTTCAAAAAAACTTTTTCCATCTTTTCAAGATAGAATTCCAAGTTCTCAAAATCCAGCTTATGAAGAATATTGTAAATCTTCTGGAATTTCAAAAGAAGAAAAAGATCCTTTAGTCCTTTTAGTTTCAATTGGAAAGAGAGGACCTTCTTCTTTCATTTTTGAGCCTTTTTTTTATCAAAAGTTTGATGGCAAAGATGTTTGTGAATTTCGAAAATGGTTGAATCTTACCCAAAGAGAATTTGCAAGTTGTTTTGATCTACCGAGGAGTTCTTTGAATAAAATTGAACAAATGGATGAATCAGGAAAAGAAATAATGAAACGTCTAGAAATATTTGTAAGGTTTCCTAAAGTTGCTTTAGAGCAGATACAAAAAACAGGAGGGATTTTAAGTAGTAAAAAAAGAGCTATGGTTGAAAATAAACTTAAAAAAGATAAATTTTTAAATAAAGATCATAAATAAATATTTTTTATTTAAACATTTGATCTTTTAAATTAATAAAATGAGCATTTTCAAAGCTTTCGGTTGTCTTAGGCATAGTGATAAAAACCTGAGAGAATTTTTTAAAAGCTTGCTTAAGGTTTTTTTTATGTTTTTCATCTAAATGTGCATCAAAATCATCGATTAAAAAAGGAGGTTTCTGTTCGTATTTAGAATGTAGAAGCTCCCACTCAGCGAATCGAATAGCATATAATAGAATTTTTTTCTGACCTTCTGAAGCAAAGCTTTTAGCTGCTTTTCCTGAAAAATTAATAGAAAAATCATCTCTGTGAGGGCCGATTAGAGTTGTTTTAAAATCTAGATCCTTTTTTTGATTTTGCTCTAAAGCTTTTAGATATGAAAGATTTGTTTTTTCTATATCATTTTCATCTTGAATAGATGAAAGATAATAAATTTTAGGTTTATCGATTACATCTGATAGATTTTTTAAAATTTCATTTAATGGTTTTTGAAGGGTTTTTAAAAATGCTTTTCTTTTAGTTGTTAGATAAGCTGCAGATTTTGCTAGCTCAATATTAAATGGTTTTAATAGATGAGATTTTTTGCTTTTTAAAAGATGGTTTCTATGTTTTAAAGCTTTTGTAAAGCGAAGATAGTGATGAACATATAAAGGATCTTCTTGAGCTAGATATAGATTTAAAAATTTACGCCTCGCAGTTGGCTTTCCTTTAATTAAGTTTAGATCATCAGGGGAGTGGAGTGTTGTGGGTAAAATTCCTAAAAGAGAGGTAAAAGAAGGATAAGAATTTGCATTATGAGTTATTTTTTTTGTAGTACCATCGTAGTATATTTTAATGATTTGAGAGATGTTTTTTATAAAAAATTCAGCTTCTATAAAAAAAAAGTTTGTCCCATGTTTTATAAGCTCTTTTAAATTTAGAGTTCTAAAGGATTTTCCAGTGGAAATAAAATTAATAGCTTCTAATAGATTGGTTTTTCCAATAGCATTTTGCCCGCATATTACGTTTAGATGTTCAGAGAAATTAATTGTAAAATTAGAGTAATTTCTAAAATTACGCAAACGCAGGGTTTTGAGAAACATCAGCTTCGCTATCAGTTTTGAGATCGTTTAATCTCATTGGCATGATAACAAAAGTAGCAGATGTAGAGTCTGTTATCATTCCTGGGTTATATGCATCTTGAATAGAAAAGTTGATAGTCTCATCTTTGGAGTGTCTTAAAATATCCATAAAATAGAATGGATTGAATGCGACTTCTAGTTTTTCTTTTGAATAATCAACTGGCATTGAAACAATACCTTCTCCAATATCTGAGCTCATAGCTGTAAGTTGTAACTCACCTTGATCAAAGATAAACCTAACTGATCCAGAGCTATCTGGAGTAAATAGAGATACTTGTCTAAGAAGTGTAATTAGCTCTTCTCTATGTAGTGTCATTGTAGTAGTTGCCTTTGAAGGTATTACTTTTTCAACATCAGGGTATTCTCCAGAGAGAAGTTTTGTTATAAGGGTAAGATTTGAGCTTTCTAAAAACACTTTATCATGCATTAAAGATAGATTTACTAATTGCTCATCATCAGAAAGTAATTTAACCATTTCTTCTACAGCTTTTAATGGTAATATATAAGATCCTTGAAAGGATGGATCAATATCAATATTTGTATACATTTTAGAGAGTCTTTTTCCATCTGTAGAAATAAAAGATGCGATTTTTTTATCTACTTTCATGTAGATACCATTTAATACAAATCTAGAATCTTCTCTTGCTGCTGAAAAATATGTTCTATATAGCATTTCTTTTAGAGTAGTTGATGAAATAGGAATTTGAGTAGCTTTAGCAATATCAGGAAGAGATGGAAATTCTGATTTTACCATACCGTTGATTTTGAAATGAGAAGATACAGAAGTGATCTCAGCTACATCAGAGCTTGGACAAGTGATTTTGATTTGTGGAGAAGTAAGTTCTTTTATCAGATGAAAAAATCGTTTTGCAGGAAGAGCAATCGCTCCTTCTTCTACAACTTTAGCTTCAGAAAAGCATACCATACTCGTTGTTAAATCGGTTGCTTTCAGATATAGTTGCCCATCTCTAGCTTCTATTAAGACATTGGATAAAACAGGAATAGCTGGCTTATTAGCCACGATATTTTGAATTTTCCCAATTAGTTGAGTAAGTTCATGTTTTGATATTACAACTTTCATGGATAAGTTCCTTTGTAAATTCATTTATATTAATATTAAAAGATACGTCATTTTTTTTAGTTATGTCAAGAAGAATCTAAAAAAAAATAGATCAGAAAACGAACTTTAAAAATTAAGCAATAAAAACCGTGTTTTTAAATTTTTACTGTTACGATGCTTATTATTCTATTTGCTTCTTCTACAATTTTTTTAATGATTTTCTGTATGGCATTAATGGTTATAGTAACTAGAGGCCCGATTGTTTTTTTGTATAAAAATGTTGAGATTTCAGCTGTTTTTTGAGCTATAAATTTCAGTACTAAAAAACATTTATGAGCCACTGGATGGATAACATTTCTATATATAATTGAGCTTGCTTTTGAAGTTATTTCCCAGCTCCATTTTAAAAGAGGGAAAATAATTTTTGTAGTAAGCCAGTTATAAACTTGTTTTGTGAGCTTTAAAAGAGGATAGATCATTTTACTATATAGATTAGATAAAGCCGTAGAAATTATCTTCCAGCTCCATTTTACAAATGGTTTGACAATGTTATTCCCAAACCAAACAAAACTATCTTTAGTAAGCTTTAAAAGAGGGTAGATTACTTTATTATATAGGTTAGACAAAACAGTTGAGATTACTCTATAGCTCCATCTTGCAAATGGTCTAACAATATTATTACTAATCCAAACTAAAGCGTTTCTTGTGAGATCTAAAAGAGGATAGATCACTTTATTATATATATTAGAGATTGCTTTTGAGATTACTTTCCAAGTCCAAGTTAACAGAGGTTTAAAAAAAAAATCTCCAATAAAATTGATAACTTTAGCGATTTTATTTATTAAAGAAATGATATGCGGTTTCAAAAAATTAATAAATTTGGTGATTTGATTTATAATTGGTCTGATTACATGTTTCATTGATAAATCAATAAATTTAGATATATAGGTGTTAATCTTTTTGATTAATGCTGGAATTTTCAGTACAAGATATTTCGGAAACTTATAAAAAATCATATAAGTCGGCACAGAGACACTTAAAAATAAAGCTTCAGCAAGTTTTTGTATTTTCAAGCCAACTTGCATCAATATATTAGATAGTTTTGAAAGAGGATACGAAACTGATTTAGTAGATAAAAGAGTAGATGCTTGTATCATTCCTATAGAAATTAGATGTAAAATAGCAGAAGTTGCTAAAATAATGGCAGCAATTTTAACAACCTTGATAGCTAAATTTTTAGCAGTAGTTAAATTAAATATTTTAAATTTTTGATCTACTAAATTAGCTGATATTTTTGCTTTTTCAGCATTAGCAATAAGGAGAGTAGAAGGAGCGTATACGTGTCTATTGGTTGAGCTAATATCTGATAAAGTACTCATCTATTTTCACCCTTTTTTTTATTAAAAATATATTTTAGACGGTTTGTTAAATTTTATTCAAATATTTCTAATTTCTTTTTTCTCAGCTTTTTCTTTGAGCTTTGCTCTTTTATCGTAAGCTTTTTTGCCTCTAGCGACTGCTATTTTTACTTTGGCTTTAGATTTTTTTATATATATAGAAAGAGGAATCAAGGCGGTTCCTTTTTCATGGGTCTGTCTTTTTATTTTTAAGATCTCTCTTTTATGCATCAAAAGTTTTCTTCTTCTTCTATCTTTATGCGCAGTGGTTGTAGCAAATTTATAGGGAGCAATATAACAATTTACTAACCAAAGCTCATCATCTTTTATATCTACATAAGAATCTTGAAGTGATCCTGAATGATCTCTAAGAGATTTGATTTCAGAGCCGAGTAGAGCTATTCCAGCTTCATAAGTCTCTAAAATTTCATAGTCATGAAAAGCTTTTCTATTAGATACTAAATCTTTCAAAAAAAACCTCAACTAATTTCAAAAAGCTTTTGACCTAGCTTTGTCACTGAAAAACAATCTCTGCCATTTAAAGAACCAACAGATACAAAACCTGCTTCAAAAAGTCTTTCAAAAATAATTTTTTTTATAAATAATATCTCTTCTTTACTATAAGAAGCAATTGAGTATTTATAAGCTTTTCCAGAGTGCTTAATTTTAACAAGATGCTCATCTGTAATAGCTGCTATAATGCCTTTGGAAAAATCATCGAAATATACCCAAGTAGAATCTAAAACTCTTATTATACTTTTTTCAGCTTCTCTTATAGATTTTTCATTTATTAAATGTTTGAAAGACTCTTCTTCATCAAGAGTATTTAAAGTATGGTAATAAAGATGCAGAGCTTTGTTTTCTAAATTGAAATCTAACCATTTTTTTCCAGAAATTGTAGTTTGAAGTAGGTCTTTTTTTTGGGATAAAAATTCAATTTTTAATAATTTATTAATAATAGAGTCTATGTAAGATTTTGAAACTATTATAGCGGAGTCTTTAATTGAGAGCTCAATTTTGATGTTTTTTTCTACGGTAGCTTTGGATAGTGGTTTTTTTGCCATCTTTAAAACTGAGCACAAATCTTCTGCAAATCCAAAAGGATTTTTTCTTTTACGAATTAGCTTTTTTGTATCTTTTATACTAAGGGTTTTAGTCTGATTTAGATATTGAAGATAATCTTTATATTCATGAAAGGGAGTTATTATCTCAACGTATCCATTTTTTGTTTTTTTATAAGACTGAAAGCATAAAAGGTTAAACTCTAATAAAAGTATAATCTCTAAGTAGGTTTCTTTTTCTAAAGAGTATTTTTTTTGCAGATCTGCTGATGTTACTTCAAAGTTTTCAGAGTTATATACATCTTCTACAATACCTAAAAATGTTGAGTTTTCACATTCAATATTTTCTAAATGCCTTTGAAATATTTGGGGAGTTAGAAGGTATTTATCAATAATAGATGCAAAAATATTGTTAGAAGATTTTGGAATTGAATACCAAATCGGTAAAATATGGATTGGAATTTTGTGTAAAAGATTATTTATAAATAAAAGATCAGGTTTAAAATTTTCTTCAAACCTTTGATATTCAAATTCAAAATACTTACGCATTTTTTTATCGATATCAATGATCTCTCCATCAATTTTTAAAAGATTTGCTTTTTCAAATTTTTCTAAAACAGATAAAAGTTTTTTCTCGGAAGTCTCTAAATCTTTGGATAGTCTGCTCAGTGATGTTTTAATAGAACTATATAAAATTTCTTCTAAAATGCTTAGTTCAAACTCAGTGAGTTTAGATAGCATTACTCTATTTTCGATATCTTGTTTATAATCATAGTCTAAAAGACAAATCTTATTTTTACGAATCTGTGTTATTTCTTGCATATTTACAATTGAGCTAGTACCTAGATGCAATATAAGTTAAATTGGTGTTTTGAATCAAGTTATAATTTAAAGTTATTTTAAAGAAAAAAATTAACTTTTCGATTTTAATTTCCTTAATTTGTCAAAATATACATATCTTTTTTTCATTTCTTTTTCAAAACCTATATCTTTTGGAAAATAAAATTGCTCTTGTGAAAGATCTTCAGGGAAATAATTTTGTGCTGAAAAACTATCTTTTTCATCATGATCATATTTGTATCCTTTTGAATAACCTAGATCTTTCATAAGTTTTGTTGGAGCATTTAATATGTGTTTGGGAGGTAAAAGATGGGAAGTTTTTTCAGCAAGCTTTTGTGCCTTTTTAAAAGCTTCATAGACTTTATTGCTTTTAGGAGCTAAAGATAGATAAACAGCTGCCTCAGCGATAGCAAGCTCTCCTTCTGGAGAGCCAAGTCTTCTGTAAGTTTCATCCGCTAGCATCGTTATTTTTAAAGCATTAGGGTCTGCAAGTGATATATCTTCAAGGCTGATTCGAATGAGCCTTCTTGTGATGTATAAAGGGTCTTCTTTACCGTTTAACATTCTTAAGAGCCAATACAGGGTTGCATCTACATCTGATCCTCTAATCGATTTATGCAAAGCTGATATCAAATTATAATGAATATCAGATGCTTTATCATAATTTGATGGTTTTTTTTGTAGAAATTTTACAATTTCATCTAAATCATTTTTTTTATTTTCTTTTAGATTTTCGAGATTTTCAATCATATTGATTAAATGACGAGCATCTCCTAAAGACTCTTCTAAAAGATATTCTTTTGCTCTCTCAGTTAAATTGAGAGATCCATGTTGTTTCTCATAGTTCATTAAAATTTTGCTTAAGTCTTTAATATCAAGAGCCAATAGCTCAATTACTCTAAATCTAGAAATGAGGGCGTTGTTCAAAGAAAAGGATGGATTTTCAGTTGTAGCTCCAATTAATGTTATTGTTCCATCTTCAATAAATGGCAAAAATGAATCTTGCTGAGCTTTATTAAATCTGTGAATTTCATCAACAAATAAGATAGTTGGGATATTAAAAAGAGTATTTTTCTTTGAATCAGAGGCTATTTTTTTTATCTCAGATGTAGACCCAAATACAGCGCTCATCTTAATGAAATTTGCTTTAAACGCTTTCGCATATAGCTTAGCAAGCGTTGTTTTTCCAGATCCAGCAGGTCCAAAAAATAAAATTGAGACAGGCTTTTTTGATTCAATTACTTTTTTTAGCCAAAAAATAGCCTTTTCATGTCCAAAAACATCATCGAATGATAACGGTCTTAATAAATCAGAAAGTGGTCTATTCATATAATTATTTGTTTGTTCAATTTAATAACTATTAAAAATTAAAAAAAAAATAAAATCAATAAGTTTCTGATATTCAGTTATTTTCAACAATTAAATAAAAAAAATACTTGATTAATAATTTGATATTTGAGAGTTAATAAAGTGTGAGGAACTTCTAATTTTAATGAAGGAATGTATTATGAAAAAAATCGATGTTTTTGTATTAATTTTACTAATTATTGGTGGAATTAACTGGGGATTCTGGGGTGTTGTTGATTTCAACATCATAGATTATATATTTGGAAGACTTTGGATTGACAAAGTAATCTACTTCTTAGTTGGTGTGAGTGCATTTTACGCATTGTTCAGATGGAAATGCTTCTGCTGCTTTGGGAAGAAAAAATAGTAATCTAATCCTTTTTGGGTTCTTTAAAATCAATTATTGCTTTTAAAGAACCCTTTTTATTTCTTTAAAGATCTTACTTTTAAAATCTTATACATCCAATATTGATAAAGATAACTTAATATTACTCATTTTATAATTAATGATTATTTAAAAGTGAAATTGATCCCTAAAGAACAGCATTTAATAATTTTTATGAATAATTAGAAAAAAAATAGATAATTTTAATTTTTTTTTTAATTTTTTTTTTTGAAAAACAGCCTTGAGAAATGTTTATAAAGGCTATTTATTAATTTAGTAATTATTTAGTTTGAAAAAATAATAAAAATTATTTGTTTTTTATATATAATTTATTATATTTAAAAGTATAAGAGATAAATAGAATAAAAGGGTATTTACCCAAATGTTACAATTGACATTAAAAAAACAACAAGGAGGACACTATGCCTTTAAGAAGAAAAAAAAGAAAAGCTGCTAAAAAAACAGCTAAAAGAAAAACAGCTAAAAAACCAGCTAAAAGAAAAACAACTAAAAGAAAAGCTACAAAAAGAAAAGCTACAAAAGCTCCTGCTAAAAAAGCTACTAAAAGAAGAAAAAGAAGAAAAGCAAAAGCTTAAGTCTTTTGGTTTTAAGTTTTTAATAAAAGAATCGAGTAAGACCGCTAGGTCGAGCTCGGTTTTTTTTTATTCAGCTCCAGTAACTTTAAAAAGCTTTAAAAGTTCATAAATAAAAACAAAAAAACTAATACCTGTCAAAACCCCTTGAAAAAACTGATGTGTCTGAGAAAAGTTATATCCGTAAAATATTGCAAGTAAGAAAGATAAAACTAAAAGAACGTAAAATGAAGGTTTTTTTTCCATCATCATAAAAAAGACATTTGCAAGTATTACGATTCCAAGAAACACTTCAACTACAAGAGGTGCAAGCTTGTCAGTAAATCTAAAAGCCATAATCCCACTTAAGATTATAATCAATCCATAGATAAGTGAAATGTAAGCGGTTGTTTTCATAAATTTTTCTCCTTTAATAATTTGTAATAGATGCAACCATATTTAAAATAAATAAATATAAAATCCAAAGACTACAATTACTGAAAATAATTGCTGCAACTTTTGTTTTTTTCCAGATAAGCATATTTAAGACAATAGAAAAGAAAAGAGTAAATAGGATAGTGATTAAACTAATAAAATAATCATGTTTGAAAAGGAAAGTATAATTCCAAAAGGTGGATAGAAAAAAGATACTCAAAAAAAAGCTTATCTCTAATTTAAGTTTTTTAAAAGAAAACTTTTGCCAAAGCAAAAAAGAGGAGAGCGAAAGAAGGATAAAATATGTTAGATAAAGGGTGGTATATAGCTTTTTAAAGACCCAATTAGATCCAATAAAGCTCCAAGAGCTTTTAGATAAGATAAACACTAAGATTGACCAGAAAAGCAAAGAGATCGTTAAAAAAATGAAAAAGCTCAAGAGCTTTTCGGCTAAGCTTCTTTGAAAAATTTTATTATAAAAACTGCTTTGCATAAGATTTTAATATTTTTTTTAATCATATAATAGAGGGGATATCCTATTCAAATTTTTTCTCAACAAACAATTTTATTTTATGTGTTCAAAACATTGAAATTTTAGTGTAAAATAGCTGTAAAATTTCAAAAAAAATGAAGATGAAAACGAAAATTTTTTCAAAAAAAAATCTAACAGATCAAAATTTTAAAAATATTGTAGATTACTTAAATGAATCTAAAGTAATTGCTTTTCCAACAGAAACTGTCTATGGTCTTGGCGCTCATATGTTTAAGGAAGAAGCTATCGAAAAAATATATACTTTAAAAAAAAGAGATAAAAATAAAGCATTGATTGTTCATCTAGGTTCAATTGAAGATGTCAAAAGAGTAGCTATTAAGATTCCAAATGATTTTTATATTTTAGCAAATAGATTTTTCCCAGGACCTTTAACCATCATTTTAAAGAAAAACCCAAAAATTTCATCTTTAATATCTTCAGACTTAACAATAGCTCTTAGAATGCCAGATAATTACTATACTCAAAAACTAATTAATCTATTAGGATCTCCAATAGTTGGAACATCTGCTAATATCTCAAATAGAAAAAGTCCAGTTAATGCTAAGATGGTTTTAGATGCTTTTTTAAATAAGATACCAGCAATTATCGATACGGGAGAGTGCGAGCTTAAAATCCCATCTACTATTATTTCTTTAGTTGAAAAGCCATATAAGATATTGAGAATTGGGTCTATATCAAAAGAGCAAATAGATAAAACCTTAAAAATATCTAGATAAATTTCAAGAAAAAATAGTTTACTTAAGCTTTTACATAATATATATCGAATTATTGAGGTATATCAAGATGGAAGAGTATAAATTTGATCCCTCTTTAAATATTTTATATAAAGAGCTCAATAACTTAGATTATATTTTTAATCCCAAGACCATTGCAATAATTGGTGCTACTGATAAAGAAAATAGCGTTGGAAAAACTCTAGTAGAAAATTTAGTGAACTCATCTTTTAAAGGTGAAATATTTTTAGTTAACCCTAAAAGAGATAGTATTTTAGGGCAAAAAGCATATCCTAGTATTGATAAGATAGAAAAAAAAATTGATTTAGCAATTATAGCAACTCCATCTAAAACAGTCCCGGGTATTATTGCCCAGTTAGAAGAAAAAAATGTAAGCGCAGCTATAATAATATCTGCAGGATTTAAAGAACTCGGCAAGAGTGGCAAAGAATTAGAAGATCAGATTCTTCTAAATAAAAAAAAGATAAGAATTATTGGGCCAAATTGTTTAGGAATAATGAATCCAAGTTTAAACCTTAATGCTACTTTCGCAAAAGATATGCCAAAGAGTGGAAATATTGCTTTTATTTCTCAATCTGGAGCATTAGGGACAGCTGTATTAGATTGGAGCGTAAAAGAAAAAATAGGATTTAGTGCATTTGTATCGATAGGTTCTATGATTGATGTAGATTGGGGCGATTTGATTAACTATTTTGGGGATGATCCAAATACCAAAAGTATTTTGATGTATATGGAAAACATTTCAGATCCTAGATCTTTTTTGTCTGCTGCAAGAGAGGTCGCTTTAACAAAGCCGATTATTTTAATAAAAGCCGGAAGAACCAAAGAATCAGCGCATGCAGCTAAGTCACATACAGGAGCGCTAGCTGGTAGTGATGAGGTATTAGATGCGGCTTTAAAAAGGGTAGGGGTTTTAAGAGTTAATACTATTAATGATCTATTTAGTATGAATGAGATTTTATCAAAGCAGCCAATTCCAAAAGGACCTCATCTTGCTATAGTGACAAATGCTGGAGGACCAGCTGTTATAGCAACAGACAGTTTAATAATTCATGGAGCAAAAATAGCAACGCTTCAAGATAGTACATATGAAAAATTAAACGAATTTTTACCTCAGGCTTGGTCTCATAATAATCCGATCGATATTTTAGGAGATGCTACAGCTGATCTTTATCATAAGACTCTAAAAGTATTAGTTGAAGATGAAAATGTAGAAGGTATTTTGGTTATTTTAACCCCTCAATTTATGACGGACGCTACTTTAGTTGCTAATAAAATTAAAGAATTTGCAGATATAGGTAGACCTATTTTTGCAGCGTGGATGGGAGCAAAATCTGTAGAAGAGGGTAGGAATATTTTAGCAGCTAGCAATATTCCTGATTTTGAATTTCCAGATCAAGCTTGTCGATCTTTTGGTTACATGTGGTCATATTGTTATAATATGATAGGTATATATGAGACAGCTAAAGTTCAATCTTCAATAGCAACTCAAAAAAAAATCAAAAAACAAGAAAATATAATTAACGAGATAATAAAAAAAGCAAGAGATGAAAATAGAGTTCTTTTAGATGAATTTGAATCAAAAAATATTTTAAAAGTCTTTGATATTCCGATAGTTGAGACTTTTATTGCAAAAAATCTGGAAGAGACAATTGAACTTTCTAAAAAAATAGGCTACCCAGTTGTTTTAAAAGTATTTTCTAAAGAAATTACTCATAAAACGGATGTTGGGGGAGTAAAGCTCAATTTACACAATGAGAGTGAAGTGAAAGATGCTTTTTTAGAAATTCAAAAATCTTTAAAAGATCTTGGAAAAGAAAAGGATTTTGATGGCGTAACAGTTCAAGAGATGGTTCTTTTAGATGGATATGAATTGATACTTGGAAGCACTGTTGATTCAGATTTTGGACCAATTATGCTTTTCGGTACAGGAGGTGAGCTCGTAGAGGTATTTAAAGATAAAGCAATAGCTCTTCCTCCACTCACAATTACTCTTGCAAAAAGATTAATGGAGAGAACAAAAATCTATCAAGCTCTGCAAGGGGTTAGAGGGAAAAAAGCTGTAGATTTAGATAAATTAGAGAAAATTGTAGTCGAGTTTAGCTCTCTCATAGCTCAATATCCCGAGATAAAAGAGTGTGATATTAATCCTCTTTTAGCCTCGAAGAACGAGATTATAGCTTTAGACGCTCGAATAATACTTCATGAAAAGCAAGAAAAATATCCAAAACTCGCTATAAGACCATATCCTCTTCATTTAGTGATGGACTATAAATTAAAAGATGAAACTCCAATTGTAATTAGACCGATACATCCTGATGACGAACCGCTTATGAGAGAATTTTATAAAGATGTTTCTGAAAAATCTTTAAAAGAAGAGTATTTTAAATCGCTTCACTACGATGATTTAGTTGCTCATGAAAGACTAATTAGAATGTGTTTCATAGATTACGATAGAGAAATAACTTTAGTTGCAGAACTAAAAGACAGCAGAGAAATTATAGCGATAGGTAGATTTACTAAATTGAAAAACTCAAATGATGGTTTTTTCTCACTTCTTGTTAAAGATAACTGGCATAAAAAAGGACTTGGAAAAAAACTACTAGATAATATTATAAAAATAGCAAAAGAAGAAAAAAGAGAGTATTTAATATCTCAGATGTTAGAAGATAATATTGCTATTAAAAACCTATGTAAATCTTTTGGATTTTCTTTTGAGAAAGTAAAAGATCAACCTGTCATAAGGCTTAGCTTAAAGCTTTGATTATCTTTAGTTTATAAAGTAATTTTCAAATACCTTAAATATAGTAGAATTTCTTTGACAATTTTATTTTTATCTTTTTTAATGACGATTAAAAGAAGATGAAAAAAGAACTCTTAAAGGAAGATAAATAATGTCAGAAAAATACCAAGAAAAGAATCAAAAATTTGTTGAAAGAGCTTTAAAAATCTCTAAAAAACTTCCTATAGCATCTGTTTATCCTTTAAATGATGAGGCTTTGAAGGGTGCTATTTTAGCTCATGAAATGAATCTTGTTGATCCGATTATCATAGGACCGAAAAAAGAGTTAGAAAAGATCGCTAAAAACATAAATAAAGATCTATCTCAATATGAAGTTATAGATGTTTTAGATATGAAAGAGGCGGCTAAAAAAGCCGTTGAGCTTGTTAAAGAAAACAGAGCAAAAGCTATTTTAAAAGGCTCATTAGATACTAGCATACTGCTCAAGGCAGTACTATCTAAAGATACAGGAATTAGAGCTAATAGAAGGATCAGTAATTGTTATATTTGTGACACCCCCTTTTATAAAAAAACTTTAATTTATACAGATGTGGGAATCAACATTTTACCGAATCTAAAAACGAAGGTAGATATTTTGTTAAATGCTATAGATGTAGCTAGATCGATTGGTATTGAAAAGCCAAAAATTGCAATTTTATCCTGTATTGAAAAAGTAAATGAAGAGATAATATCTACTATGGATGCTAAAGCACTTGTAGATATGGCAAAAGAGGGAATTTTTAAAGATGTAATATTAGAGGGGCCTTTATCTTTTGATATTGCTTTTTCTAAAAAAATTGCAGATGATAAAAATTTTCCTTCTAAAGTAGCTGGCGATGTTGATATCGCTCTTTTCCCAAATCTAGATGCTAGCAATATTGCTGTAAAACAATTAGAGCTTTTTTCAAAGGCTGAGTGCGGTAGTTTAGCTTTAGGCGCTAAGGTGCCTGTTTTAATAAATAGTAGAAATACTACAGCGAAAGAAAGAGCACTCTCTTGCGTATTTGCTAAACTATATTATGAAAATATTCAAAACAAGTGAGATGAAAAATGGATGAAGTTGTAATAGTAGCAGCTGGCAGAACTGCAATAGGAAAGTTTTTAGGAACTCTAAAAGAGATGCCAGCTTCAACTTTAGGATCAAAAGTTATCAAAGAGCTATTAAAAAAAACAAAAATAGATCCAAATACTATAGATGAAGTTATTTTAGGTCAGGTTTTAACAGCAGGTGTAGGGCAAAATCCAGCTCGTCAAACTTTAATAGAAGCTGGGCTCTCTCATGATATTGCCGCATTTACTATTAATAAAGTATGTGGATCTGGGCTTAAAGCTATAGAGCTTGGTGTTAATGAAATATTACTTGGAAATGCGGATGTTATAATAGCTGGAGGTCAAGAAAATATGTCACTCTCTCCCCATGTTCTTTTAGGTTCAAGATGGGGCAAGCGTATGGGGGATTGGAAACTTACAGATTCTATGATCAAAGATGGACTTTTTGATGCTTTTAATCATTATCATATGGGAATTACAGCAGAGAATGTAGCTGAAAAATATGATGTTTCGAGAAAAGAGCAAGACTCTTTTGCACTTCAGTCTCAGATGAGAGCTAAAAAAGCAATTGAAGAGGGTAAATTTAAAGAGGAAATAGTTCCTATACAAGTGCCTCAAAGAAAAAAAGATCCTACTGTTTTTGATCAAGATGAGTATCCAAGATTTGATACTACTCTAGAAGGTCTTTCAAAACTCCCTACAGCTTTTAAAGATAATGGAACAGTTACAGCTGGCAACTCATCTGGTTTAAATGATGCAGCTGCAATAGTAATTATTATGAGCGCAAAAAAAGCAAAAAAGCTCGGGCTAAAACCAATAGCAAAGATTAAAGCAGTAGCGAGCTTGGGAGTAGATCCTAAATACATGGGAATAGGCCCTATTTCAACGATAAAGAAATGTTTAGAAAAAGCTAAATGGGAAATTAAAGATTTAGATTTGCTCGAGATTAATGAAGCTTTTGCAGCTCCTTCAATTGCAATAAATAAAGAGATGGGTTTTGATCCAAATATTGTAAACGTAAATGGAGGAGCGATAGCACTAGGTCATCCAATAGGGGCATCTGGCGCTAGAATTTTAATCACTCTTCTCTATGAAATGATAAAAAGGGACTCCAAAAAAGGTTTAGCTGCCCTGTGTATTGGCGGTGGTATGGGAATTGCTATGGCAGTAGAGAGATAAAATGGAAAGTTTAATTGTTTTAAATACCGGATCTTCTTCTATAAAATTTTCTATTTTTTCTATATCTCTGGGTAAGATGAAAAGAGAGTTTTTAGGTTCAGTTTCCAATCTTTTAACAAAGCCACATATAAAAATAACAAAAGTTACAGGTGATGTAGAAATTGACGAAGATTTAAAATTAGAAGGGGATACAAGAGCTTATGTTAGATTAGTTTTACATTTTATTTTAGATTGGGCTCAAAAGAAAAATCTTAAGATAATAGCAGCAGGACATAGAGTTGTTCATGGTGGCAATTTTGAAAAATCAGTTGTTTTTGATGATAAAGCTCTAGCATATCTAAAAACTTTAATTCCATTTTCCCCTCTTCATCAACCATATAACTTAAATGGATATCTTTTTTTTAAAGAGGAATTTGAAGATCTTTTTCAAGTAGCTACTTTTGATTCTGCTTTTCACTCTACTTGCGATAAAATCTCTCAGAGCTACGCTCTTCCAAAATCGTTAACGGAGCTCGGTATAAGAAGATATGGATTTCATGGTCTTTCATATGAGTATATAGCATCTCAGTTGCCAAATTATATGGATGAAAAAGAGGCTAAAAAGAAAATAATTGTAGCGCATTTAGGGAGTGGATCTACAATGTGCGCTATTGAAAATTTAAAGAGTTTAGCAACATCTATTGGTCTCACATCTATGGGAGGACTTCCAATGGCCACTCGCCCTGGCGATGTAGATCCATATTTAGGTGTATATTTAATGGATCAGCTAGGATGGTCTGCTGATAAAGTTCAGAAGCTGTTTTATAAAGATTCAGGTCTTTTAGGGGTATCTGGTATTAGTGCGGATATGGCAAAGCTTATAAAAAGCTCAGATCCAAATGCTAAACTAGCTGTAGATATATTTGTGCATAGAATATCACTTTTCGCAGGGTCTTTAGCAGCTGAGCTTCAAGGATTAGATGGTTTTGTTTTTACAGGAGGCATTGGAGAGAATTCTTCTGAAATCAGAGAGATGGTCTCAAAAAGAATGTCTTGGCTTGGTGTAGATCTAGATTTGAATAAAAATAATAAATGCAAAAAAAAGGCTGAAAAAATTAGCAAAGATAACTCAAAAGTTTTTGTTTATGTGATTCCTACAGATGAAGAGATAATGATAGCTAAGCACACCTTTGATCTATATAAGGAGCATAAAAAATAATGAAAGAAAAAGACATTATAAAAAATGCTTATGCTATGCCAATAACATCTCCTAGCTATTCAAAAGGACCATATAAGTTTGTTGATAGAGAATATCTAATAATCACATATAAAACAGATCTCGATGCTTTAAAAGAGATTGTTCCAGAGCCACTTCAAGTAAAAGAGCCTTTAGTTAAATATGAATTTATAAAAATGCCAGATTCTTCAGGTTTTGGAAGTTATACAGAATCTGGCCAAGTTATTCCAATAACATATAAAGGAAAAAAAGGAGGCTATGTTCATTCGATGTATTTAGACTTAGAATCTCCAATATCAGGAGGTAGAGAGATTTGGGGATTTCCAAAAAAACTTGCCTATCCAACCTTGAAGATAGAAAAAGATACTCTTTTGGGTACTTTAGATTATGGTTCTGTAAGAATAGCGACAGGAACAATGGGCTATAAACATAAAGAAATAGATAAAAAAACTATATTAAAAGCTATGAATGAGCCTCAATTTTTACTTAAAATTATTCCGGATGTTAATGGTAAATTAAAGATTTGTGAGCTAGTTGAATATCATACTAAAAATATTAAAATTAAAGATGCTTGGACAGGTCCAGCATCTTTAGAGCTTCATCCTCACTCATTGGCACCTGTTGCTGATTTACCCGTACTAGAAGTCGTTTCAGCTGTTCATTTTGTCTCCGATTTGACACTAGCTTATGGAAAAGTAGTCTATGATTATTTGAAAGGAAAAAAAAGATAATTTTTTGTTCTATCTTTTTAAACTTCTAGAAAAATTATGATCAATTTTTATTGAAATTATAACTAGTAAGCGCTGAAACAAAACCAACAGCGAGTAGATAAAAACCAGCCATTTGGGTAATGAACTCAACTGCGCTTTCTGAATTTTCAACGCTGTTATATAAAACAGCAGAGCCAGTTAGAAAAGATCCAATAGAAACAGCAGCATAAGAAGCGGCTTTTTGATTATTAATAATATTCATTAATTTATCTCTTTTTTATGTTTAATATGTTTTTACTAATAATATTAGTAATTATCTATATTAACTTAACAAGTATATAATATTATAACACTTTTTTTATTAATTGTCTAGATAGACTAGCTAGACTGATGGTTTTTATCAATTAAAATTTTTACTTGAATATTAAGCCATTGATAGTAAGTCTCATTTATTATTGTTCAAAAATTTTGATCTTTTTGATATAATAAGTTATGGTTGAATTTACATATGAGAGGATTATGTCATCTTCCAAGGCTGAGCCAAGCTGGCAAAAGGTAAAAAAGAAAGCTTTAAAAACTAAAGTTCTTCAAGACAATATTATCAGAGTTATGTCTTTTAATATTCATCTAAAAGACTGTGAAGAGAAACAGCCAGAAGAGTGTTCATGGAAACGCAGAAAAGAATTTGTAGCTTCTATGATCCGATTTCATCATATGGACTTAATAGGGCTTCAAGAACCAACTAAAGATCAATTAAATGATTTAATGCATTTTCTGCCTGAATATGACTGGCATGGAGTTAGTTTAGATGATGGTATAGAAGAGGGTTCTATAGATGCTATATTATTTTTAAAAAATCGTTTTGAAGTATTAGAATCTTCTCATTTTTATCTATCTTCAACCCCTGAAGTCTCGAGTAGAGGTTGGAAGGCAAAGTTTATAAGGGGGGTTACCTGGTCAAAATTAAAAGATTTAAAAACTAATCAAATCTTTTATTTTTTTAATACACATTTTGATTATCACTCTATTTTAGCTAGAAACAAAAGTGCTCAATTACTTAGAGAACAAGTAGAGCAAATTTCTCAAAACTATCCTTTTATAGTAACTGGTGATTTTAATCTCTTTCCAAAAATGGGAGGAGAAGAGACCTATAAAATTTTAACAAGAGATAATTTTTTAATAGATGCTCAATTTAAAGCTGTATTTCCTCATCATGGCCCTACTGGTTCTTGGTCGGGATTTAAAGAAGCTGGTCAACCAGGAATAAAGCCTGACTATATATTCGTTAATAAGAAAATAAATGTAATGTCACATGGGATTTTAGCAGATACTTTTGATGGTAAATTCCCATCTGATCATATGCCAGTTGTTTCAGAAATTGAGATTTTTAACTAGTTTTTTCAAAAAAAATAAAACGTCATAAATAAAACATCTTAAAAAAATAAGCAGCATAAAAAAAACTAAGAAAAGTTTAGAAAGAGCAGTTTTTAAAACTGCTCTTTATTTTTTAGGTCCTTAAATTTTTCTATGATTTTTTTTGATTAATGTTTTTTAGTAGATTTTCTAAAACAATCTCTTTAGATCCATTAGAGTCGATATCTTTTAGAACTTTACTATCTTGATAATAGTCTATAAGAGCTTTAGTATCTTTATTATAAGCTTCTAGTCTATTTTTTAAGACCTCTTTAGTGTCATCATCTCTTTGATATAGATCTGATGCACATTTATCACATTTACCCTCAACTTTTGGAGGCAGATTGGTTTTGTGAAAAGGCGTTTGACAAGATGTGCAAATAAGTCTTCCTGTAATTCTATCGATTAGTTTTTCTTCATCGATATTTAAGTTTAGAGCTATTTTTTTATAATCTTTATCGAGCCTTTGATCTAAAGCTTTTGCTTGAATTAAAGTTCTTGGAAAGCCATCTAAAATATAGCCTGTTAAATCATAGCCTTTATCATGTATGTGATTAAAAAGCATTTCAACAACTATGTTGTCTGGAACTAATTCTCCTTTGTCCATTAGCTCTTTTGCTGCTTTTCCAAGAGGAGTTTCATTTTTTATATTTTCTCTACAAAGATCACCTGTTGAAATATGGGGGATATTAAGTGTTTTACTAAGCTCAGAAGAGTGCGTTCCTTTTCCAGCACCTGGAGCTCCCATCAGTATCACAACTAAGGGTTTTTCTTTTTTTGAGTTTCTATAAGTTGTTAGTCCAATCAGCAGAACAACTGCTAGACCAAAAAGTAAAAGAATATTTTTCATTTTTTACCTCTAAATTAGATATATTTATGGATGTATTTTACATGAAATTGAAAAGTTTTTCAAACTGAAATAAAAAACTTAAAATATTAAAAATTTAAATTACGATAAAGAATGTTTTTTTTATAAAAATTTATAAAAAAATTATTAGTTAATTTCTATTTTATTAACTAACCTCTATGTGATAAGTTTTGCCAGTTTTTATAGAATTTGAAACCGGGCAATCTTTTATCGCTTTTTCTAAAAAAGTTTTTGCTTTTTCTTTATCTTTAGCACCTGTAACTTTAAATTTGATATCTAAATTTGTAAGTACTAAATTGCCATTTTCTTGTTTCTTATCTAAGTTTACAACAACACAGCCTTCAATTTTTTCAAATTCAATATTATTTTTTTCTGAAATGGCTTTATAAACAGCAATTATACAATTTAAAACAGCGAGTCCATATAAATCTTCTGGTGTATAGGCTTTCCCTGGACCATGAAATTCTACTGGAATAGTAACTTTAATTGGGTCTAGATTATTAGCAGAACATTGCCAAGTGTTTGATACACCAGGCTTTGAATCAGCTTTTACTTCAAATTTTAAAGGAAAGTCTATCATAAGTTACCTACTCTTTTTTCTTTATTGTGCAAAAGATTCTATTTTTTTGCAAAATTAGTTATAATCTTTTTTAAACAAAATTTTATTTTATGCAAGAAAAGTATTTATTTAAAGTCAAAAAAGAGAACAAGATCTTTTTATATTCAAAAAAAGAATTTGAAGATCTTATGGAAATAACGTATCTACCAAACCTCAAATTTGATAGCTCAAAGATATTAAACAAAGTAAAAAAAATATGTATATCCGCTGGAAAAGATGGGTATTTGACTAAAGAAAATATCTGGTTTGGTACGTATTATGAAAAAGAGATAAAATCACATGTTATTCCAGATGTGTATATTAAATGGATTGATAACATAAAAGAATTTGGTATCTTTGCAAATAAAGATTTTAAGATTCGCGCATTTTTAGGGGAGTATACCGGAAACGTCAGAAAGTATAAAAAAATTATAGATGATAAAAACTCATATCTTTTTGAGTATTCTGTAGGCTATAAAAAAACACCATATACAATCGATGCTAGAGAGTCGGGAAGTTTAATTAGATTTGTAAATCATAGCTTTAAACCAAATCTTGAGCCTTTATCTGTATATTTAGATGGAAAAGTTCATTTAATTTTTAGAACCAAAAGAGCTATAAAAAAAGATGAAGAACTTACATATAATTATGGTCCATTTTACTGGAAGAAAAGAGAAAAACCAATAGGCACCAAATGACAGATTTTTTAATGGGAAAAAATACAGTTTTAGAAATTTTTAAACATAAAAAAGATATCATTATAGAGATTTATACAGCCAAAGCTAAAACAGATCCAATGATTTTAGATCTTATGAAAAAAATACCTATGAAATTTGTATCTAAAAAAACTTTAGATAATATGGCAGGTTCTACTTCTCATCAAAATATTTTAGCTAAAATCAAATCTAGAAACTATTTAAACCCAAAAGATTTTATTAAAAAAAATGAAGATAAAACTAAAAGCTTAGTTTTAATGTTAGATAGTATTTTCGATCCTCAAAACTTAGGGGCTATAATTAGAACAGCTGAGTGTTTTTCAGTAGATGGAATTATTTTTTCTAAAAATAGGGGAGCAGACATCACTCCTGTTGTATCTAAAGCTTCTATGGGGGGCTCTGAGCTTGTAAATTTAATTAAAGTGTCAAATTTAGCTAATGCTCTAAATACCTTCTATGATGCAGGTTATTCAATAGTAGCTACAACTTTAGAAAAAGACTCAAAGGATTTATATGAGTTCAAATTTCCTGATAAAACTCTTTTAATTATGGGATCTGAAGGAGTAGGAGTTCAAAAGCTACTATTAAAAAAAGCAGAATATAAGATTTTTATTCCAATGCAAGGAAAACTGCAGTCTTTGAACGTTTCAGCGGCTAGCGCTATTGTTATATCTTATATTAGAGCTCAGGCCAGCTAAGCTCTAGAGTTTCAATTCCCTCTTTTGCAAACCAGCTATCTAGTTTTACCTCAATTACTTTCGCTTTTTGAATAATCTCAGCCAAAGCAGATGAAGTCTCTGATGCTTTAGCTTCATCTATTAAAGAGAGGATTTCATTGTAAAGAGCTTCATCTGGATCAAAAAGTGAGATCTCTTCTATTTCTTCTAAATTGCTTTTTATTGATCTAAGATTATCAATAATCATAGCTTTATCATCGAAAAACTTATGCATTTTATCTTTTTTCATAATTTATCTTCTTCTAAAAGTGTTTAAAAAGAAAAACCAAAAATAAGAGATATAATTTTTTAGTTTTAAATTTTCATTTTTTGTTTTTAAATTGTCACTCATAATTCTATATGTAATAGAAGAGATATTTTGCCAAGAAAAATTAATTGCTGAGCCGAGTCTCATAGCATATTTATAGTGTTTTTTTACCTTTTTATGAATTTCTTCGTTAAATTTTCCCATAGGATAGACAAAGGTAGTTATTTCAGTTTTAAGTTTTTTCTCTAAAATTTCTTTGGACTTTATAATTTCTAGATCTAGATTTTTAGAATCGATTAGATTTATATGATTATATGAGTGAGAGGCTATTTCAACGAGATTGGAATCTACCATCTCTTTAATTTCTTGCCATGTACAAAAAGGAGCTTGCGTTTTATAGATATTTTTTTTCATAGCATCTTTATAGGGGACATTTAGTCTTATCTCATCATCAACACTAGTTGATTCAAGGATATATTTTATGGGAATAGCTAAAATAGCTTTTATTTGTAATTTTTTTAAGAGGGGATAGACATATTTATAAAAATCATAAAAAGCATCATCGAAACTAAGACAGATGTTTAATTTGAAAGGATTTAGTTTATCTTTAGGTAAGACTACTCTATATTTTTTTGCAATATACGTTAGGTGATCTTCTATTATTTTATAAGAATTTGAATATTTATCTGAATTTATTCTGTGATATGAAAATGTTAAAAGCATTTATTTTTTTTGTTGATTTCTGAGAGTTTTAGATATTTATAAAAAGCTACATTTGCATTGTATATAGATATTATAAAACCCTCTTTTTTTGCTAAAAATCCTTTTTTTAAAATGTAGCTTTTAAAAAAAGCAAAAAGTCCATGAAATATTGCTTTTGAAAGAGAGGATTTTTTTTTATTTTTATTTTGCTCAGCAAAAAGAGTTGTGTACTTTATCATTTTTTGTAAAAAATCATCTGTTTTTCTATAAGAGTAATGTGAAACATAACTTTTTAAATATTCTATTTTAACATCTTTTTCTAAAAGCTTTTCATGAACAAGGTTTTTAGAAAAACCCGTTTTATTTTTATTGTAAAGTCTTAGGTGTTTTTCATTATGCCAGCCACAACATTTGATAAGTCTGTTGTTGTAAAAGTTATGAAAGGAAAAACTATAGATATTGTTGGGATTTAGTGGCTTTTTTAAAATCTCATTTTTTAAATCTTTGGATATTACTTCATCTGTATCAAGAGCTAATATCCAATCGTTTTTAGAAAGTTTAGCGCCCAAATTTCTTAAATTTCCAAATCCATCAAATGTTTTTGAAAAGATTTTTACATTTTTATAATTTTTAGCAATATCTAAGCTAGAATCAGTAGAGCCTGTATCTATTAAAATTACTTCATCAAAATCTAGTAGTTCATCTAAAACCACCTTTAGAGTATCAGAAGAGTTTTTACAAAGCATTACAACACTAATCATAGTGATTAATATAGCATAGAGATTAAATCAGAGCTAGTAATTAACGGATGCAAAAAAATAAAAAATCTGATATGTTTTTAATTTTTGTATTAATTTAGGAGAAAAAATGAAAAAAGGATATACATTCGACGATATAGCTTTAGTTCCACAATTCAATAACATTCCATCTAGAACAGAGCCTATTTTAGAGTCATGGCTTACTATAAAACAAAAGTTGCAAATGCCGCTTATAGCATCGAATATGGATACAGTAATATCTGAAGAGTTAGCAGAGGTACTAATTAAAAATGGATCAATTCCTATTTTTCATAGATTCACAAACTTTGAGAATCAAGCTAAATGTATAAAAAAGTTTCCAAACAAAATTTTTATATCATCAGGTATCAGAAAAGAGACGATAGATGAGACTAGAAAACTTTTAGATTTAGGAGCCTTGGGGGTTTGTATAGACGTTGCTCATGGCCACTCTGATATGATGATGCACTATATAAAAGAGCTCAAAAAAAAGCATCCAGATAAAGAGATAATAGCAGGAAACGTTTGCACAGCTGTTGCTTATCACGATTTAGTAAATGCAGGGGCTGATGCAGTAAAAGTTGGAATAGGACCGGGCGCAGTATGTACTACTCGGATGATTACAGGTTTTGGAGTTCCTCAATTTACTGCAATTCAAGAATGCGCTGAAATCGCAGCAAAACTCAGAGTTCCTTTAATTGCAGATGGAGGAATTAGGACAAGTAGAGATGTAGTACTTGCTTTAGCAGCTGGCGCTAGCACTGTAATGATTGGAAAGCTTTTTGCTTTAACAAAAGAGAGCGCTGCTACTAAAAGAGAGAAAAATGGAACTATAGAAGCTAAATATAGAGGGCAGGCGAGTAAAGATTTTCAAGAAGCTTTTTTTGGGTGTTTAAAAGAAAAAACAACAGCAGAAGGAGTGAGTTTTTGGGCAAAAATAATAGGCCCTGCTCAAAAATTAATAGATGAACTGCTCGGTGGGGTTAGAAGTGGATTAACATATGGTGGATCGAGATCAATAAAAGAACTTCAAAGAAAAGCTGAATTTATAGAGGTTACTTCATCTTATATAGTAGAAAGCGCTCCAAGGGTTCATTAAGTTAAAAATATTTTAATAATAAAAAAATATTTTTTTTGTCTGATTAAAAGCCTTTGCAAAAAAGCGAACATTCACCAAACTATGATCTGTTTAATGAACTTCATAGTATATGATAAAGAGTATTAAAAACTTTTTTTTAGAGTTTGAAAAGACTCAAAAAGTATTTATTTTAAGTGTTTTAGCGACCGTATTTTTTATATCTTGCGACTATGCTATAGTTAGGCCAGCTAGTACATCGATTTTTTTATCGAACTTTTCAAGCAAGGCTTTTCCATACTGTTGGATACTCAGTGTTCCATTCAATTTACTTGTAGTATATTTATATAATAGATTTTTACCGATTATCGGGTGTTTAAAAACTTTCTTAGTTTTTGTATTTTCTATAATCGTTGTGAATACTCTAACAGCTTTATTTGTAAGCAGAGTACCTGTTATTATTTTTTTTCAATTTATCTTCAAAGATCTTTATATACTTTTAGCTTTTAAACAAGTCTGGTCGATGATTCATTCAACTATAAATACTCAAAAGGCTAAATTATTATACGGTTTTATGTTTGGTTTAGGGGGACTAGGTTCTGTTTTAGGTGGTATGATATCTGGTTTTTTTGCCGTTCAAATAAAGTCTACAAATCTTTTTTTTCTGTCTATTCCAATTTATTTACTCGTTTTTATATTCTATTTGAAAGCTTTAAAAAATAGCTCAGCTTCAAAGCAAGATTTTATAAAACAAGAATCCAAGAAAAGTGATAATCCAAAAGAGGGGTTTTCTCTAATCAAAAGATCCCCATATTTAATATCTATTTTATTAATTGTAATATCTATGCAAATAGCTACAGCTTTTATCGATTATCAGTTCAATGTATATTTAGAAAAAGCCATTCCAAATGT
Source organism: Candidatus Anoxychlamydiales bacterium (assembly GCA_011064875.1). Taxonomy (GTDB): domain Bacteria; phylum Chlamydiota; class Chlamydiia; order Chlamydiales; family SM23-39; genus JAAKFX01. The sequence goes on along the minus strand of JAAKFV010000003.1, from coordinate 14,389 downwards.
TGATTTTAGAACAGCGTTTACAGGTAAATTGACAAGTGTGGTTAATTTAATCTCAACAGCATTTCAGTTTTTTGGAGGATTTTTACTAATCAATATTTTAGGATTTAAAAAATCGCATTTTTCAGTTCCTCTATTTTTAGCTTTTAATTCCATTGTATTTTTGATATTTCCATCATTTACAATGGCAACCTATAGTTTTGCATCGATTAAGGCTTTAGATTACTCTTTTTTTGGTATTATTAGAGAGATGCTCTATATTCCTTTAAAAACAGATGAAAAATATAGAGCTAAAGCAATCATAGATGTTTTTGCATATAGAAGTGCAAAAGCTTTTGCTTCACTTTTTTTGATATTTATTCAAGATGCAACAGGTCTCAATGTGATAATACTCATAAGCATAATGTCTATGCTTATCTATTTTATTTGGACAAGAATAGTATCTATAATGTTTAAAAAACATCCTCAAATCCTCCAAAATTAATTTTTTATTAAATAATTTGTAATAATTTTAAAGATTGTAATATACTCTTATATTACGCCCATCAGATCCTTTTTATTAATTTAAACTCTTAATAAAAGCGATCTTTTTAAATTTTAATATATCTCTAAGTAATAATAACTTAAGATTTAGATTGAGTTAATACTAATTTAATATAAAAAAAAGTATTGAAAATAATAATTATATAAAATAATTTAAAAAATAAGAGGAAGAAAATAAAATGATTAGAAGAATTATATTAATTATCGTATTAATAGCATCTTATGTTTATTTAGTTTCTTCTGACCCTGAAGGCGATATTTTAAGCAAAGCTAGAAGGTTTTGTAATTATTGTTTTGTAAAATATAAAGATATGAACTTAGAGTATCACGTTAATAAATGGCCTAATAGTTCGAAAAAAAACTTTTATTGAAGTCTAATTTTTTTAGCTGTTTTTTCTAATTCTTTATCATCTTTTCTGAGTGATTCATGTGAAGATAAATAGCCTTCGTATTTTTTGAAATATTTATCTAAATAAGTTGTTGTGGGGTTCCATTTAGAGATATTTGCAGTTCCATGCATCGGAATTAGTTTGATATGGGCATGATCAATGCCACTACCTTCAAATATAAGTCCGGTTCTTGAAACATCGTCTAGTTTTGTATCGAGGAGTTTTGCAACATATTTTGCCGCCAAAATGAATTTATGTAGAAGATCATCTTCTAGATTAAATATATAGGAATCATAATGCTCTTTAGTAATTAAAAAGCTAAATCCTTCTGTATTTGGAAAGATTGATAAAAAGGCTAAAAAATCATCATCTTCCCATATTTTATGGCAAGGCGCTAATCCTTTAACAATTTTGCAAAATGGACAGTCATCTAACATTTTTTAAACCTCTTTATCAATCTTTTGCTCAAATTATTACAAACTAGAGAGTAAATCTAAAGCTAGCTTGCAAAGTGCTAGACATAATTTCACTAATTAATATGGATGTTCCCAAAGTTAAGTAAACTAAACCTGGTGCAGCAAAACCAATAGCTAACATAAAACCAATTATGAATGTGCAAATATTTTTTGCAGTTTCAAAGACTCTTGCGAAAATAGTTGCATCATTTTTTTGAAGAGTTTTAAGATCTCTAGCTGGATTTGCATTTACCCTGTTGATGGATTCATTTCCTCTTTTCACATTCTTGTATATTCTATTTGCAGAACTTAGAGCAAAACAACCACCTCCGACAACTTGCAAAGGAATAAAAACTTTTGAAGCTAAACTAAATATGGGAAAAATAGGATTTTTTAAAGCTTTGAATAGTTTAAAAACATCCCACATAAGATCTAAAGTGTTTTCTGCAAAAGAAGAAATAGTTTTTGCAACGCCTATTTTTACAAATGAAGTAGCGTTATGACCAATTTTCATAATAGATCTTGCAAAGTCTCCAAATGCAAATGTACTTTCTCCAATTTTTATGAATGTAATTAAATTTGCAATTGACAAGCTATCTTTTAGATTTTCAAATGTAAGTCTTAACCATTCAAAAGCTTGTCTAATTGTTCTTAAGACATTTTTAGCATTTTCTTTTATAATACTTTCAATTACTGTAAAAACACTAGATTCACACTTTTTTTCTTCTTCTGGGACTGGATTAGTTGGTCTCAGACTGCTTACAGAATGAGAAGCTGTTGCTGCTGCGCTCATAATATTTCTCCTTAATTTAATTTTTTTGCTATATAGTTATATATCAAATAAGAGTTAAATTTAAGTTTTTTTTTATATTTATTTGAAAAATCATTCAAATAATATCTAAGATGTTTTTAACTTTTAAGAAAAAAAATTAATTTTTTTGTAATTTTTCTTCTTCTTTTTTAAGAGGTTCGATGTAAATTTTTTCAAAAGCTGTATGTCCAATGTTTGAAATAAGGATTATTGTTTCTATAGGTAAAAAGAATTTTGTGGTAGCAATGAATAATGCTAAGAAAAATAGTATTCCAAGGGCTATTTTCCCTACTTGATCGACCATTTTCAAAAGACGTCTTAAAACTTTAACATCATCAGGTACGCGAGGATCTCTATCTATTTTGTCTTCAAAACTTATTAAGCGTTTATCTAGTGAATTTTGATTATTTCCATAATTTAGTTTATAAAGCTGTTTTGCTTCAAAAGAGATAGCTTCTGCTGAGTTATAAGAAGAGCAAACATTTGCAATTAATTCTAACCTAGAAAAAAATATTTTTTTTCCAAAATTTAGAATATTATAGTTTTTTAAAGATTTACAGAGTTTAAAAAAATCCCAAATAAGATCGAAAAGAGGTTTTCTAAGTTTTGAGATATTGCTTTTAAGACTATCTGAAATTTTACAAAACGATCGACCTATATTTGGAAAAACAAAAGCATTTTCTCCTGATTTAACAAAGGTTACTAAATTATTGATCGAGTTAGACTCTAAATTCGGAAAAAATATCAGAGTCCATTCAAATGAATACCGTATAATTTTTAAAAAGTTTTTGCCATTTTCTTTTACCAGCTCTTGAGCGTAGCTAAAAGAGCTAATTTCATTATTTTTTGTGGATGGATTTACACTCATAAGACCTCCTTAAGTTCAAGGATGAGAGGGAGCGTACTTATAATAAATATAAAGATTTAATACAAGAATTTATTTGAAAAACATAAAGATACTAGTCGCAATTAAAGCTACAGCAAAAATCTTTTTCAAGATTTTTACATTTAGTTTGTCAGCAAGTTTTATTCCAAAAGAGACAGTAAATACTGAAATTAGTCCAATAGAAAAAAACGATGGCAAATGAATGTATCCAATACTATGAGGATTTCCAAGTATATTAAATCCAGTTATTAAATAACTGAGCGTTCCAACTAGAGCTGTTATAAATGTAGCTGTTGCTGCCGTTCCAATTAGTGAATAATTAGGAACTCTTAAAAGCATAATAAATAAAGGCATACCAACTACACCACCGCCGATACCTAAAAGTGTTGCTAAAGAACCTATTACTAATCCTAAAAAAATTGTTAAAATTTTTTCAGGTTTTTTAGAACGTTTATGAACTTTTCTTGCAAAAAGAAAGTAAAGGCCAAATAAAAGAGCTACAACTGAAAATAATTTAGCTAGAAATTCACCTGATACCAAATATGAAATAAAGACACCTAAAAAACCCCCAATAATTAAAGGGATATTCAAGTTTTTGAAAATATGCCAAAAAATAGCTTGCCGTTTTTCATATAAAAACATTGCCACAACAGATGTGACAGTAATTATTGCAAGAGATGTCCCAACAGCTAAGTGCATAGGCGTAGCAATCCCAACATCTAAAAAGGTATAGAGAAAAAATAAAGAAGGAACAATTATAATGCCTCCTCCAATGCCTAAAAGGCCAGCTAAGAGTCCCGAGAGAATTCCTACAACGATATATGCTATTATGTGTATAATCATCTTAACCACTTTTTCTTTCATAAAAGCAGATTTGTAAAATAATTTCCATCGTTAAATGTTTTTTTTAACATTGAAGCTTAGTAGCTTAGGGTGATTGAAATGTAAGCTTCTAATCTTTAGCTCCTTAAGTTTATAATATCACGGCTGCAATTAACTTGTTATTAAAGCTTTATGTGTTAATTTAACAATTAAATAAAAATATAATAGTAACTATTAAAATAATAACTATTACGTTATAATATTTATTATAATAACGTAATAAAAGGAATAAAAAATGAAAGTATTTTTAGGAAATAAATTTCTAAGCGGCATGGGTCTCAAAGATATGTCTTGCGGCGCAATTGGAGGGATAGTCGGTTTTATTGGTAATATAGTTGCAAATGCATTAATTCCTGACGAGCCAGAAAAGCCAGAGGTTTTGTCTTTTAAGAAAAAAAACTCTAATGAACCTCCAGTAGTAATAGAAGAGAGTTTCGAAGCAGTTCTCGTTGCAGAATATAAAGATAAGCAAATATTAACAGTTTTCCAAGCAATCTATGGAAAAGAACTGCTAAAGGCTTCCAAAGATGAACTATTTGTTTATACCTTTTAATTTTTTTGATAATTAATATTGTTATAGAATCCTTCATTTGAATATTTATCTGCTATAAGTTAAGCTTTTAGCAAAAAACATTCATCTTATGAACTTTGAAAAAGCTATAGATTCTATAAGTGTTTCAACAGATCTATTTGAGACAGTAATAAATTTTTTAGATATAAAGCTTACAAATCCATCTTCAGAAAAATTAACCCATCTTTTTAACAATCTTTTTCAATCTTTTAATGGTTTAGCAAATAGCGCTAATTTACAAAAAAGAGATGTTGAAAAACTTGGTTTAGATTTTTTTAGACTATCTCAAGGCTCTGAATATAAAAATGGCACTCATTTTATCAAAAAAATATCAAATATTGAAAAAACTAAAATATCAGAGATATTGGGAAAAGATAGTGATATCTCTGGCAAAAAGGAGGTTTTTGAAGCTACAAATAACAAACCCTCAAAATCATTAGATAGTAATCAGATGAGAAATCTAAACGATCCAAAAGAAAAAGCTATTCTTGAAACTTCTAAAAGCTCATCTAAAAGTCCAAGTTTTTCAAATGAGCAAGAAAAACTTGTTTTAAGTTTCGTGAAAATAGCTCAACATAACTTTAGTCAAAAAAGCTCTTATAAAAATCCAAAGGAGTTTATCGACAAAAAATCATTAGATGGAATAAATCCAAATAGATCCACCAAAGAGTCTTCAGAAAATACAATTAAATTAAATCTCAAACTCTTCAATGAAACCCTCTCTCAAGCTTTAAAGGGTCGTTTTGAGCTTTTTCAAACAAGGTTAATTGAGCAGCCTCCTTTTGGTATTGTGGCCTTTTACGTAAAGGAAAAAGAGAAAAAAAATTATATTAAAACGTCCCGTAAAAAAAGAAAAAGAAGTTTAAAAAAACAGGTAAAATATAAAAAAGAAAATTTCGAATAAAGCTTTTCTTAATTAATTTAATTTTCAATAAATAGGACTTGATATATATAAAAAATAAAGAAGAGTTTTATTATGAAAAGGCTGACTTTATTTATTCTGCTGATATTTTCATTAAATGGATGTTTTAAAAATCCTATTAAAACAGGAGCTATTTCTGAAGAAAATAGAATCAATTTGTTATCTTTAGCAATTGGCATGACACAGCAACAAGTTCTTGATACTATGGGATATCCATATAAGACTGAAGAGAAAATATCTCAAAACAAGATCTATGAAGTCTGGTATTACATAACTGAGAGAACACTTCTTGGACAATCAAAACTAATTACAAGAAATTTTACTCCCGTAGTTTTTGAATCAGGGCATTTAATAGGGTGGGGGAATAATTTTTATAAATATACGTTTGATATAGATGATGAAAAGCAAAAAAGACAAGAAGAAAAAAGACAAAAATATACTGATGATAAAGAAGAGTGGCCAAAAAATGAACATACTATGATAGCTCCTTTAAATGAGCAAAAATCAACTACAACAACTTCTAAAGATAGTACTCCAGCAGCATTAAGTCCTGCAACGCCAGCTTCTACTACAACTGATTCTACAACGACTACTAAGAAAACGGATAGTGAAGATGGAGCTACAAAAACTAATGATAAAACTTCAACTACCACTGAAATAGATGTTTCTCAAGAAGAGCCTAAAAGCACCCAACCTCAGCCAGTTTCTCAAGATAAGCCATCTTGCTGTACGAAAAAGGCTGTAAAAACTAATGCATGTGATAAATGTAAAACTAAAACTGATACTACAAAAGTAGATACTTCAAAAACGCCAACAACTAAAAAAACTACAACACCTACTAAAATACCAACTACTTCTACTAAAAAAACTAAAGCTCCTAGCGCTAAAGAGAGTGATTCTACCAAAGAAGATAAAGATAAGTCTGCTCCTTGTAAAGTTAGAGAAGATAAAGATGATGGATATAATTTTTGGGAATAATTTTTCTAATCTCTCTGTATAAATAATTAAACATTAGCAGCTTATATGAAAAAGTAGTAAAAAATTAAAATATTTACTTGTCACTTGTTAGTCAATCGACATATAGTTTTGAAAACTTTTTATAAAGTTAAAAAAAAGTGGGTTTTTATGACAGCCAATCCCGGTCTCCGAACGTATAAAGGTGTTTTTGATATATATGAGTGTGTATTGGATTGGAGACTTCCTCTTGAATGCAATATGGAAAATTCCAGAAAACTATCTTTTAGATATTTACCCTTAAAAGAAAATATAGAAGTTAAAGAGCCTACAGCAGAACATTTGGTAAAGGAGCATTATACTCCTGAAATTACTATTTTTTAGTCCAAGGTTTTCTAAATCTTGCGGATTTAAGCGTCTTATTATTAACAACTTAAATACTAAATATTAAAAATCTGATGTTATTGATAGCTAAGCTTTTGAAATTGAATGAATTACATTTTAATAAAACAATTAATATAAAAGGAGTAAAAAATGGCTTCAGTATCATTAAAAGGCTCTAGTTTACAGTACGAGCCTGAGACAGAGGCTCAAATAGCTGAGATTAAGAAAAATAGAGCTTATAGAGATGATCTAGATATTGAAAGAGCTCAATCTCGTTTGCAAAGAAGGGAAAAGGGCGTTTATATAATTTTACCAAATGCAGATAGTAAAAATAAATTTACCATTGTGCAAGCAACTACACCAGGAAAAGATATTTTTCGAATTTTGGAATTAGAGATAGAGCCATCTAAAGTTAAAGTAGATGACGAATATATTGAAAAATCTAGAGAATTTAGTAATGTTACAGACGCAATGCAGGGGCATAAAGATATTCTTCAAACTCCATATGGACTTTATAGATAAGTAAAGTAAATTGATGTGAATCTGGGATCACTTTTAACTTTGTAAAATATTGCTTTGGCAATCGATAAAAAGTTTTCTTGTATAACATAACATGTATTATCAGACGTTATGTTGTCTTGAAAATAAGTCAATAAATCTCTATTTGAAAGATCAATCCTAACCTTCGTTTAAGTTCTTTAAAATCAAGGAGATATCTCATTCTATAAACTATTGATTGTTAGATATTTCCATAAGATTAATTAATCAAATAAAAATATTTCTATAGTATTTAAAAACATTTTTTATATACTTACGGAATTTAAATTTATGGAGGCCAAAACATGGCAGCTGCAGCTCCCGCCCCTGTACTGGGGCCTAGAGTAGACGCTGAAGATGTGAGAATATCACAAATGATACAAGATGATCTTAAGGGTTATTGGCTAGATCCATTACATAAGGTCTTAAATGACCCTATTAGAGCTATTGTCTATTCTGTGGCTATAAAAGCACTATCTTGGTTTGTAGCGCTAATTTTTCCCTTTATTGCCTATAATATGTTTGGTTTATCAATAGGCTTGATCGATAGAATTGCATATAACCATTTTACCCTCTTTTTTCAAGGGGTTATCAATGGTTGTAAAGACTTTGCGAGAGCGCGTGCTATATCAGTAAGAGATAGGATAATTAGCGCTATAGATGAGCTTGTCGATTCTATACCAAGATTTGCTGTTTAGAGGTTTTTGTGGTTTTTGAATTGAGTAGATAGGTTATTAATGACTAATTTCAATCTATAGCCTTTTAATCAAGTAAAAATTTGAATGATATTCACCCACCTTTCTCCCCTTTTTTTAACTTTCGCTTAATATTTCAAAAAAATATTCTAGTTATTATATTAATATTTTTATTTTAACTATGTTAAATTAAATTTTTAAGTATAAAAATTAAATAATTTAATCATTATAGATTCTTGTAAAGGTTGTTTTTTATATGTAATAATTTATATTTTTTTTATTTATAAACTTAATATTTCTTTACTAAAATTTAATAATTGAATATAATAATAGTTGATAATTTAAAACATATAAATAAAGTTAAATTAATAAGAAACTAATAATTTAATAATTAAAAAAAAAGGAGAATTTATTATGTCAGCAACTAGTCCAGTTCCAGCATACGGTAGTCCTACTGCAAAGCCAGCACCGTTACATTCTGATCATTTTTCAAAAGCTGGTGACCAGCCATTTACTAAAACAGAGAAGGATAGAATAAAAGCCATTGTACTCATCGCCTTAACTGTAGGATTAACAGCTTTTGGAGTTGCAGGAGGTGTAACTTCACTTTTTCATTTCGTTTCTGTAGGAGGAGCTTTAAATCTTACTTTAGGAGTTACTAGTAGTTTAGGCTCAACAATGGGTTCATATTTATTATTAAAAAGAGCCAAAGATTGGTATAAAACCGGTAACGTAACAAAATGGGATAAAGCTCTTTTAGCTGCATTAATAGGAGGAGGTACATTTGGATTTGGTTCAGTATTAATATCAACCCTAACGTCTGTTAAAATTTCATCAACAGCAGCAATATTCCTTGGATCAATTTCTGGACCTGCCTTAATTGGACTTGGATCAAAACCAGCTAGTTGGATAAAAAGTTTAGGTAGTAGGCTTTGGAGAAAGTACATTAGTGATGAAAATAATGCAGCAGCAGATCCATCTGCATATGCACCAGCACCACGAGTAGAATCAGTACCAGTAGAAACAGCTTCATTTATACCGGCTGATTTAGCCGCAGCACCAGCTGCTCCGGCGGCACCAGCAGAACCAGCATCGCCTAGATCAGGATCAAGAGCGAGAATGGCTGATATTACGGATCCTGCAGATGATGAGTAAATAATCTAATTAAGATTTAATCAATTAAATGAGCAATATATAAAAAATATTGCTCATTTTTTTTTTAAACAATTCTAAGACAAAGCTTTTTAAGAAATTTATAACGGCAGTCTAACTCAAACCAACGACCTGGATTATGATCCCATTTTAAAACAATAATCCACATAAATCTAAGAATACAACAAAATAAATTTTAATATGTTAAGTAAAACTTTTCTTTTGTAGCTTTTTGTAATATGTTGCTTGTTATTCTTAGCCAATTGTGTAAAAATTTATCGTGATGAATAAAGAGTTTCAATTAATAGATCAATAGAATGGAAAAATATAAAATTTGTTAAATGGATTTTCTAGAAACTTAACAAGTCGTTAAAGAAAAAAATATATATATTATTTTTAAAAATCAGGGGTAGCAAAATTACAGACTTTTCTAAAGCTGCTTTTTAATAATTTCTTTTTCAATTTTTCTCTTTTTTGAATATTAATCCAGTTAGAATCATTTTTTATATCTTTTTTTATTTCTTCACTATTTATTAAAGATAGAGAAGAATATTTTTTTAAAACGAGATATAAATAAAGATAAACATCTTCAAACGTTAAATTGTTCAAAGCAAAATCAGTAGCGTTTTTAGAGATCTCTTTGCATAAATTATCATTTTTTTTTGCCCATTCAATCTTTTCTATCAAATCACTAATATCATGTTTTAAAGGAACATAATGAACGTAAGGTTTCAATGGCTTAAAAAACCATTGAACCCCAGGAAAATCCTGCTTTAGAGTTAAAGAATTAGATAATAAACGAGACTGAAAGGCTGGAGCTGCTGACATAACTCCATCCATTAGGGGTAAATATTTATTTTCTAGTATCTTTTCCATAGGATACCACCCTTTAGCACAATAAATCCCCTCTTGTTCTAGTTGTGTTTGCAAATCCTTATTTTCAACTTTTGCATTTAATTTCGCATATAAATGATTTGGATATTGCAGCGCCATCTTGCATAATTTCGAGCGAATACCATTGGTTAAACTCCCTCTCCAAAAAGCATAATTTTTTTTACTTTCCCAGCTATTTTTATCAATAGCCTTTAAAACGCATTTTATTTCTTTACACCACCATCTGGAAATGGAGCGCCAATCTGGGATTAAAATTACTAAGGGTAAATCTTTCTTTTTTGCAGAACATAAAATCGGTGCTTGCATCTCTTCTTTTTCTGTAATATAAAATCCCTCAGATTGTTCTCCAATGGGAATACCATCTTGGTGAGAAATAATAATATCGATATCTTTTATAGGTTCAAAATACAATATGGTTTTTATAGCTTTCTCAAGAGAACTATCTTTTAGAGATACAGTTTCAGCATTATTAAAATAACGAAAAAGTTCATTATTTATAATACGATAACGAATTATTTCATTGCAGAGAAAAGTCTTTCTTATTTTTTTAAATGTCTCATCTACTCTTTTAGATGTGATGCCATTTGAAACAAAAGGTTCAAATTCTTCTTGAATTTGTTCAATCATCCACGTTGGAGGTTTATCTTTAATTTTAGATTTAAAAACTTTTTTGTTTAATTCTTTAACAAAAGTTTCTTTAAATAAATATTTGTTATGTTTATTTATCAAAAACCATGAAATATAAGAACCAATTGATAAAATTAATATAACTGAGATTAATTTTTTCAAAATAGCATTTGTCACTTTTTTTATAATTTACGATATCTTGTGCTTCTACCGAGGCCAAGACGTTCGATTTTTTTTAGGCGAATTAATTTATCAAGTACCTGATTAACAGTAGGTCGGGATATTTTGGTTTTTTGCATTATTTCTTTTGGTGTAGCTTCATCAACGGTTTGGAGATATTGCCATATAGCTAATTGTTTAACAGATAAAATTTTTTCAATGTTTTCTTGTGAAAGAAGTTCTATGGCTATTTTTGATTGTTGAAGCAAAATTTCTAAAAAGAAATCCAGCCAAGATGTAATGGTTTCATGAGAGGTTTTGAAAGTTTTTTGGCTTTTCCTAAGCGCCATGTAATAATCAGGTTTGTTATCTTCTATTAGCTTTTCATGTGAAACATAAGGCATATACAAATAACCTGTTTTGAGCAAAAGCAAGTTTGTCAGAATACGGCTAAGTCGTCCATTGCCGTCTTGAAAGGGGTGAATTTGCAGGAACTCAACAATGAAATTTGCTATGATCAAAAGAGGATGATTTTTTTTTTCAAGAAAAGCATCTCTAGTCCATTCTACTAATTCTTGCATCTCTTTTGGGGTTAAAAAAGCTTTGGTTGTATCAAAGAGAACTCCAATAGATTTGCCAGCTTTGTCGATCATATGTACTTTATTCTCATTTTTTTTATATTCCCCTCGATGAATTTTATCTTTTTTTACATAGTTTAAAAGTTCTTTATGAAAATGTTTAATTGTACTTTCTGATAATTTAATAGATTTCCATGAATTAAAAACATTTTCCAACAGCTCAAAGTAGCCTTTCACTTCCTGTTTGTCACGATCAGTAAATTTTTGAATGTCTAAGCCACGCATAAGTTTTTCTACGTCTTCATCAGATAGTCGAGCTCCTTCAATGCGAGTCGATGCACCAGTAGAAGTGATCAGAATAGAACGCTTTAGACGGCCCAGAACTTGAGAGCTTAGCTGAATACCAGCAATCCATCGTCCTTTTAATTCGTCAATTTGTGCTATTTTTGTCCAGAGCTCAGAAGATAGAGAATTTAATCTTTGTTCAAAACGATTTTTAACCATAAGAACCTTTTATTTTAACTATATAAGATTATATAAGATTGTATAATAAACGTCAATTTTCGCATGTTCTATCTTGCTAACGCAAAAACTAAACACTTTATAAACAGGAGTTTAAGAATGTTATATTTTAACTATATAAGATTATATGAGATTGTATAAGAAAGAAGTATTTTTAGAGCGCTTCTAATTCGAATTTGAACCCCACATGAAATTATCACTTGCGATTTCTTAGTTCTTAAGAATCAAAATAGCGGCAGTCGGACTCGAACCAACGACACCCGGATTATGACTCCGAGTTAATCCCTAATACCTCATTACTCATCAGTAATTTACAGCACTATAATAGAATGACTTTGTTATTTGGGCAAATGATTTGTCATGAAATATAATGATGAATATAGACTCTTAGTGTGTCACCACTATGTCATGAAATATATGTTTTTTTATAATCATTATTTGTTAGATAAATCTGTATTTATTTTTAACCATTTATTTATTTCGAAAACTATTTCAGTAATTTGTTTAGGGATAGCATAACTTATCGCTTTTAGATTTAATCCTTGAAAAAAAGCCTTCCAATAAATTTCTAAATGAAAAAAATCAGCATCTGAAAAAGAAATAGGAATATTTAATGGAGTTTTTCTATGATTGAAAACTTCTAAAATAGCACTTTCAAGAACTTTTTTCTCTATACCTTTGTCTTCTAACATCATGAGATAAACATCATAAAAATCCTTCATTCTACTATTCGCAGCTCCCCTAAAAATAATTGTTTCTAATTTTTCAGCAAAAATGAACTCACGAGGATAACAATTTAGTGTAATTGAATTTTCAAAAAGAGGCCCTTTGGAGCTTTTCATTAAAACAATCTCTTTTTTGATTTCTTTAACAACATCCCCAAAACCAAGATCAATGCTAAGTTTAGCTCGTATTTTACCAAAATATCCAAACATTGAAACTTGAGCTCCCAGATAATTCATATGAGGATGAAAAAGCTCACTGGCTCGAATATCTTTAAAAATTATGCCATCTTCTGTTTTTATATAAGCTATTTCTTGAAAAATATTTTCAATGACTTTTGTCTTGTTTTTTAAATTTTTAGCAAAAAAATCTAAGTCTTGTGTTTGTCTGCCAATATCAATATATTTTGATAATAAAAGACCTCCTTTTAGAACAAAATTATCACAATAAGATGAATAAGAGAGACGAACCAAAAATCTTTCTAAAAAGAAATTCTGCAAAAGTATTGAAGGATTTTTATTTTCAATTTTAGCTATTTGCCTAAGCTTCGCTTTTATAGATTTTTCTAGATTTTCATTCATGTTGTTAAGCTAAGTATATAATCATTAATATTAACTCTAAGCAATTTAGCATATTTTTGTAGTTTTATTAAATCAGGTTTATTTTCACCTTTTGGAGATAAATAAGCTTGCAAAGCTTTTATTGCTATTTCTTTATTTAAAAAACGAAATGAATCAATAATAGTTCTTTCTCGATTAAAAATATTTAATGAATATTTTCCTAACTTTATTTTTTCTTTCCCAAGAGTCATATTTCTCATTCGAATAATTCGAGTATGAGGACGTTTAGGAGGTTTAGAAGAATTAGGAACTGCAATCCAATATTCATGCATCATTTGATCAGTTAAATCATAAAGACATAATGCAGAAATAAGACATATTACTCCTTTCGAAATACTTGAAGCAATCAACACTAATTCTTCTAGATGAAAATCAACTTTTAGATCATATTTAACAGATTTGTAAATTCCTCTAGCAATTCTTTCTATTATGCCAATTTTACAAAAATAACTTAATTCATATGAAGGGATGCCACCTTTTTTAGCTTCTTTAGCCGTAAAAAAAGGACGATTTAAAAAGAGTTGAAGTTTGTGTAAATATTTATGCTTTCTCATAAAACTTATTCTAATAAAGGTACACAATAATGTCAAGCGAGTACCTTTGTTAGAAAACTATTTTTACAATAAATTTACAAGTTTTTTAAATTAATAATTTAAGTGTGCCTTGAAGAAGAACTTTTATCGATATTAATTTTATTCTTAATTAGCTGAAAATCAAAGGTTAACAAAAATAGCGGTAGTCGGACTCGAACCAACAACACCCTGATTATGATTCGGTTTTAATACAATAATCCACAACAAGCTACAAACTATAACAAAATAACTTTTAATATGTTAAGCAAATTTTTTCTTTTGTAGCTTTTTGTAATATATTGCTGTTTATTTTTATGCAATGTGTAAAAATTGTGAAATCTAATGTGATGAATAAAGAGTTTCAATTAATAAATCAATTGGATGAGATAAAGAAATTTGCTTTACTGCTTGCAGTGCCGTAGTATTTTGGATATCATTAGAAATAAAGGAGAATAGATGATGTCTGTTAACACAAAACGTTACACAATGGATATAACTAACAAAGAGCATAAAAGA